>JAUVAS010000108.1 GCA_030591585.1 Flavobacterium sp. | reverse complement strand
TCCTATTCCTTTTTTCTTTTTTTTCATAAAAATTGAGTTGCGAAATTTTTAAATCCAATGGAGTTTACGAAATTGGCAAGTAGTTTTCAGGTACCTGTAAACATATCTTGCCGTAACACCTCCCATCCTATTTTATTCTACTTTTTGTTTAGACCAAATGTTCGTATTCTAAGAGTTCTATTTATCTGTAATGTTTTAGAATATAGGCATAGTTTTGGTTGTCATTATTATACTAATTTTAACTTTCTAATTAAACTCCTTTTCTATTCCTCAGTTTAATAATTAATACTGTTAATTATTTCTTATTGAATTTATATATTCATAATTAATAAAACCAATTATTATTTAAATAGATCTTTATCATTTTATATTAAAATGATATTAATACTGTAAACAGTTTGATTTTAATCAAAGCACAACTATCTCATTATCTCTGAATCCCTTATATGGGACAAATTTTTGTAAAAGAATCGTAGAAATTGCAGCTCATCATAATAATATTATAGGACCTGGACATGGTTTCTTTTTTGATTTTTCGGATGTACCTGAATATGAAAAATATGTACTTGACTATCTTGTTACTTTTTACGGATGGATACTTGAAAAAACCTTCTTTATTAGAAAACCTAACAACTAAAAAAACCACAGCTCAATGCTTTGGTTTTGGCTTTTACTTCATTAGATGAGACAAGTTTCTGTTATAGAATCATCAATATAGTGCGGTTCATTTTGTTTCATTGTGCCAAAAGAAATGACTTTCGAGGTATTAGTCATAAAAATTTTAGAACTAATGTTTCAATGTAATTTCTTCAATCTCGTTTACTTCCTTTTGACTTAATTTACAGAACTTAAATTTAAAATTAGCTATTTTGTGGTTAATTACTTGGAACTCCCATATAGAAATATCCTCGGTCAATGGAATGAAATCTTCATCATAAAAGATTATAAGTTCTTTCTCCACTATTATATTGCCCTTTTCTTGAAAAAAAATATTTTTCAAATCCTTTGAAATAAAAATTTGATAATTGAGATACTTTGTTGAATAGTCAGAATCTTTTCTAGCGCTATTAACACTAAAATTAGACAATCTTCCTGAACTAATGTAATAAATAGTATCACTATTACTGATTCGATTGTATATCGAAATCTCATTCATTGACTCAGGAAGGTCGGAGTAATCAATGTAATAATCTATAAATTTCTTAGCTCCAGAGTTGATAAAAGCCTGGTTAAAAATATATTCATCATTTGTTGCACATCCTGAACAAATCAGAAAAGCGAATAAAATAATTAATTGATTTCTCATTTCAATTTGGTTTTTAAACCATTAACACCAAACGATGTGTAAGTTTTTGACTGTGGATGGTAAATTTTCATTTTTACCATTTTTCTTCCAATTCCTTTCAAAAATTTATTTAGCTTTCTTGATACGGCTATATCTCCCCGATTCTGACTTAGCATTTTTCCATTTGGCGTGCCATCATTATATATCCCACTTGGCTCTTTATATCCATCTGGTCCTGGGTGACTATGATTTGCTGATTCTACTATTGTCCCATTGTTGGAAAGACCCTCAACAATTCCTCCCGTATCAACTCCTTTATTCGTGCCATTTGCAACTACTGAAGTATAGGATCCATCAGACTCATTTTTTCCTTCAACATGAGCAAATTCAATTCCAGTTTTGTCATCTGACCTTGCTTCAGATGCGAACTCAAAAACTTTTTTTGAAGATTCTTGATCTTTTATTATTACTCCATTAGTTGTGCCATTTTCATTGCTTACACTATATGGACTTGCAACAAAATAATGGACAATTAATTGAGAGATTACGCAGCTACATTTTGGTTATACATTTCTATTTCAAATTCGTTAATAGTTTTACCCCCTAAATAGGAGTGTATTCTTCTTTTATTATACCAAGTTTCAATCCAACTAAAGATAGATAATTCAGCTTGTGATCTATAAGTATATGTGTGTTTATATACCCATTCTACTTTTAGAGATTTAAAAAAGCTTTCAGCTACTGCATTGTCCCAACAATTTCCTTTTCTGCTCATAGATTGTTTTACTAAACCATCATAGCTTTTAAGTATATCAGTAAACCTATAGCTAGCATACTGAACACCTCTATCTGAATGAAAAATAAGTTTTTCAGTTAGTATTGTCGAGTTTGCAGCCATAATCCATGCAGCAATGATTGTGTTTTGGGTCGTTAAATCTTCATTCATAGACCAGCCAACTACTTTTCTGTTAAATAAATCAATAATAACCGTTAAATAAACCCAGCCTTGTTTGGTTTGTATATATGTAATATCGGATACCCAAACTTGATTTACTCATGTTGTTTTAAAATTACGATTCAGCATATTAGGTGCTATAGGATAATTATGTTTACTATCTGTGGTATTGATAAACTTCCTTCTTCGTCTAGCAAATAAATCATTAGCACGCATTAATCGTGCAACTCTAGGCTTTGAAACATAATGCCCTAGGTTTTCTAATGCTACTTTTACTCTTGGTGCTCCATAACTTTTAAAACTATCGTTAAAAATAGTCGTAATTAGTTCGGATAGCTTCTGATTATATAACCAAAGTTTTGAAACCTTAGCCTTTAACCAATTGTAATAACCACTTGTACTTACTTGTAATACGTTACACATCTTCTCAACAGAAAACTTAAATTTATGATGTTTTATAAACCTAAATTTATCCTGCCCTTCTAGGAAAAGATGCGAACCACCTTTTTTAATATTTCATTCTCTTCTGAAATATCTTTTAATTGCTTTTTTAACTGTGCTAATTCTTTTTGCTCGTCTGTTAATTTTGCTTTTCCACGCCCTGGAAAACTGTTCTTACCATAGGTAGTAGATTCTTTACGCCAACGATGCAATACTGAATAAGGAATGTCTAATTCTTCACATACTTATTTTACATGATCGCGGGCATAACTTAATTCTACTGCCTTTTGTTTAAATGATGGACTGTAATTTCTGCTTCTTTTTTTCATAATTCAAAGTTAATTTATATAACTCTAAATCTCGCAACCTAATGTCCTGTCTAATGTAGTAATTCCAACCGTCTGCTACCATTTTAATAATGGGGTAAGAAACGGGTGCAAATGGTATGGCAAAAACAATATTTTTATTAGTATTTTCTACTTGTTTAACTTCTGTCTCTTTGTTTTTACAGCTTGCAAAACAAATTAGCAATAGTGCTGTAACTATTATCTTTATTATTTTCATTATTTCACATTTATTAAGTAATAAGGCATTATATTAAGCCTTAAATTCCGTTAATCTTGATAGCTATCGATAGCGGGATTAGTTCAACTCATAATCATATATCAAAACCGACAGAGTTTTTTCCTCTATCGGTTTTGCAAAATAAAACATACTCCTTTTTAGCTTCTACCAAATAATTTTTTTTCCAGCAGCTGTCATACACTGTCTATTTTGCTCTTTAGTATTTCCCGTTGCTCCAGCTTCTGCTTTTATGCCGACTACAAATACATAGGTAATTTGACCATCTGTAGGTACACCTTGTTGCATCCATCCAGGGTTTCCTTGAGTAGTCTTGTCAAATGTATAACTAGTCTTACTAGCAGGTAGTTTGTTTACAAAAATAGGTTTACTACTATTTTTTTGTTCATCAGTAAATTTAACCATATAACCATCTACACTTTCAATTGCATTCCATTCAAGAGATATTTCCCCGTTCTCCTTATTGTATGTAGCAATTAAACCTGTCATTGCATTTATTTGTATATCGCTTAATGCATCTTTTATTATTTTGGTTTCACCATCATTAAAAATTAATGTAAAAATATATTCACCTGATGCAGGCATAGCAGGTTTCATTTCACCATCTGCTGGATTCATACTTGGATGACGACGTAAATTACCAGCTCCTTTCCAATATTCTGCTAATGTTTTTTCCGTAGTTCCATCAGGATAAGTTACTTTACAACTTTTTAAACCTTCTCCACCTGCATAGAATGTTAATCCGTATTTATCAGCAAAACCACCATTCCCATCTGGCATTTTTACTTTTTTTACAAAAACATCCCCAAAAGCATCGTTATGTGGGTTTACTATGGGTTCATCTTTTTCGTCACAACTTGTCATTGTGATGCTTGTTCCTATGAGTAAGGCTAAAGTAATTTTTAGTATTTTTAAATTTTTCATTTATATTGATTTATAGTTATTATTAAAAATTAAAATTCATTCCTATATTAAAACTTCTT
>JAUVAS010000019.1 GCA_030591585.1 Flavobacterium sp. | reverse complement strand
TACAAATGTATCAACCTGACCATTAATAATCTGAACATCACGTACCGTTAAATCAAACTCTGAAAAACCATCATTGGGAACCTCATCGCATAAAATAAGATCATCGGGAACAACAGCTATAGGTTGTAGGTCAAGATTGACTAATATTTCATCTGAAACGAAACAAACCCCTTCAAATGCTTCTACATAATAAGTCCCTGTTTGAGTAGCTGGATACGTAGGATTTGTCGCTCCTGGAATTATTATTCCATTAAAAAACCATTGATAAACAAAGTCAGGGTCACCTACATCAGCATCTAAAATAATAATATCACCAAAACAACTAACAATATCAGGGCCCAAATCCAACCCTTCAAGGTTTAAATCAATAATAATTTCAAATTCATTATTAGTTTCATCTGTTTCAAGTATAATCCCATTTCCAGTACCATCATCATCCACGACTGCCTTCAATGTAAAAACTATAGGGGTTCCTACTGGAATAAACAAAGATATCGTTCCACTTTCGGAGCCATCAATAGGTAACTCTACTGTTGTTTGTGTTTGACCAATTAATACATTATCAGCATAAAAAGCAATGGGTGCATTTGCAGGTAAAGGAGCCGTGCTATTAACGTTATAAACTGTATAATCAACCTCTAAACTACTATCTGAACAAAAAACTCCGATATTGTCAATGCTAATGGTTGCATCAGGTATTTCGGAATTAACATTGGTAATAATATTATTAACCATCACAAAATCCTGTGAGGAAGTTAAATTGATTGTTATACTAACATCTCCAGGTTGTATAATGCCTTCCAAGGGATAAAAATCCAAATCCATATTGTACAACGCATTTGAATTTGTATAACTATTGGTACCATTAAAAGCATTATCTCCCGGGTTAAGCGGAGGATTATCAATTAAAATTCCATTAATAAGAAGAGTTTCATTAACTGCAATTCCAGAATCACCTTCCCACGCCAAAAAGCCTATTTTGGAAAAATCATCGGAGCTTACCTCAATATTGGTCAAGATAATTTCCAATGAAGGATTAGTAGCAGATATATATTCAAGTCCGTCAAAAAGACTCATTTGATTTAACAATAATGCCGGATCTTCGTATATAACATAAACTGCCCAACCACCAAAATCTGTACCGTTACCACAAGCACCACTGGCAGCTAGATCAATATCAAGATCTGCAAAAGTATACGTTCCATTTCCATTCAAAGCAATAATATTAGTAACTTCTGCATAGGCCGCAAAATAGTCATTACCCACTCCAGACGTTAAACTAAAAGTTCTCGAAGCAGTTATCGGAATACCATTAAGGGTAACATCTAGGTCACCCCCATTTGGGGATGGCCACGGTCCTGACCAATACAAATGAGCTGACAATAAGGTTTCAGTGGGGCCTAAATTCAAATCAGCAGTACTACTTGGTTGAAGGAAACAAGGATTTGGAGACGCATTTAAAGTATTCCCAAATGCAGTAAAATCATACTTTCCATTAAATTGCTGAAAGAGCTCAACCTGCTGTGCAATAAGTAATGTAGGTATACAGAATAATAAATAGAGTAGTATTTTTTTCATTATCAATAAATATAAATAGCGGAACAATTTTTTATAAAGTTAACGTTTTTTTAATGGATTATTAATCTGCTTACTTTTTTGTTTTTTATACTATATAATTCTTTAACCAAGAAACAAAAAAAAATTGGTTTGCTAACTAAATTGGAGCACTAAAAAAAGCTATCTATATAGACAGCTTTTTTTAGTGCTCCAGAAATATTTTGTGTTTAATTTCCTGTTATTTGTATATTATCAACGTGGTATCTTGTTGTAGCATTTGGGTCAGATCCTTCATATAAGAATGCAATATTTATAGTTCCATCAATACAAGAAATATTAATTGGCCCAACAGGTTCAAAATCTCCAAACCCTCCTGAAGGTCCAACAGGGATTGTAGCGTCTAGAAGTTCCCAGTTAGCTGTAGTAACGTCTCCCGTAAAGTCTGTAGAAATTAATACGCTTAAAATAGTTCCATTATCATAATTAGCCTGAATATCGAATAATAATTCTTCTTTAGTGGTAGTATCCATATTAATTGAAGGTGTTACCAACCAAACATCAATCTCGTTTTCTCCAGTATTAAATCCAGATATTTGGGCATAGTTACTATTATTAAAATTTCCTATTTCCCAAAGGGTATTTCCGCCACTTACATTTACGTTTGTCCAACCCGCATCAACATACTCTTCAATAGAGTTAAAAGCTTCGAAGGCTTCATTATAAAATGCTGTTCCTCCTCCACTTTCTGTAGTACAGAAAAAGAAATCTGGATCGCAACGGTCTTCATTATCAAAATTGATAGTTGCTGGAGAATTTACTACTATATTAAATGTGTCTCCAAAATAGTTGTATGTTAAAATTCCGTCTAAACTCCCTCTTTCTTGAGGTAATAATACTGCTTTAAAATCTGCAAAAGTACTTGTGCTGAAAATTACTGATGTGTTTTCTTGGCAATCTTCCAATGTTCGCTCACCGTCAAAATCATCTCCAGGTTCTGCTGCATACGTCATTCTATTTTCACCTAAAACTTCATTACGGTTAAACTGCACATCTGTAAGTCTTATATATAAGTTGGTTTTATCATCATCAAAATCTGAAATATTCAATGGTAATGGAATAATTTCTTCAACCTCAACATCTCTTTTTACATATTCTTCCATTTGACTAAAGCCAATATTCTCAAGACTATTTCCGCTTCGTGTTCCAATAGTTAATACGCCGCTATCTAAACCTACAGCAAGCCCTTGAAGTTGTATATGTGTTTTTCTTCCAAATTCGTACGTTATGTATAATGGGCTAACATCTATAAGCACTTTTACTCCTGTGGTTGGATTTTCTTTTTCATCTTGAATAATTAACTCTTCGTAAAAATTTCCGAATTCGTCGTTAGAAATTACATATCCAGTTGTATAAAAATCATCTTCTATAGCTAGTATATTATTGCCGTTATTTTCTTGCTCCTGTAACAACAATTGTTTAAGAGCCCCTATTGTTATTTGAGTCCCGCTTAAAACAGGAGATTCAACCTCTATATTAGGAACATCATAATCATCATCCTGTACACAAGAAACTACAAAGCTTGCTACAAGTATTAGGATAATTAGTTTAAAATATTTTAAAGTTTTCATTTGTATTAATTTATGGTGACGTTTTTTACGCCATTATTTTTTGTTTGCTTATTAAAATCTAACATACACATTTACATAATATGTAGTACCATTTCCGAAGAAATAACGATTTCCAAATAAAGGTCCGTTTTCTCTATTTTGTTCTTCTATTTGTTGCCTGTAATTTGCTCTTCTTGAATCTTCAAAACCACCTGTAATAAATTCTTGATTTAAAACATTGTTAATCGTCGCAAAGAACCCTACGTAATACTTTTTAATCTTCCAAGATTTACCTCCAACAATATTTACAAGAAAATAGTCGTTTATTTTTTCTTGACGAAGTAATTCTTTAGCAACTTCCTCATCATAATCGTTAAATGGTTGTCCGTCAAAATCTGTATAAAAATCACTCGTTCTTCGTAAATTACTGATGTCTAAATACGCATTTGAATAATAATTTCCGGTTACACCAACCCACCAAAATTCTGGAGCTCTATATTCAAACCCTAATTGGTATGCTCTTTCAGGGCCTCCCGCTACGTGATAGTTTTTTAAGGCGACTTCTCTTAAGCCTTGTGTTGGAATATCGTTTCCTGCTTCACCAAAATCATCACTAGATAAATATAAATTTGGATTATTATTATAAATGTATTGCCCAACAGATGCCGCAGCTTTTAATTTAAGTGTTGGTAATACTTGCGCTTCAATCCCTAGTTCTACACCTACATTTCTTTTTTCAATACCTGTAACAATTTCTTGTACAAAGGCATTGTTTTCATCTGCTCCTAAAGCATTTTGTGTAAAGAAAAATCCAATATCGGTGGCGTCTTCAAATCCAGAATAAAACCCTGTTAAACGAGCCTTTACAATTGGTGATCTATAGATATAACTAAGGTCTACAGACTGCACTTTTTCTTCGGTAAGGTTTTCAACAATATCATTATTTTGTCTTGCATTTGCAAATGTATTTCGCATCGTTGGGGCTTTTGTAAAATACCCTGCATTTAAGTCTATTAAATGACGACCTGTAATTTTATAAGTTGCTCCTCCTTTAATACCATACGTTGAAAATTCTACTTTTTCACTATCTCCAAAAGAACGTTCTCCTTCAAAATAACCATTTTCAAACAAACCTGTACGTTGGTAACTTGTTTGAGCATAGTTAGCTCCTATATAAAAATCTACGACTGCATATTTAAACTGTGCTTGGGCAAAACCAGAAATAACACTCGCATTTAGCTCGTAGTTATATTTATATCTGTCGCCTTCTTGTACAAAATTATTAGGATTTTGCAGGTTATTTTGAGTTCCATCTCCAAAATAATCTACATCCAAATACCCATCAGCACCTAATAGATCAACCACACTTGCAAAATATTCTCCTTGTAAGTTTCTGTAATTTACAGCCGCATTAAAGTATATATTTTCTGAAAATTGAGTGTTGAAAATACTATTCATTGAAAATTGGGTGTCATCTATTCTATCTTCTTGAACAATATAAGCAGCATTGCCCGTAGATGAATTAGCATTACCTCTATACAACGATTCCCAGTCTATTTGACCATCATTAATAAACTCTTGTTCTGCAAGATAGGCTTGTTGATAGTCATAAGATGTTGGATTCTCATCTCGTAAAAAATAACTAGGAAGTTTTTGATAGTAGTTCCCTGAAGGGTTGCGATTGTTTCCAGAGTCTATACGGGAATTTCCTATTTGTCCTGTTTGGAAAGCTATATTGGTATTTAATGTTGTTTTCTCATTTATATCCCAATAGTGATTTAACATAAATACAGGCTCTTTAATGTTCCTAATTCGGCTATTACGCTTTTCTCCATCTTGGTATCCCCAGTTAGGATTGTAACGAATTCCTTTTAAATCTTTTACTTCTTGAGTAATTGCAGTAGCCCGTCCTCTTCTATTTGGAGTGTAAAAAGCCGTAAAATTAAGGCTGTGTTGATCGTTTATTATTTTCTCTACGGAAGCAAAAAATGAATTAGCATCGTATAATGTGCCATCAATATATCCTTCATTTCCAAAACGTCTTGACGCTAAAAAAGAATATGCCCAACCTGTTTTTGAAAGTCCACTATGGTACGATGCCATTATACGTCCTTGATAGCTTCTATTTGCTCCTGCAACTGAAATACGTGCGCTTTTTCTATATTTTGATGCACGCATTACCATATTAGTTGTTCCTGCAAGCCCACCAAATGTATAATCGTTTGCTTTAAGGCCCATCGTAAATTCTCGGTTTCGTTGTACATCATTTAAACCTCCCCAATCTCCCCATTGTGGGCGACCGTTAAATTGCTTGTTCATTTCAATCCCGTTGATAAGTACTTTCCCATCGGCATTGTCTAAACCTCTAGGTCTAAAAAATGTTGCGCTAAAATCATAGGCGGCAGCACTTAAAAATACATCTCTAGAGGCTTGTAATAGCCCAGATACATTTGTTGCGGCTCCACCCATATCTCCATCTAGCTCACTATCTGACAAATTAATGACCCCGATTTGAGATTCTAATTCGGTTAAGTCTATAGCCAATAGTATCGGGTCTAGATTAATCGTTTTTCCGTTTTGAATGGTAATAGGAATACTTTGAGTTACATAATTATTTTTGCTTACCACAAGCACTTGTTCTCCTTGTGGAAAATCTGAACCTGTTAATGCAAACAATCCCTCATTATCTGTCTTAGCTTCAAAATTTGAAGACAGAATATGTATTTGCACATCTGAAATAACTTCACTCGAATGTGTATCTACCACCCTTCCCTTTACAACTGCATCTTGAGCTTGTACTGTAAAAACACCCATAAACACAATACATAAGGTAAAAATGTTTTTTTTCATTTTTGTAGTTAATTGTTTTTAGTGATTAATAAATTTGCATAAATTGATTACAAATTTACATTATTTCAATGAATTAATTACCTTTGCTTTCCTTTAATAAGGCAACTTTGCATGAATTAAAATTTACGTTTATAATGAATTTAAGACTCTCTCTATTATTAATTGTTTTTTCTTTTAGCGCTATATTTTCTCAAGAAAAAAAATCTTATAAGGTAAATACCATCGCTTTTTATAATGTTGAAAATCTTTTCGATTTTGAAAATGACCCTTTAACTTTTGATGATGACAGAACACCAGATGGGAAAGATCATTGGACCGAAGAAATTTATAATGCCAAACTTAAAAATATGGCAAAAGTTATTTCTGAAATCGGGAGTGACGTTACAGGTACTACTCCTGCTATTATTGGTCTTTCTGAAATTGAAAACCGTCGGGTTTTAGAAGATTTAGTAAATCAAGAACCCTTATTAAAACAAGATTATGGAATTATCCATTTTGACTCGCCAGACAGAAGAGGGATTGATGTAGCGCTTTTGTATAGAAAAAATTTATTTATTCCTACCAATTATAAAGCACACGAGCTTATTATATATAGGGACAACGACCCTACTAAACGAATCTACACAAGAGATCAATTAATAGTAAGTGGAATGTTTGATGGGGAGAAAATTCATTTTATCGTGAATCACTGGCCGTCTAGAAGTGGTGGAGAAGAACGAAGTCGCCCTAAACGGATTAAAGCTGCAAAATTAAATAGACAAATAATAGATTCGTTATTTAGTGAAGATCCTTATGCTAAAATAATTACTATGGGAGATTTTAATGACGACCCTACAAATGCTAGTATAAAAAAACACCTTAAAGCAAAAAGAAAAAAAGAGAATCTAAAGATAAAAGAGCTTTATAACCCCATGGAAGATATGGCTAGAAAAGGGCTAGGGACATTGGCTTATAGGGATAATTGGAATTTATTTGACCAGATGATTATTTCTACCGAACTAACAAAAAAGGATTATTCAAGCTATCGCTATTACAAAGCGGCAATATATCATAAATCGTATCTTGTAAATTCTAAAGGACGCTACAAAGGATACCCTTACAGAAGTTTTGTTGGAGGAGGATACACAGGAGGTTACAGCGATCATTTTCCTGTTTACATCTATTTAGTAAAGGAAAAAAATAACTAAAATTCGTAAGAATAATGACAACTCTTTCGGAATAATTTTAGTAGCATTAAAAAAGCATCAAATAGTCTATTTGATGCTTTTTTATGCTTTGTAATTCCAGTATTTAGTTAAACCAATTTCCCCAAGGAATTCTACTTAATACTAGCAATAGTGCTATGGTATAAAAAATAGCTACCGTTTTAAATTTTGCGTTACTATCTTCCTTCTTTTTGTGTTTTGAGTATCCAATGGTAATTAAAACTACTGCAATAATCATCATTAAAGGGTGTTCTACTGTCGAAAACCTAAGCGCAGCATCTTTCATTACAGATCCCATTCCACCAGATTTTATAGCTCCCATAGCATTGGGAGAATAAATAAACAGAAACAATCCTAGTATAATTTGAATATGAGTTACAATTAAAGCAAACAAAGTAATTCTAAAATCTTTATGTTTAAATTCTCCTTTAGAAAACAACCCTTTTAAGGCATTTAATGTCGCTAATATGATTAATAAAAGGGTAACATAAGCCCAATAGGAGTGTATAAATTGAAGTGTTTCGTACATGGTTTTTTATTTAAATTAAGAATTTCAAAGATAGTTATATTTATCCTTGTAAAAATAAGGAATAAAAAAACGTCCCGATGTTATCGGGACGTTTTGATATTATAATATATTAATATATTTAGAATTCATACCTCATAGAAGCGTTAAATGTTCTTCCATTAGCAGTATAATATCCGTAAGCATCAGACCCATGTATCGCAATTCTGTCAAATACATTAAAGACGTTTGCTCTAAAGGTCATTTTATTAGATCCAAGATCAAATCTATAGGTTACTCCTGCATTCGTTAATGCATAACCTCCTAATCGATCTCCATTATAATCTGCTTTTTCAGTATCCACATCTGTATACTCATAATGACGATCATTATACTTGATACGTGCATCGAAGCTTAATCCTTTGACTACTTTCGCATCAAACCCAATACCTGTAGTAAATTGAGGAGCTTTAGAAATTTTAATTCCATCACGATCTACAATTTCTGTCTCACCAATTTGCTCATTGGTATCTGCATTATATGAAGAAACTTCAGCTTCTCCTTTGTAATGCCAGCTACCTCCAGAAATAAATCCTTGAAATGTTAACCAATCTGTGGCTTTATATCTTACATCAAGTTCAGCTCCTGAATGAAATTGTCTCACATGTCTTTGCAAGGTCGTTATTTCTATATCATCTGAATCATCATCTGGAGTACCTTCAGGGTCTATTATATCCCAATCTGATAATGTTCTTTCATCCCAATCGGTTACATAGGCATTAAAATGTGCTCTAAATCTGTTAGCCTTAACATGGTAACCTGCTTCAAAACTTCTAATAATTTCATTGTCTACTTCAGGAGATAATGGTACCGTAATAAATCCACTATTTCTAGCAAAAATATTATCTAAGTACGGCTGTCTTGAGTAATACCCTCCATTAAAAAACATTACGTTGTTTTCATTTAGGTGATAAGAAACCCCTCCCTTTAAGTTATATCCTGTTTTACTAATTTTATCTGAAGTCGCAGGATGAAATCTATCTTCTCTTTCGTAAGATTGGTTAGAGAACGCACCTTGAAAGAATATAGAAAACTTATCTGTAGCATATTCTAATTGTCCAAATACCCCTTGATAGTTGATTGTTTCAGAATTATCATACGCAATTCTGTCTTCTTCATCTGCAAAATTAAACAATGCACCCCAAGGAGTAGCATCAAATGTTTCTGTAACAATATAATCATCTGCTTGATTATCACCACTATCATTCGTCCATCCATCTAATCCATAAAGATCTATTATTTGTCTAAAGTGGTCTCCTGTATAAAATCTCATGTCAACTCCAACATTTGCAGTTAAATTATCTGTGAAATCATGATTTAAATTTGAAACCAAACCATACCATTGATGATTGTTCATAGACCCTCTTCTAATGTAACCCGCACCATATTCTGCTCCGTAATCACCACCAATACCTACTAATGCGTTATTAGCTTCGATTGCAGGGTAATCTAATTGTCCATATAAAGGTCCATCATCATCTGGATCCTCTGTTCTGATACGTCCATTACCTCTAGGGCCAGTTCCACCACCTCTTCCCCAAGAAGCATACGCTACGGTAGAAAGTTCAGTTTTTTCAGACATTGTAAAATCCCAGTTAAGGTTCATTACCGGTTTGTGGTAAAAATTTTGTCTTTCAGACTCTATACCATCATCTGTATATCCCCAATGTTGGTTAAATTTAGGATCTGCTGCTATTCTCTCTTTAGTTTGAGACCAAGCTTGTCCGTGCATTTGAGGAGCACCTGTAACTAAAAAGTTAAAATTGTGTTTGTCATTTGGTTTGTATCCAACAGCAAAGTAATAGTTTTGTCCTTCACCATACGTACCTTTTTTCCATTTTCTATGTGCTTGCCAGTAATCTAATAATACTGAAAATGCCCATCCTTTATCACTTCTGCCAGAATCATAACCAACTGTTCCTTTAAAGTAACTGTCGTTTGCTCCTAATAAACGTACAAAACCTCCCTTATTTCTATCGGCAGCTTTCATAACAATATTAGTAGTCCCTCCAACTGAAGAGATCGCTAATTTAGAAGCTCCAAGACCTCTCTGAACCTCTATGTTAGTTGCAATATCTGCAATACCAGCCCAGTTAGACCAGTACACTTTTCCGTCTTCCATACTATTAACTGGTTGCCCATTTAGTAAGATTGCGATATTGGTTTGGTCAAATCCTCTAAGGAAGAATTGTGAATCACCAAAACCTGATTGTCCAGATACATGCGCTGATGGAGTAAATTCAATTGCTTCAGCTATATCAACATTTCCAGCTGCTCTTAATTGGATTTCTTCAGAACTAATTGAAGATACTGCTACAGGAGTCTTTCTCCCTGCGGCAAGATCAATAATCCCTGAACCTACAACTACAACTTCAGCCAAAGCATTAGCATCTTCTTCTAAAGAGATAGAACCTAAATTAGCTGTCCCGTTTGTAAGTGTGTAAGTAGCATTTTTTGAATTGTATCCTAAATAAGAAATAACAACTGTCCCACTGTCTCCGTCAACAGTAAGTGTAAAGTTTCCATCAAAATCTGAAATAGCACCATTATCTGTGCCTTCTTCGATAACATTTGCTCCAGAAAGTGCTCCTCCTAAATCGCTATCGGTAATTGTCCCAGTAATAGTTCCTTGTGCAAATGAAATTACATTTACAAACATAAAAGCTACTACTAAATAAAAAGTAATTTTTTTCATCATTAAAAATTGTTTTAAGGTTGCTGCAAATTTACACATTCAAATTATTAATTAACATTATTTTAAGGTTAATTAATTCTATTATAAAATTTGTAAAATTCCATATACACAAGTATCGTAATATTTTGAAAAACAGCCTATTGATATGTTAACTTTTTATTAACACACTTATAAACTAAAAAAACATTAATATTCTACCCCGTCTAATTGTAGTTTTAGAGACTCAATATGATTAAAATAGCTCTCTTGGTATTCTTTAGATAAGGGTTCTGAAGCAGGTAAATCTTGTTTAAAAGGGTCTACTTGTTTGCCATTTTTCCAAAAACGATAACACACATGAGGACCCCCAGTATTACCGGTCATACCAACCCAACCAATTACATCTCCTTGCCTTACATGTTGACCTACTTTTACATTTCGGTTTTTCATGTGAAGGTATTGGGTATCGTACGTTCCGTTGTGACGTATTTTTACATACTTCCCGTTTCCTCCTCGTCTTTCAGATTTAGTTACAACGCCATCTGCAGTCGCCATAATAGGAGTGCCAATAGATGCAGCAAAATCAGTTCCCTTATGAGGACGAACTCTATTGCCATAGAACTTTATTCTTCTTTTTAAGTTATATCGTGAAGAAATTCTACTAAACTTTACGGGTGCTTTTAAAAATGCCCGTCGTAAATTATTTGCTTCTTCATCGTAATAATCTGTGATTCCCATAATAGAATCTCCTATAAAACTAAAGGCATAAATGGCTCTTCCTCGGTGTTCAAAAACAGATGCTTTTATTTCATCTAAGCCTGCGGGAATGGTGTCGTTTATGAACTTTTCCGTATAGATTATTTTAAATCGATCGCCAGGTTGTAATCTGAAAAAGTCGATCGTCCACGCATAAATAGTTGCTAATTGATCTGTTGTATAGGGACTTAAATGCTGCTCGTCCATAGTTTGAGAGAGAGAACTAGAAATAACCCCTGAAGCCGTTTTTGTGATAAGTGTAATTGGTTTTTGATCGTTATAAGAAGTGATGCAATCCCTAAGGTCTATCACCGCAAAATCAATCTTGTTTTTTTCATAGATAAAAACCTGAGTTTTGTTGAGGCTATCTTTTGAATTAAGTAGTACAAATGGGTTTCCAACTTTTACTCTTCGAACATCAAAACTGTCTTTTATTTTAGAAACTACTTCAAAAATTTCATTTTGCGGAACGTGATTTGCATCTAAAATCGCACCAAAAGTATCTCCAGACCGAATGGTATCTCTAATTACATTAAACTCGTTGAGGTCATAACCGTATTCAAAATGTGCTTTTACAATTTCAATTTTAGGAAATGGTTCTTCTTCTTTTACATCATCTGTACAGGAAAACAATAAGATGAGGGCGGGGATTATAAAAATTATTTTTTTCAATGTAGGTTTACAAATATTATAGGTTAAACGTTTACTCCCCAGTTTTTCAATTCTTGTTCCGACCAAAGCTCTGGGAAAAATATTCTTCTTTGGTATTTTGGATGCATGTATTTTTTCCAATCGCTACCTCCCGTTGCTTCAATTTCTTCTCCTCCTTTTCCTTCAGATAAATAATGATTCGCAGCTTTATAATGAGCCATCACCCAAGTAATATTTACCGTATAATCGTAATGTCGCATTGCTTTTATAAGTACTGGATCTTCTTGAACCTCTTTTGGAAGTTCTTTAAATTTAGCATACAAATTTATGGTATTATATTCTTGTGTAAAAGCGATAAATTCATTTTTATATTTTGCTTCAAAAGCTTCTAATAAATACGATTTTTCTCCTGTTTTAAAATCTTTACCTGCGGCTTGCCAATATAAATGATCTAAGGCATGTTCATAAGGGGTGTTTCTATCTATGGTTTCTCTAAAACGAGCATCTATTAAATTTATTAAATCTGTAGATGCAAACTCAATTTTTCTGTATTGTGCACTTTGAAAACCACTTGCAGGCGTCAACGTATTTCTGAATTTTAAATACTGTTCTACATCCATTCCTTCTTGCATAATAGCAAAAGATGAAGTTAACATATCAAAATACCTACTTACCCTCATTAATCTTGATGAGAAAAAATTAGCTGTTAAATTTTTATGGTGGGCCACTTGTTGTATTTCCCAAAGAATCATTTTAAAAAGCAATTCGTTTACTTGATGGTACATGATAAAAACCATTTCATCTGGCAAAGTGGTTCTTTGTGTTTGAAGGTTTAACAATGCATCGGTTTGTACATAATCCCAATAGGTCATAGGCTCACTATACAAAAGGCCTTCTAAGTGGGTGTCTAAATCTTGACCTATAGCTCCAAATTTATTTTCTAATTGATTTAAGAGTTTCTCTCTTTTTGAATGATCTTCCATAATTAATTTGCTATTATTTTAAATGAATGTTTTAATCCTTTAAATTCAATTAAAGAGGCTTTTAAAGAGCCTACCGTTAAATTAGCCTGAATTAGCAAAGGTATTTTATTATCATCATCTGTAACCCACAATGTTAAACTTTCTTCTTCTTTAAAAACACGTCCAGATTGCACATAAGGTCTAAATACAATACAAGCAATTTTCCCAAACTCAGTGTCGAGAATTTCTCTTCCTAAAAATTTGAGTTTAAATTTATAATTTTCTCTATCAAAAAACATATTCAATTCAATTTCATCTCCTTCTTTTATGTTTTTTGTATCTAAATGGTTTCGTAAATAATAAAATGCCGATACCATATCTTGAGCATCTTTAGGAAACGAAACGACCCTAGTTGTATTATGCTTTTTATCATTTATGGTTGCTTCTAAATTTGAATGGTCAAATTCAATTTGAATATCTTTTGTGTGTCCTCCCTCATCAATTTTTCGAATAAAACGATAGGGAATATCCTTTTCTACATCCACATACGATTGATAATCGTCTTCCACAGGAAAAAACCAACTTGTCATTCCGGTAGTTTTACCAAATCCTTTAACATGGTATACTTGTTTGCCGTTTAAATCCTTTTGCGCTACTTCAAGTGTTGCAGTTCCAGCTGTAATTAACCCATAATGAATTCTAAATTTTAGCCACTCCCCATCTCCATAGGCTTTCTTTTGTGCAGAAAGTAAGACGACATTAAATAATAGAAATATGGTAATTAATTTTTTCATTTACAGGTTTGGTATTTATACCATCACTTTTCAGTATTTATTCTGAAAAATAATAAACGCTACCTTTTTAGTCGGTAGCGTTTATTGTTTGTTACGTTATAAATTACAGTGTTCCTCTTCGTGCTTGTTCTGCCTCAATAGATTCAAACAGCGCTTTAAAGTTCCCTTTCCCGAAGGATTGCGCTCCTTTACGTTGAATAATTTCGAAAAACAACGTAGGCCTGTCGGTTAGTGGTTTTGTAAAAATTTGAAGTAAATACCCTTCATCGTCTCTATCTACCATAATACCGTGTTGTTTTAAAACCGCCATATCTTCAGCTATTTCACCAACTCTTTCACCAACAGTATCATAGTATTCTCCTGGAACATATAAAAACTCTACGCCTCTTTTTTTCATTTCTGAAACCGTAAAAACAATGTCATCTGTAGCTACAGCAAGGTGTTGTGCTCCTGCTCCTTTATAAAAATCGATGTACTCTTCTATTTGAGATTTCTTTTTCCCTTTTGCGGGTTCGTTTATCGGAAATTTAATTCTACCATTACCATTGGTCATTACCTTACTCATAAGCGCGGTAAACTCGGTAGAAATATCGTTATCATCAAACGAAATTAACTGAGCAAAGCCCATTACTTCTTGGTAAAATTTTCCCCAAACATTCATTTGTCCCCAATCTACGTTTCCTACAATATGATCGATGAATTTTAAACCACAAGAAGACGGATTGTAATGTGATTCCCATTTTTCAAATTTTGGCATAAATACGCCTTTATAATTTTTACGTTCTACAAAAATATGAACGGTATCTCCATAGGTATGAATTCCTGCAGTTACCACCTCACCATCTTTATCGCTTTCAACTTTTGGCTCAAAGTAAGATTTTGCACCACGTTTGGTTGTTTCTTCCCAAGATTTCTTGGCATCTTCTACCCATAGCGCAATTACTTTTACACCATCACCGTGTTTAGTAATATGGTCAAAAATTTCTTGATTCCCATCATTCGGCATCGGAGTAGTGAAGATTAATTTTATTTTATCTTGTACCAATACATAAGACGTTCTATCCTTCATTCCTGTTTCCAACCCTGCATACGCTAACGATTGAAACCCTAATGCCGTTTTATAAAAATGTGCTGCTTGTTTTGCATTACCTACGTAAAACTCTACGTAATCTGTTCCCATTATTGGCAAAAAATCGTCTGCTTCAGAGAATATTTTTTCTAAACTGTAATTGTAATTTTTTATGTTTTTTAAATCTGACATATCTTTTATGTTTTTAGAACAAAGAGAAAAGAATAGAGAATAAAGACCTATTAAAGTTTATTTTGGAAACCCATAGTCATTCTTTGAAACTCTTTTATTTTTTCTTCAATACTCATTAGTGTTATTTTATCTATATATTTTCTTTTTTCTTAAACTACAACATCCAAGATTTGTAATAATCCTCCACCTGAAGTTTCATTGCTTCTTCGGTAATCATAACTGGATTAAATGGGTCTATCATTACGGCAAGTTCTCCTGTTTCTTTTTTACCTACGCTTCTTTCAATTGCTCCTGGATGTGGCCCATGAGGAATTCCTCCTGTATGCAAGGTTATTTGTCCTTTTTCAATATTATTTCGACTCATAAAATCTCCATCTACATAATATAACAATTCATCTGAATCTATGTTACTATGATGATAAGGTGCAGGAATTGCCTCTGGATGATAATCATACATTCTCGGCACAAAACTACAGACTACAAAACCTGCTGCTTCCCATTGTTGATGAATAGGAGGAGGTAAATGAACCCGCCCTGTTATAGGTTCAAAATCGTGAATTGAAAATGCATACGGATAATGAAAGCCATCCCAGCCTATTGCATCAAAAGGATGATTTGTGTGGGTATATTCATATAAAATTCCTTGTTTTTTTGAAAGAATTCTAAACTCCCCTTTTTCGTCATGCGTTTTTAAATTTTTAGGCAATCTAAAATCTCGTTCACAAAATGGCGAGTGTTCTAGAAATTGTCCAAAATTATTGCGATACCGGTCTGGAGTTAAAATTGGACTAAACGACTCGATATAAAGAATTCTATTTTCTTCAGTATCAAAATCTATTTGGTAGGTAGTCCCTCTCGGGATGATTAAATAATCTCCATATTTAAAATCGAGATTCCCGTACATGGTTCTTAGTGTTCCGCTTCCTATATGGATAAAAAGCATTTCGTCTGCATCAGAATTTCTGTAGAAATAATCTTGATTAAAGGTTTTGGGTGCAGCTAGACCTATATGCAAATCGCCATTAACAAATAATGTTTTTCTGCTCTCTAGATAGTCTTCTCCTTGTGGCAGCGAAAACCCCTGAAAGCTCAAAGCTTGTAGGTGTTTTTCAATAGCAATTTTCGGAGTTAAATCGGCTACTTTTTTAATTTCGCTAACAACTGTTGGCGGGTATAAATGATATATTAATGATGACATCCCTGCAAAGCCTGCGGTTCCAAAAAGTTCTTCTTGATATAAAGATCCGTCTGGTTTTTTGAAGGTGGTATGTCTTTTATGTGGTATTTTACCTAGTGTATGGTAACGTGGCATAATTTTTTTATTAAATGATTTAAATTAAATAACGGAAAATTATCGGTCGCCTATTCTGGATTTCTCTTGTTAAGAAATTTTAAATGAAGTAGTAAGTTTTTCCAACTAGCATTTGCCATTTCACAAATATCGTAAAAATTTGTTTGGTATTGTTTAAGAAAATGCTAAAACCTATACCCAACACTTACATACCATTCACCTTCTTTTCGCTCTGGAGAATATGAGTATTTTGCTTCAATTGGACCAATAAAAGTTTCCCAACCACAACCAATAGCATAGCCCGTGTAATCTATACTATCTATCCATTGTTTTGTGTCGAATAAATCATCTCCTATATTGGCAATATTCGCCGAGAGATTAATGTGACTTTTTTTAAAAACTCTATAATCTAATTCTAAGGTTGCTTTTAAAAACGTATTTCCTCGTAAGTCTAAATTATCATAGCCGTAAAATGAAACTAGATTATTGGTTTCTTTAAATCCGTACCCTCCCATAAAAAAATCAAATGAGTTTGTTCTATCTCCTCCAATTTTTACACCTCCTTCTGCGTATATAACTGCTGATAGGTTTTCTACAAATGTATGTGCATATCCTACTTTGGCTTCACCTATAGAAAACTCGTTAAAGTCGGTATTAAATCCATTTGCATATAAATAAAGGTGGAAATCTCCTCTAAAATAAAACCCTTTTGATGGAAAAAATTTATTGTCAAAAGTGTCAAAAATCACATAGCCAAAAGCACTAAAATAGTTAGTGTCATCAAAAATAGTTCTTGGCTTATCATTTTCATCAATTCCAATTGTTTCAGAAAGATATTGTATCCATTTATGCTCTGCACCGATACCTACCAAAAATTTTCTTTTAAAAAATGATTGTAAATATATTTGATTGTTTAAATTTCTATAATCAAAATTAATTTGATTAAGCTGTGTGTTAGAGGGAGTATTTTCTTCTGAAAACACAAAATCTAACCCTACATTTTCATCAAAACTACTGTAATTAGATTTTAGCCCGATACTCCAATAGTATCCCTTATCTATAAAATAGTCAAAATTATACCGAATATTATCTCCTACAATAAAATCGAATGAGGTTATATCATTATTTGTAATCAGTCTTTTTGTAGTCATATTGACCAATGCCGCTGTTTTAAATAAATCATTATAATGAACTCCCAAACGAAGCAATGTTTTAGAGTCACTTTCTATTAAACTAAATTTAAGAAGATACCCTCTATCCTTATTTTTATATAATCGATAATTAATTTCTTGAAAGTTCCCTGTTGCAGAAAGGTTATTAACCCCTTCGCTAAACACTTTATAGGTAATGTTTGCAGGAGTGGTTAGTTTTAATTTTCCTAAAACATAGGAGCGACTATAGTTTACATTTCCTTCAATTTCAACTTTTGTAATGTATAACATTTCTGTTGCTACAATATCGCCTGGTTTTCTATCTGTTGGTTGCTGTCTTTTAGCTAATGCTACTAATTTTTCTTTATAGAGATTCGCTTCAGAAGATCCAGCTTCAATAATTTCATTTCCTTCTGCAAAAGAAACTACGGTATAGTCTTTAATATTTGGATGAATATAAATATCTGTGTGTTTTCTTTTAATTGCCATATCCTCAACGGATTTGAAATTATTTATTTGAGCCATTACCTTTAGTACAGATTTTAGGTTTTTTCTTGTTTGTAATGAATCCTGCACATCGATTCCAATAATAACATCTGCGCCCATTGCCCGCACTTCTTCAATAGGATAATTGTTTGTAATCCCTCCATCTATATAAAGTGAATCGTTAATTTTTACAGGGCTAAATAAAGTGGGAAGCGCCCCACTTGCACTAATTGCCCTAGGCAAATACCCTTTGTTTAAAACGGTTTCTTTTCCAGATTCGATATTTGTTGCTATACACAAGAACGGAATAGGAAGCTCATTAAAATCTTCAACATCATTTACTGAATTTGTTAATTTAGATAACAAATTATACATGTTTTGCCCTTTTGAAATACCCGAAGGAAAACTAACCTTAAACTTATCAAACGGAAGTGTAAGTGCATATTTCTCAGACTCTTCTTTTTCGTAAAATGTCTTTGCTCTTCTAGGAATTTCATCTTGAATAAGTTCACTAAAGTCAACACTAGTGAATATAGAATCTAATTGTTTGGCAGAATATCCAGAAGCATACAATCCCCCAACAATTGCACCCATACTAGTGCCCCCAATATAATCTATTCTAATTCCTGCTTCTTCAATAATTTTTAATGCGCCAATATGCGCCATTCCTTTTGCTCCACCACCACTAAGCACCAAACCAATTTTTATGTCTTCGTTGGATTTTTCTTGCGAAAATGAAGAAAAACTAACAAAAATTAAGATAAAAAGAATGAGATTCCGCAACGTAGTGCGGAATGACGCTTTAATACTATTTTGATAGTTTTTTATATTCATTTAAATCTCAATTAAAATGAGCTTTTATTTTTTTTGCTTTACTTGGCCCTACCACTTTAGTAAGTTCATCGAAACTCGCTTTTGTTACACGTTTGGTACTTTTAAAATATTGTAACAAATCTATAATTGTTTTTTCTCCAATACCAGAGATGGTTTCTAATGTTGTATTTAACGCTTCTTTGCTTCTTTTATTTCTATGAAACTCTATTCCAAAACGGTGTGCTTCATTTCTTAATTGCTGTATCACTTTTAAAGTTTCAGATTTTTTATCTAAATATAAAGGGATGGGGTCCTCGGGATAGAATAATTCTTCCAGCCTTTTTGCAATTCCTATGATGGCAATTTTTCCCCTTAATTTTAATTTATCTAAGCTTTTTAAAGAGGAGGACAACTGCCCTTTCCCTCCATCTATGATGATAAGTTGTGGTAAGGGTTGCTTCTCATCTAACAATCTTTTATACCTTCTATACACTACCTCTTCCATTGAGGCAAAATCATCTGGCCCTTCTACTGTTTTTATAGTAAACTTCCGGTAGTCTTTTTTGCTTGGTTTTCCGTTTTTAAACACCACACAAGCAGCTACTGCATTTGTGCCTTGAATATTACTATTGTCAAAACACTCTATATGCCGTGGTTCTTCAGAAAGGCGCAAATCTTTTTTCATCTGTGCCATTATCCTATTTTCATGTCGGTTTGGATCTGTAATCCTTACTTGTTTAAAGCGTTCCATCCTATAATATTTCGCGTTGCGAATGGAAAGGTCTAGAATGTGTTTTTTATCTCCTGCTTTTGGAACATGAACTTTAATGTTTTCACCCACATTAATTTTAAATGGTACATAAATTTCATTGTATTGTGACTGAAACCGTTGCCGTAATTCTATAATGGCTAGTTGCAAAATTGTTTCGTCTGTTTCTTCTAATTTTTTCTTTATTTCTAAAGTATGTGATCGAATGATTGAGCCAAAAGAAATCTGAAGATAATTAACATACCCATATCCTTCATCTGAAATAACCGAGAACACATCCACATTATTTATTTTCGGATTTACAATGGTAGATTTAGATTGATAATTGACTAAAACGTCAATCTTTTCCTTTATTATATGAGCATCTTCATAGTGTTGATTTTTAGCAAAACCCTTCATTTGTAGCTTAAAAGCCGAAAGGGATTCCTTAAAGTTTCCTTTCAAAATATTTCTAATAGCAACAATACTTTCGTTGTAACTTTCTTCAGATTGTTTGTTTTCGCAAGCACCTAAACAATTTCCTAAATGGTATTCTAAACAAACTTTATATTTCTCAGCTTTTATGTTTTTAACTGAAAGGTCGTAGTTGCAATTCCGCAGCGGATATAAGCCATTGATAAGTCCTAGCAAAGTATGCACCGTTTTCATAGAAGTATAAGGTCCAAAATATTCGGAACCATCTTTTATGAGTCTTCTTGTTGAAAAAACTCTAGGAAATCGTTCTTTTTTTATACAAATCCAAGGATAGGTTTTGTCATCCTTTAGCATGATATTATACCGAGGCTGGTATTTTTTGATGAGGTTGTTTTCTAAAAGAAGTGCGTCAGTTTCAGTAGCCACCACAATATGTTTTATGATCACTATTTTCTTAACCAACAACCGTGTACGTCCATTCTCATGCTTTTTTGTGAAATAGGAAGATACTCTTTTCTTAAGGTTTTTTGCTTTACCAACATATAACAATTTCGCTTCTTTATCGTAATATTGATACACCCCAGGCTTGTTGGGTAGGTTTGAAGTTTGTAATGCAACCGAAGGAATTGTCATACCTCAAAGGTAATTGATGTTTTGTAAAAACAGAAATTAGAAGTACTAGATAAATTACTAAATTAGCATCCACTAATTATAATAAATGAATATTGCCATTATATCAAGAGGTGAAGCCCTTTATTCTACTCAGAGCCTTTTAAAAGCAGGAACTGCTGGTAATCACGTGATGGAAATTTTAGACCCTTCACATTGTATACTTTCTATAGAAAATGGAAAATCAGTGGTACGTTATCATGATGAAGTCGTGGATGACTTAGATGCAATCATACCAAGAATAGGTGCTTCTAACACCTACTATGGCGCAACTTTAGTAAGGCATTTTAATGCGATGGGTGTGTTTTCTATTGTCTCTGCGAGTGCTATTTTACAGTCCCGAGATAAATGGACTTGTTCACAATTATTATCTAAAGCTAATGTTCCCATTCCAAAAACTATTCTAGGAATTACTTCAAATGTAGAATCTCTCCTCACCAATTTTAAAGACACCCCTGTTATTATAAAAATATTAGAGGGAACTCATGGTAATGGAGTGATTTTAGCTGAAACTTATTTGAATGCTTTGTCTACAATTGAAACCTTAAAAACCGCAGGGGTAAATTTTTTATTGCAAGAATATATTAAAGAATCTAAAGGAACCGACCTTAGAATTATCGTTGTAGGCGGCGAAGTGGTCGCTGCTATGAAACGACAAAGTAAAGAGGGAGATTTTCGCTCTAATCTTCATCGAGGTGGGACTTCTTCAACCATTAAACTCTCTTTAGAAGAAGAAAACGTAGCCTTACGAGCTGCAAAAGCAATGCGTTTAGGGGTTTGTGGAGTTGATATTTTACAATCTGAAAGAGGTCCGTTGGTCTTAGAAATAAATTCTTCTCCTGGATTAGAGGGGATTGAAAAAACCACTGGAGCAACTATTTCAAAAAGCATTATTAGTTATATTGAAAAGAACAAACGTTGATGGGGAACAATAATGAAATTCTAGAAATATTAGGAGAAAAAATTGGCTTGGGAGAAAGTAAAACAATCGACTTTAACATCGCCAAGTTATATACCTCTACAAAAATAGAAATTCCAATTATTGTTGAAAGAGCTGCCATTCCAGGTCCAACAGTATTAATAACCGCAGCGATTCATGGGGATGAAATAAATGGAGTGGAAATTGTTCGGCAATTAATTTCAAGAAAAATAAACAAACCCAAAAGAGGAACTATTATTTGTATTCCTATTTTAAATATTTTTGGTTTTTTAAGCTCAGACAGGTCCTTCCCCGACGGGAGAGATTTAAACCGGTCTTTTCCTGGCACTAAAAGAGGATCTTTAGCCAGCCGTGTTGCCTATCATTTTACAAATCAGATTCTCCCTCATGCAGACTATTGTTTAGACTTTCATACAGGTGGAGCCAGCAGGTTTAATGCGGCGCAGATTCGAGTAAAACCTGGGGATGAAGAATTATTACAATTAGCAAAAGTATTTAATGCTCCTTTTACAGTGGTATCCAATAATCTTAAAAAATCATACCGATCCGCTTGTAATAAAATTGGAACTCCAATTATTTTATTTGAAGGAGGAAAATCTTTAGAAAGCAACAAGCAAATTGTAAATTATGGAGTTAGAGGCACCAAACGGTTTTTAAATTATTTAGATATGCTTGACACTAAGTTTAAAGTTACAAAGCCGTTATCAAATACCGTTATTATTAAAAAAACAAAATGGATTAGAGCACAACGTAGCGGACTTATACACACTAAAATTAACTGTAATAAATTAGTTGAAAAAGGAGAAGTGTTGGCAACTATTACAGATCCTTATGGTAAAATGTTGTTTGAAGTATTAGCACCAAACAATGGCTATATTATCAATGTAAATCAAGCTGCTATTGTACACCAAGGAGATGCTATTTTTCATATTTCGGTTGAAGTGAAATAATTATGACAAAAGAAGAATACAGAATTAAATATAAGAATCTACGTGCCAAATTAAGTGATGAGGACGTTGAAGAATTAAGTCTTCAAATTGCCAATAATGTATTAAAACAGCACATTTGGGAGTATTCAAATTATCATATTTTCCTTCCTATTTCAAATAATAAAGAAATAGACACAGAATATATTTTACATATCCTACAAGGAAGAGATAAAAGTATCATCGTACCCAAAGTAATTAAGGGCTCTCCTAATTTAGCTCATATTCTATTACAGGATAACACCGTGTTAAAGTTGTCAAATTTTGGAGTACCAGAGCCTGTTTCTGGTATAGAAATTCAGCCATCACAAATTGAAGTCGTATTGGTTCCGTTATTGGTATATGATGAAATAGGAAATAGAATAGGGTATGGAGGAGGATATTACGACCGATTTTTAAAACAATGTAATCCCAAAGCAATTTTTATTGGACTCTCCTTTTTTGAAGCTGAAGAAAGAATTCCTTCAGAAGAAATAGACATTCCTTTACATTTTTGTATTACGCCTAAGGGGATTATTTCATTTTAAAATATTTAAACTATATTGGGATAACTATATATAAAAATATAATCGTATGAATTGGTATTTAATAGGATTGGCTCCTTTAATTAGTAGAATATGGTTGCTTATTTATTAGCAACTGATGGAGAACCTCAAGAAAAGGAATATGATCCAAAAGCATAAATTATTAAAACTAGCTCTCACAATTTTTATTCTTGGGAGCATTTTTTTTGTCTTTAGTTATTTTAATCCTGCTCAACACTCCTTTTTTTACACATGTCCTATAAAAAATATAACTGGATATCAATGCTCAGGTTGTGGTTCTCAAAGAGCTATACACCATTTATTGCATCTTAATTTTTTAGAAGCTTTTAAATTGAATCCTTTATTCGTGGTAAGTCTTCCTTTTATAGTATTAGGTGTAGGTGTGAAATTTTGGAATTTTGTTTTTGAAACGCAGTATCGTATCAAACTTTTCTACAATAACAACTTTATAATTGGAAGTATTCTTATTGTAATTTTGTATTCGATTTTAAGAAACGTCTTGTAAGAATCAATAATTTTAAAAACTCCGTTTATTGAATTTCTTCGTTGTTTTCTGAAATATTTTCAGACTGCTCTTCCTCTTTATTTTTTTCTTTTGTCTCTTCTGTGTCCTTAGGAAAAGCCCTCTTATTAAACACAATCAATAGTCCAAAACCGGTACTAATGGACATATCGGCAATATTGAAAACGGGATCGAAAAACGTGAAGAATTCTCCACCCCAAAAAGGAAGCCATTTAGGTAAAAAACCTTCCCACATAGGGAAATGCAACATATCTACTACTTTCCCATGAAACAAGGTGCCGTAGCCTCCATCTGCTGGGAATAAGGTGGCTATTTGATGATGGCTGTTGTCAAAGATTAACCCATAAAAAATAGAATCTATAATATTACCCAAAGCACCTGCAAAAATCAAGGCAATAGAAACAGTCAATATCTTAGAATATTTTTTCTTAATCGAATCCCACAACCAATATCCAATACCCACAATGGCAAACAATCTAAAAATAGTCAAAATTAATTTTCCGTATTTCCCGGGTATTTTTGCTCCCCAAGCCATTCCTTCATTTTCTACAAAAACAATTCTAAACCAATCATAAACCACCACACCATCTCCTAGCGAAAAAGTAGTTTTGATATAAAATTTTGAAATTTGATCTACTAATAAGATCAAAATAATAATAATTATAGATTTTTTAAGAGACATATTCAATTGTAATGAGTGCAAAAATAATACTATTTATTCAAAAACATAAAAAAATTCCAAATCCCAACAAAGAATTTGGAATTTGAAATTTTAAAGACCCCAACCTTCGTTGGGATAAATTCGATTTGCTTCTTTTTGGCGCAAAAAGAAGATTCTCATTTATTTCTGCATATTCTTAGCCTCAATGCTAAGGGTTGCATGTGGCACTAATTTTAATCGTTCTTTATTGATTAACTTTTTAGTCACACGGCAAATTCCGTAGGTTTTATTTTCGATACGAATCAATGCATTATTCAAATCACGAATAAATTTTTCTTGTCGTATAGCCAATTGCGAAGAAGTTTCTTTGCTCATTACTTCACTTCCTTCATCAAAAGCCTTAAATGTTGGTGCAGTATCTTCTGTTCCGTTGTCGCTGTCATTTCTAAAAGAACTTTCAATTAAATGTAATTGTGCTGTTGCAGTTTCTATTTTTTCAAGAATTAATGTTTTAAATTCTTTTAAATCGGCATCGTTATATTTGTCTTTAATTTCGTTTTCCATTTTACACTTTTTTAATAGTTAACCTGCTTGTAATATCATCAAAAACTATTTCGGTTCCTTCATTTAGTTTTTCTTCAAATTGCAAAACTTCGGTTAAGGTTTCTTGTTTAATATATTCTAAATTTTGACTTACCGCTGCGTTTAATTTTTCATCTTTTTGCAGGGTAATTTCTATTCTATCCATTACTTCAAATCCAGCGTCTTTTCGTATGTTCTGAATACGGTTTACCAACTCTCTGGCAATCCCTTCATTCTTTAAATCCGGACTGATAGTCACATCTAATGCAACAGTTACTCCATCACTATTAGCAACCAACCAGCCTTCAATATCTTGAGAACTTATCACCACATCATCCTTGCACAATGTAGTATTTTTTTCGTTAATCATAACGCTTATTTCACCTTCTTTTTCAAGGGTTGAAATTTCTTCTTGACCAAAGCCAGAAATCAGTTTAGCAACGGCTTTCATATCTTTTCCGAAGCGTGGTCCTAACTTTTTAAAGTCTGGTTTTATTTGCTTTACTAGTATTCCAGACCCTTCGTCTATTAACTCAATTTCTTTTACGTTTACTTCAGATTTAATTAGGTCTGAAACCGCTAAAATCTCTTCTCGCTGTGCATCATTCAACACAGGAATCATAATTTTTTGTAAGGGCTGACGTACTTTTATTTTCTCTTTCTGACGTAACGATAATACCAACGATGATATTGTTTGTGCCTTTTTCATTTTATGTTCCAATGCTTTGTCTATGTATGACGGGTCGGATATTGGAAAGTTACTTAAATGCACCGAAATTTCTTCAGATTTAACAGTCCCTTGTAATAAATCGCGGTACATACGTTCCATAAAAAACGGAGCTACAGGTGCGCTAAGTTTTGTGATGGTTAACAAACAAGAGTGTAAGGTTTGATACGCCGAAATTTTATCTTCACCATAACTTCCTTTCCAAAAACGCCTTCTGCTTAAACGCACAAACCAGTTGCTTACGTTTTCCTGTACAAATTCTGAAATTGCTCGTGTTGCTTTTGTTGGCTCATAATCACCATAATACTCATCTACTTTCTTTATTAATGTATGTAATTCTGAAAGAATCCATCGATCAATTTCTGGACGTTTTTCTAATTCAATAGCTGCTTCGGAATAATTAAAGTTATCCAAATTTGCATACAAACTGAAGAAACTATAGGTGTTATAAAGTGTTCCGAAGAATTTATTTCTTACTTCTGAAATTCCTGCTTCATCAAATTTTAAATTGTCCCAAGGATTGGCATTACTAATCATATACCAACGCGTAGCATCGGGTCCAAATTGATCTAAAATTTCAAACGGGTCTGCTGCATTTCCTAGGCGTTTGGACATTTTTTGTCCTTTTTTGTCTAAAACCAGTCCGTTTGATACCACATTTTTATAAGCCACATCGTCAAAAATCATGGTTGCAATAGTGTGTAAGGTATAGAACCAACCTCTTGTTTGATCTACTCCTTCGGCAATAAAATCTGCTTTTCGCCACGTATTTTCAACTTTCTCTTTATTCTCAAACGGGTAGTGCCATTGTGCATAAGGCATTGAACCACTATCAAACCAAACATCAATCAAATCTGCTTCTCGTTTCATCGGATTCCCATCTTTAGAAACCAATACAATCTCGTCTACTATGTTTTTATGAAGATCAACTTTTGCATAATTTTCTTCAGTAAAATCTCCTGCTACAAATTCTTCAAAAATAGCTGTTTGCATAAAACCTGCATCTACAGATTTTTGCATTTCGGTTTTTAATTCTTCTATAGAACCTATTATCATTTCTTCAGTTCCATCATCAGTTCGCCAAAGAGGCAAAGGGATTCCCCAATATCTAGATCTGGATAAATTCCAGTCATTAGCATTCGCCAACCAATTTCCAAAACGTCCCTCTCCAGTAGATTTTGGCTTCCAATTAATGCCTAAATTTAATTCGTGCATTCGGTCTTTAAAGTCGGTTACTTTAATAAACCAAGAATCTAAGGGATAGTATAAAATAGGCTTGTCGGTACGCCAGCAGTTGGGATAACTGTGCGTATATTTTTCCACCTTAAAGGCTTTGTTCTCTGTTTTTAATTTGATAGCAATTTCAACATCTACAGATTTGTCTGGAACTTCGGCATCTTCATAGTATTCATTCTTTACATATTTTCCCGCATATTCTCCCATTTCTGGTCTGAACTTACCTTGTAAATTTACCAAGGGCACTAATTTACCATTATCATCCATTACCAACATTGGAGGCACTTCTGGGCTGGCAAGTTTAGCAACCATGGCATCATCGGCACCAAAAGTTGGAGCGGTGTGTACAATTCCTGTACCATCTTCGGTAGTAACAAAATCACCTGCAATTACTCTAAAAGCATTTTCAGGATTGTCGTTTGGTAATGTGTATGGTAATAATTGTTCGTATCGGGTTTCTAAAACATCGGTCCCTTTAAATTCTTTTAAAATAAAGTAAGGAATCTTTTTTGCACCTGCTTCATAAGTGAATAAATCATTTTCATTTTCTGCTTCTTCAAACTTTCCTGCAAATTGTTTTCCAACTAAATTCTTAGCCAATATCACTTGAATTTCTTCAAAAGTATATTGATTAAAAGTCTTTACTAAAACGTAGTCTATCTTTTTTCCAACGGTCAATGCAGTATTAGATGGCAAAGTCCAAGGTGTGGTTGTCCAAGCTAAAAAGTGAATGTCGCCGTTTATTTCCTTTAAAAAAGAAGGTAGGGTTTCTTTTACTGCTTTAAACTGAGCTACCACCGTTGTATCGGTTACATCCTGGTAAGTGCCTGGCTGATTTAATTCGTGCGAGCTCAAACCTGTTCCCGCTTTTGGAGAATATGGCTGAATAGTATATCCTTTATAAAGCAATCCTTTATTATAGATTTCTTTTAGCAACCACCAAACCGTTTCCATATATTTTGGGTCGTAAGTAACATACGGATCCTCCATATCTACCCAATATCCAATACGTTTGGTTAGGTTGTTCCAAACATCTGTATAACGCATTACGGCTTTACGGCAAGCAGCATTATAATCTTCTACAGAGATGGTTTTACCAATATCCTCTTTGGTAATTCCTAATTCTTTTTCAATACCTAATTCAATGGGTAATCCGTGAGTATCCCAGCCTGCTTTTCGTTGTACTTGAAAGCCTTTCATGGTTTTATACCTTGGAAAAATATCTTTAATAGCACGTGCTAAAACATGATGCACTCCTGGTAATCCATTTGCAGAGGGAGGTCCTTCAAAAAATATAAAAGGAGTCGCTCCTTCGCGAGAAGAAATACTTTTTTCGAAAATATTTTCTTTTTCCCAAAAAGAGAGTACCTCTTCAGCAAGATTAGGAAGATTTAAGCCTTTATATGTTTTAAATTCTGTGTTCATATTTATTTTCCGTAAAAATGGAAACCTTATTTTAATTAGTTATCCTACGTCTTTATTTAATCATCTAAAAGATAGCTGCGAAATTAAGAAATTGTTGAGATACGGCAATGCTTAATCCCTTAAAATTAAGCCACTAAAAAAGCCCTGTAGAATTAACTACAGAGCTTAAAATAGTTAATTTATTATTGGTTTATTGTCTCTCTAATCTAATTTCTTCTGTGTACACAAAATCGTCTCCATCTTCTACCCACACATCTTCAAAAGTGATTCTAATTTCATTTTCGTTAAAAAGAGTAACATCATACACCTCACCATCTAATGTTAATTTCATAGAAGTATCATTAGTTGAATAGGTTCCTTCTTCTACATCAATATCAATAATATCGGTATCTTCTTCTATAATATCTCCGTCTACTATTCTTTTATACCTTTCTACATACAAACCATCAATAAGGTAGTTGCCATTTTCTGAAAAAACAATTTCTAATTCAAAAGTTTCTCCAATAGTTGTTGTTATTGTTATAATATCGGCTCCATTAACATCTGTTGTTTGAACCTCTGTTGTATTCAAGAAGGTAACGTCATAAGTTCCTGCAAGATTTGCATTAGTTAGTAAAAATTGATTGTTATCATCATCACTACTACAACTAGCAAGTGAAACAATAACAATAAGCGCAAATAAGTTTTTTAATAATTTCATAGTGTTTTATTTTTATGTGGCAAATATAGTTTGTTTTTTAGTAGTTTAGTAATCCTAAAATCAAAATTTGTTTTTATTGAAAAAGTTATTTGTTTTTCTTTTATTCTCACCCTTCTTTTTAGCGGCACAAGAATATGTTGATGTGTTAAAACTTGGATTTTACAACACATTTGATGCGGAGTTTGAAGGCACAAACGAAAGTACTGACGTTACTGGGTTTGAAGCGGGAATCACCTTCCCAATAGTATTAAATGACAAGTTTGCACTAATTACAGGCGTTGATTTTAGTACACACCATTTACTTTTATCACCAGATTTTAATCAAAGCACCGACCTTTACAGTACTCTTTTAAAACTAGGTTTAGCAACTACACATTCCTCAACATGGAGTAGCACCATTGTTTTATTACCTAAAATTTCTTCAGATTACGAAAACCTATCTGGAGACGATTTTTATTTTGGAGGCTATGCGGTTGCTAAACTCAAGAAAAAAGAAAACTTAATCTATCGGTTTGGGTTTTATGCTTCCACTGAAGCCTTTGGAATGTTTGGCACCCCAATTTTAGGCGTCTATTATGTAAGCCCTAATAATCGTTTTGAGATTGATGCTTCATTGCCTATTCAAGTAGACATTAATTATAGCTTTGGAAAAGCAACATTGGGTTTTGATTACTTCGGAATTGGCCGTAGCTACAACATAAGCCAAGAAACTAGTATTCCTGTATATATAGAACAAAGTCCGTTGGAATTTGCTAGTTATATTCAATACGGAATCCTTGACAATAGCATCTTACTTAGAGCAAAAATAGGTTACACCAGTAATACACACGAGGTATATGAACAAGGAGATAAATTAGATTTTAGACTTTCTGCTTTTAATTTTGGGGACGATAGAACGCAACTAAATCCGGATATTTTAGGAAGTGTTTTTGTGAAATTTGAAGCTATTTATCGAATTCATTTTGATAAAAAAGACAGCCACTAATTCATGAATAATATTCAATATTCTTTAACTAATTTTAAAATTTATACAATAGTTAATAAATCTAAAAGATTTTCTATTTGTGAAAATTTATTTATTTTATCACAAAAAAAGATACGGGTATTCGTTGCTAAACAATTGTTAGATACCATTTAGTGAGAATTAGTGAAATTCGTGTCCAAAAAAAATTGTAGTTTTACAATTATGAATAAAGAATGTCCAGAATGTGGTGATAAAATTATTGGTAGAGCCGATAAAAAGTTTTGTAGTGATGCTTGCCGAAATACCCATAACAACGCTTTAAATAAAGACAGTAAAAACCTAATTAGAAATATTAACAATCGGCTTCGGAAAAATTATCGGATTCTTGAAGAGTTGAACCCTAACGATAAAACAAAAACTACCAAAGAAAAATTATTACGTCTGGGTTTTAGTTTTGAATATTTTACCAGTACCTACACTACAAAAGCAGGAACTGTTTATTTTTATTTATACGATCAAGGGTATTTACCCCTTGATAATGATTTTTATTTAATTGTGAAGAGAGTGAGTTAAATAAAAAAAACTTAATCCACCACCTTAAAAGACTCAATAGCATCGTTAGGTTCCATAATGGCATGATTTTTCCAAAAAGAGGAGTCGTATTGTGATAAATAAGTAGCGATTACTTCGGTGTTTTCTATTACATTTTCAAATTCATTTTTAGTAATGGTTTCAGATTCAAATACCACTAATTCGTATTTAACAACTTGATTCATTCGTATATCGAGCGCTAAGGAAAGTTCGTTTTGTTTTCTTCTTCCTTTAACGTGTTTGTTCTTTTCAATTACTTTTAAAGATCTGTCTAATCCCATATACATTCCATCTTCCAGTTCTAAGTATTTTGGACTGTAGGCTCCGTTATTATCTTTTCCGAAGAGCATTTTTCCTCTATAAATATTATTGCGATAGGTGATTCCTAAAAGCCCAAATTTTTTGAGGGCTTTTACATTTTTAAAATCCAAACGTACCACAGCAAAGTCTTGTGTATTTACATACAATATCCCTTTAAAATCTTTACTTCCTTTGGGTGAAAACAGAATGATATATACCGACATCCCATCAATAACCGTATAGTTTTCCAATACAAAATTATAGCGACTGGATTTATCTAGCACATCTATTTTGGAATCTTCATTGAAAAACAATTGCTCGTAAAGTTCTGAAATACGATCTTTAATTTGTTCTTGAAAATACTTGTTCCCATTGCCAGCTCGTTTTTCGTATTCCTCCTTAGCTTCCTCGTTTTCTTTTATGATAGAATCTACTTGCATTTTGGTGCTAAATATTCCAGATTTGATTTTGATATAGGAGTCTTTTTTTACATTCTCATTAAAAATACGCTCTAATTCTTTTCCAAGACCTTCCGCTGAGATGTCGTTTTTTTTATCGTACAGTTCGGCTGCTTTGGTAACATATAATTTATGCTGGGTATAATCGCCATAAAAATCTCCTACTACTTCTTTATAATAGGATGATTTTTTGGGAATCATTCTAGAGATACTGTCAATAAATTTTTTATTGAGTTCTTCAATGGTAGATTTCTTAAATCCGAAGTCCATTTTCTTAACGCTGCTAATATCAGACTGACGAAAGAATATCTTTTTCTTGGTGAAGTTTACTTTATAATTTTTATCTAGATTATCCTTTACTCTTTCAATAATTTCTTTTACGGTAAGTACTTCAGTAGTAAGGAAAACTTCTTTAAGTTCAAATATTTTTGGGGTTAATGAGATTTCTAAATTTTCTTGTTCTTCAAATAAAATTCCTTTGGTTTCATACCCCATATAAGAAATATAAATAGAATCTTGAGGCTGTTTTACTTGACTTAAAAGAAAGCTAAATTCTCCTTCTTCATTGGTAATAATTCCTTGATTAATCCCCGTTTCTATTGTAGCATACGAAACTGGCTCTCCTGTTTGCTCATCAATTACTTTAGCTGAAAATGTTTGCGCCGTTGCTGAAACACATAACAAAACAATGGTGAGGGTAACTATTAATTTAATAATCTTCATGCTAATTAGGATTAGTTTTATTTAGACGAGAGAGTCTTGATTTTGTTACGATACATTGTTTTCTTCTTCCTGTTCTCGTTTCATCCTTTCTTTGTCTTCTTTTGTTGGAGACATTTTATACATTAAATAACCAAAGCCAACTACTAAATGAAGGATGATAACTGCAATCACCACATAAAACCAAAAGTCTGACATAATTTATTTTTTCTTGGGAGAAAATTATGTTTAATTTTTTAATATTGGTATTAAGGTTTTCCTAAAACTTTTATAAAACAAAAAATCCAACCTAAATAAATAGATTGGATGTGTTTTGCTCCCCCTATTAGTTCATTGTCGAACCGTATACCTTTGATTTTAAGAGAACTAATTCCCAAATAGACCTTTCTTAGTTATAGAACCAAAATAAAAACATCAAATTCATCAATACGCTTCTAACTTACTATGCACTTTATCAATTTCTTTATCTATATAAGGTTGAGCATAGTGAACATATCTATTAAATGAGCTACTTCCATGACTATGTCCACTAATTTTACGAACTAAATGTTCTGGCATTCCTAAAATTAAATGTGTAGTTATTGCTGTTCTTCGCATCATATGAGAACTCATTTTATCACAAAACCTAGAGCCATTTTTTAAAGATTTATTTGATACATTTTGAGGTTTACCCTGTTTTTCTCTAGATAGCTCAATAGGGTTTGTGTATCCAGCTTTTTCACCAATTATTTTTAGGCTTTTGTTAAAGTAAAAAAGAGTGATCTTATTAAAAACTGGTTTCTTTATAGACCTAGATTTATATTTATTATAAATATCTACAGCATACCCAGGAAGTTTAATATAACTGTAGGTTTTTGTTTTTTTAGATTTCAATTTTAAATACCAACTCTCTTCTTGAAAAATAAAATTCTTATTAGTAATTAAAAAAATATCCGAGTAACGCAATCCTGTTGTACAACCAAACACAAAAATATCTTTAATTCGTTTTAATGCAGGACTTAATGATTGTTCAAATTCACTATCATGAATTAAAAACTTTAACTGCTCTGGTGATAAGACTAAAATATCTATCTCTTCTTTACGGACATAAAACAATTGTTGAAAATCACTTGTATTTATATATTTATCGTATTTCATATAATTAAAAAACACTCTAATTGTCTTAATATTTGTTCCAACATAATTATCGAAACAACCCTTATTGTATAGATATTCTGTAAATTTTTTATAGAACTTTTTCCAATAGTTTTTTTCTGTAATGTATTCTCTTTTAGTTAATCTTGATGCATCACATATTCTAATATCAAAACCTGTCTTTTCAGTAAAACCAATAAGATTGTTTAAAACAAACCTATAATTTTGAATAGAGCTTTTTTTTATTCGCTCTCCATTTTTTTTAAGTCTTTTTCCTGTTTCAGTATCTTTAATAAATTGTTTAAAAAGAGGAATAATTGGTTTTGATTTCTTCATAAAACCAAATTAACAATAAAAAATGGACTTTTAATAAAACAACAGCATTGCCAGTTAAATGTAACACTCGTGAAACATAATAAAAGAAAGTATAATTAGTAGGGAATTAAGAGTTGGAGAAATCATGCACTCTATTTAGATTTTTAATTAGCTTAATGAATCTCTGACAAAAAACTTAAATAGTGCGCTTTGACAAATCTGCCGAAATTAAATAAAAATCACTTACAGTTATCATATTTTTCAAACTCGTTCTCCCTAAAATAGGGGTCGAAAAACTGCCCCATTTTACCCCCCATACTAGTGTAGATTTTCCCTGTTTTTGTATCAACAAAACTCCTAACATACTGTATTCGTGCCACTGATGCAGGCCCCATATTTCCAACAACGATACTAAAAGGAAAAAAGAAACCTATAATACGATCCTCTCCTTCCTCAATTGCCTTGGAAATCTCTTCATCTGAAAAGGACTTAATTTCTCCAGAAAATATATTGTTCAATTCAGATGCATTTGTTTTTTCATATATAGCTTCTTCTTGAATAAAAGCTGTTATACCTGAAAAATCACTACAATTCTTTACAGATTGTTCCATAACATATTTATGGAATGAAAATTTCTTTTTATCATTTTCAATTATGTAATCCATGTGCTGTTTCATTAGTTTTAATGAGAGCACAAAATCACTGTATTTAATCTTGTCATTCCTATTATGGGTATAGTGTATAAAATAACAATAGTCGGTTTTAAAACGTCCTTTTTCAATACGGCTATAATTTAATGTGGGGACAGTAAAATTTGGAAAATAGGTGAACCCATATTCATCCATTCTTTTTGAGTTGGTCTCACTATACCATAGTACAGTGAACTCTTCTGATTTTTTTTTCATCAACTCCTTGACTTCCGATGTAGTCTTATAAATTAATTCTGGATTTATATTCCAATGGCTCTCTACAGCTTTTTTAATTAGATTGTTATAGTCTGTAACAAAAACAGTATATTTATCGATCTTATCCTGATACTCAGAAGCTTTCTTTTCACTTTTTGCTTTGCTTTTCTTCTTTTCCCATTTTTCTATCAATTTATTGTCTAACTCTATCATTTCTACAATTAAAGGGCGATTTTTAATATCTGGATAATCATTAGCTCTGGCATATGAATATTGTGCCTGAATGTGTATACTAAACAAAAAGAAAGCGGTAAAAAATAGTTTTAATTTCATGGTCATTTGTTTATTTTGTGTTTTTCACCCCCAGTAATTGAGCCGTAAATGTGTTTCAAGATATTTCTTTTCTATGGAAAAACAAATTGTTTTTCTACTTAATCTTTGTATACTATTTTATTAATTAGAAATCTTACACATATATCTTCAACAACTATTCTAACTCATTAACATTACCTGTTTACATGAAATAGATAAGGAAAATTGTCATGACTAATAATAAAAGATTTATTAAAATATACTTATTCCTTTTAATGAAATAAAAACCCAATAAGATTCCCATTACAATATAAGACAGTATCCTAACACCCAACTTAAATAAATATGACACTCCAAATTCCAAACTCTCTTGTTCAGGATTTATATTTTCAATTCTGCTTGGTTCAATATAGTTTTCTATTACTAAATAAAGTGAAAACAACAACAAAATAACTACAACTATTGATAAGAATATTATAATCATTTTTTTTACCATAGTTTTTAATACGAGATTACCCTTTTAACTTTTCATTCATTTCTTCATCACTTCTATTAGATCTTTCTTGTTCTTCAATTCTACTTCGTTCAAGACCTTGAAGAAATTCAATTTTTTTTTCTTTGAACCTTCCTATTTAAAATATTTAATATTACTGACCCCCCTGTTTCTTGAATAAATCTTTCAACGTCTGCTTCACAAAAAATATTTATTTCCGCTCCATTATTTCGTTGATTAATTTTCCAAGTTTTATATTCTGATAATAATCCTATTATTAATTTCTGACCAGCCATTGCTGAAATCATTTCTCCAGAAACATCCAACCGAAAAGGCCTTTCTAGACCGCTTGATGCCTTAATTAAATCTGTAAAACTTTAAGCGATTGCTTATAAAAAGCTGCTTTTTACCGTAGCTTTCTTATTATTTTGTAACGATTGATTATTCTGTATCATTACCAATAAACCCCTTTTTTTTATCTAAAAGTTTTTTACAATTTATCCAATTAAAAGGACCAACAAATACAAAGTCTTTTACATTTATATTTTCAACACCAAAACCCCAAAAGGCTTTTTTTGATATCTTTGTATTATATAAAACATTTTCACAATCCTTTTTGCAAAGTTCTATAGTTTTGTACTTATATTTATAAATTGATTGGGTTATTCTACCTTCTGGATAATCCTTGATTCCTATCTTAATACCTGCTAAAACCCATAGCAGCGTAATTAGAACTACCAGTACTACTTTTTTGATATTAATTTGAGTAATTAATATCAAAAACAGTAACAGCAAGCATAAAAAACTTATAAATACATTAATACCTGTAGATTCAGTTAAATATTCTGCACTATCAGTTATTAAATCTATATCACTCAACATAAAATTTGAACTTATAGATAAATACGCTGGATAGGCAAGTATTAATAGTGCTAATATTATTTTCTTTTTCATTACTTTTCTTCATTAGGCACTGTTATTATTATGCCAGCTGGCATTGTAAAATCTTTATAGTCATCAGGATTAGTTAGAGTTTTAGAATCATTAACTAATGTAGCTGAACTGGCAGAATCAAACAATAAAACATTATCATAACCCATTGAGGCCATTGCATCAATAATATCCTTGATTAGGAAGCCAGAATTTCCATTTTGCTGAGATACAATAGCCCACGTATTTTCTTTTGAGTTATATCCTAATACAGTTTTACCTATTTTTCTTTCATAACCAAAAAGACTATATTTATGATTAACAATTGCGTTAATTCCACGGCTGCTTTTCTGGTTCAAGTATTGATAATCATTTTCATTAACAGGACCTCTTTCAGGTACTTTAATATTTGCTGGAGCATCATTTTTTAAAATATTTTCAACTCCATATTTTAAACCATTTATTATTAAAGGCATTCCTCCGCCAATACCAAAATTAGCATCAGAAGGCACGTCACCCATACCGCAAGACCAAGTACAGTCAGATGCTTGTGAAAAATAAAATGTACTTGGAGATGACCTACCTTTTTTATTTTTTCCTTGAACGATATTTTTTCCTTGTGGTATATACCCTTCTTGAGGTTGGGGCACTTTGAGTCCTTTATTATAATCATATCCTTTTACTACATCAAACATTTGAGTATTAATAGAAATTTCTTGAGAATTAGATGAATTCTGAGCTTTCATTGCATCGGTCAACCTCTCATTTGATTTTCTTATGATTAAAGAAAAATCAGCATTCTTTAATTTTATTAGATATGTAGATCTACCCATATCCTTTATTTCTGCTTCAAGTCCTTCAAGTTCATTAAATAAAATAACTGAATTTTCAGCAAAACTATATGGTGATTGAAAGGAATATTTGTTAGCTAAAGGGTCAACTGCAAAGAATCTCCCAACTCTCGGGTCATACATTCTAAACTTATAATTAATAGAATTACCTTCTCCTTTAATCTCATCATCCATCTCTTGTCCCTGAAAACCATACCTGTAATCACTGGTGTTTTGGTGTCTATTTGGTAAAAGCATGCCGAAAGAAGG
>JAUVAS010000096.1 GCA_030591585.1 Flavobacterium sp. | reverse complement strand
GTTTCAATTAATTCAATAGTTACAGCTTCATTATGAGCTTCAACCTTATCAATATTTAATGCAATACTTGGCGCTATAACTAAAGCTACAACTGACATTAATTTTATTAATATATTTAATGAAGGACCTGAAGTGTCTTTAAATGGATCTCCTACAGTATCTCCTACAACAGCAGCTTTATGAACATCAGTTCCTTTTCTACCGTCTTCTTCAATAGTTTTTTTAGCATTATCCCAAGCTCCACCAGCATTAGATTGAAAAATAGCCATTAATACACCACTTGTTGTAACACCTGCTAATAAACCTCCTAGTATTTCAGGACCACCAATAAAACCAACAGCTACAGGAACCAAAATAGCTAATAAACCTGGCAATACCATTTCTTTAATAGATGCTTTTGTTGAAATATCAATACATTTTCCGTAATCTGCAACTCCATCTGCTTCATCAAATATTTTTCTATCTTCAGGTGTTGCCTTAGACATATCTGAATCATATTTTCTCATTACCGCTAAAGCAGCTTTTAATTGAGGAATTTCTCTAAACTGACGTCTAACTTCTTCAATCATCGCCATTGCAGCACGACCAACAGCGTTCATAGATAATGCTGAAAACACAAATGGTAACATAGCACCTACGAATAATCCAGCCATAATGTTTGGTTTAGAAACATCTATTGAAGTTACATGAGCAGTTTTCATAAAGGCAGCAAATAATGCCAATGCGGTTAATGCAGCTGAAGCAATAGCAAAACCTTTACCAACAGCAGCAGTTGTATTACCAACAGCATCTAATTTATCTGTACGTTCACGTACTTCTTTTGGTAATTCAGCCATTTCAGCAATACCACCAGCATTATCACAAATTGGTCCGTAAGCATCAACAGCCAATTGAATACCTGTATTTGCTAACATACCCACTGCAGCAATTGCAATACCATATAAGCCTGCAAAGTGGTGAGATACCATAATTGCCGCAGCAATTAATAAAATTGGAATCATTGTTGACATCATACCAACACCTAAACCAGCGATAATATTTGTTGCTGCACCTGTTTCTGATTGTTTTACTATAGACATTACAGGTTTTTTACCTGTAGCTGTATAATATTCAGTCACTTTACCTACTAATAATCCGGCAAATAACCCAGCAATTGTTGCCCAAAACACACCCATTGCAGTGTAAGTTGTTCCACCATCAACCCAAGATTCAGGTAGCATTGCATTAATTATAAAATAAGAAGCAATTAACATTAACCCTGCCGAACCAAATTCAGCCACATTTAATGCAGTTTGAGGATTTCCTCCATCTTTTACACGAACAAAAAATGTTCCTATAATTGACATTACAATTCCTACTGCAGCTAGTACCAAAGGTAAATATACCGCTCCTAAGCCGTCAAAAGCGACCTTAAATTCAGGAAGTGTTGCGTAAATAGCACCTAATACCATTGTACCTATAATTGAACCTACATACGATTCAAATAAATCGGCTCCCATACCAGCAACATCACCAACATTATCACCAACGTTATCTGCAATTGTAGCAGGGTTTAATGGATGATCTTCAGGAATACCTGCCTCAACTTTACCAACTAAATCTGCTCCAACATCGGCTGCTTTGGTATAAATACCACCACCAACACGTGCAAATAATGCAATAGATGATGCACCTAAAGAGAATCCTGAGAGTACATTTAATATTTCACTAAGTTCCCACCCTTGACCACTATAAATCATGAATAAGCCACTTAAGCCTAAAACTCCTAATCCTACAACTCCTAATCCCATTACGGCACCACCAGCAAAAGCAACTTCTAATGCTCTTCCTAAAGAGTGTTTTGCAGCTTGTGTCGTTCTAACATTTGCTTTGGTTGCAACTTTCATCCCTATAAATCCTGCTAAAGCTGAAAAAATAGCCCCTACAATAAAAGATACTGCTACCATTCCGTTTGAACCTGCATCTACAGTTCCTTTAAAATATAATAGTATTGCTACAGCTACTACAAAAATTCCTAAAACTTTGTATTCTGCTTTTAAAAATGACATTGCACCATCGGCAATATTCTTAGCAATTCTTGACATTTTCGCATCACCTTCTTCTTGTTTTGTAACCCATATGTTTTTAAACCATACAAATACAAGTGCCAAAACTCCAAACAAAGGCAAATAATTCACTATAAACTCCATATTTTACTTGTTTTATTAATTAATTTTTAACGGGGCTAAATGTAGTAAAATATGGTTAATTAAAAAAAATAAATGTTATGTAGATATTTGTAATAATTTATGGCACTTACTTTTTATTGTTGGGAAGGAAATAAATACCAAAAAAAATATTATAATTCTATCTAAATAAGATGCTGTGGTTAATATGGTGGTTACACTAAAATAAAAAAAGCCTCGAAATCAAATGATTTTGAGGCTTTTAGTACCTTGGGTGGGAATCGAACCCACACGATCTTACAATCACTGGATTTTGAATAACATCCTGCCATTTCCAATATAGTAAATACTGTGCCTCTGAGAGGTTAATATTCATTTTTTTAACAAAACCGTATTCGGTATTGTATACTGCAAATATAAACATTAATATTGTTGACTGGCTTTAAATTACAGTATAATGCAGTATAATGAGGAATTTAGAAAAGTAGTAAAAGAAAAGTTTAAGGTAGATATTAGAGAAAACTACCTCCCAGATCAGACATACATTTATCTACTTATTGCTTCGTTAAATAGAGTTGAAGCAAATAGTTACAGTCAATCTCAAGCTGGTTTTATTTCTGAATACAAATACTTAGAAGGAATAGGTACATTACAATCTATTAAGGAATTTGTTGATGGTTGTTTAAATCAACTGTTATGGATTGATACTATTTTAGAATCTGGTAAGCTTGCAAGAACAGAAGAAGAATTTAAAGAAGAATTCAACTACGAAACTCCAATTATGCTTGGTGACTCTTGGACTTTAAATAAAGTTACAAAAAAGGGAGTGTTCTTTCATGGAGCTGAACCGTTTCAAGATTCACGAGTAATAATCAACTCAGAAAACATCATAGAGATAACCATAGCTTTATCTAAAGTTGAACAGCAGTATACAGCTAAGAAAAATGAGCAAGCTAAAAGTGTTGTAATCTCAGATCCAAAAGCAAATGATTCATCATTGTTCATCAGTAAAGAACTAGAAACTAAATGCCTTAACATTTTAAAAAAAATAGATCATCCTATTTTGAATGTGGATGGAAATTTCATGAATAAGTTCGGAATGAAAGGTGGTATTGTAGTATGGTATGACAAATGTTTATCTCTACACTTTATATCTAATAACTCTAGGAATAGAGATAAAATTGCCAAAGAGGTAATGAAGATAATTCCAGATTTATCCATCGATGGTAGTAGCTTTCATAAGTCTCCAGATGCAAAAAAATATAAAGAAGAAATAGAGCAAAAACTTTCACAGGTTTCTCAGTAGTCACAAATAACTTTCACAACTTTCACATCCCCATTATCAATCATCATTAATGCGATAATTGCAAGTATTGTTAAATCATAATTCATTTAAATATAATTATGATACAGATAAATACACTTGCTGTCATCAAGATGATAAGCTCAATTTTTGGCACTATAAACAACATCACTTCTTTAATTTGGGGTGGCGTTGTTGTGTTTAAAAACCACTCTATTGTACCTACTATTTTATCAACCTTAATCTAGTTAGTACAAATGCTACTCGACTCTAAAATAGCATCCGTCCTGATGGATAGTCTAACTCTCGAAGAGTTGGAAGCTATGGTTGAGCGCAAAAAACAAGAAAGCAATAAGTTATCTGCTCCTGTTAAAATGACAGAAAAGGAGAAAATTGAAAATTATTGTATGGATCTTTTAAAGAAGAAGCTACATGCTCCTAAATATGTGTAAAATGGTAAAAAAGAAAAAGAATACATCAAGATTAGTCGCGTTTTACAAAGTACAAGGCACATACTATGCTAACCCAACTATTAAGATGATCCCTAAAAATGCAAAATGGTTAATCAATCGAATTTCAAAAAAGAAGCTAAAGCAGATCCATAGAAATACTTTGATAGCAAAAGAAAGAATAGCAATACTATTAGAAAAGTTTCACCATGGACATTTGTTGGCATTGGCTGGAGATCTAAATTATGATGACATTGACATTCATTCCAATAAATGGATTCAAATATTTGGTAGAAAGAAATATCTTATAGCTCAAAATGTCATGTATGAAGCCGATATACTTATCAAACCTTATGAAATATCTTACCAAACAGGAAAGTTTGCCAGATCGTTTCTTTTAGATAATGATATGATATACAAGCCATTTGTAAGATATATTCTAACCTCTGAAACACTTATTAATGCTGAAATCTCCTTGTCTCAAGATCAACGAAGAATTATTATGAAAAATCCTATTGCTAGATCATCGGTCTTAACATCATTCAACATAGTTTTACCAACAGAAGAAGATCTTTTAACTCATGCTGCTACATTAATATCTGATGGCTGGAGTAATAAAGGGAAAAAATTGTGCTGGGAAAAAGACAGACGTAAAAATGACCGAAAGATTAAAAAACTTATAGAACAAGGTACTACTAAAAATGATTTACCTAGATTTTCGTATGTAGAAGTTAGTATTAAAAGATTTAAATCTTTAACAGAGTATGGATATATTTTACCTAGAGTAGGCAACTTCAAATCAGGAGGAAGAGTAACGACATCATTCACTCTTATGCCTAAGTGGATTCGCCAACAATTAACCCTAAGTAACAGTACTGTAATTGGAGTTGACTATTCAGCAATGCACCCCAACATTGCTTCAACTATGTGGGGCGATGGATCCAACATAACTCATACAGCTGTTGCTGATTTCTTGGGTATTCCTGTATCTAAAGCTAAAATTCAACACCTAAAGCTCTTTAATACTAGTTCGACGGGAATGGAAAAAATGGATATTTACAACTACTACAAAGAAAAACAACCAGATTTAATTGATAATGTAAAAGCTACTAAGGTTAAAACATATAAACGCACATCGTCCATAATGTTTAAGGCTGAGGTTCGTATTTTGACAGGTGTAATAGTTGAACTATCTGAAATGGGGTTGGAAGGGGAAATAGTTTATGTTTACGATGAACTTATGACCACTCCAGAGAATGCGGAAACAGTAAAAGATGTAATGATAGAAGTTGCAAGAAAAATGAATTACAAACTTGAAGCTAGAATAGGATGAAGAAATCGAAGGAGAATATATTAAATAAACTACTTTATTTAATTCATGAAGTCTTTAATTAATTTCAATTATACTATAGTATTAAATACATCATACATCTAAAATCATTAATCAATTATCAAATTTCAATTAATTCTTTTCAGAGTAGGAATATACTTAATTCCCTATGTTTATCATTTAATTTTTTAATATAATGGCTTCATCATAGTAATGACAAGGCTTTAGAAAAGATTTACAATTTTTTTTTTGCATAAACTTGACATATTTCTAACAATGAATTTCTAGCCACGATGAGAACTCTATAAATACAATCTGGCAGAGTTTTGAAATATTTCTTGAACGAATTTTATTAAGAGTAAACAGAGGAAACAAAGTATTCATCAATGGCTTCTATTTGTTCTATACATCATATCTGATAAGGGTTTAGACATTCTAGGTAGTTTAGTTACATTTAATAATATAGTAGCTGTTTTCATTTAATATCTACTGTCTAGCCATACCCATTTGTAGTAATCAGAACTTTATATCTACCCAAAATTAAAAAGCTTCATTCCTTTCAATACTTTACATTCATTTCAGCACTTTAATTTTTTATTTCTTTTATATCCGCTTAAAAACACAAACTCAATTCATTTAAAAACGACCTTCAATTACGCCTTTTCTTAAATTCAAAAACTTCATTTTCAGGTGTTTTCTTCATTCGCTTGTTTAAGTTTTTGGCGCTATATGCACAGATTACGATTATGCCATTATAGTTTCTTTTCCATTAGGGTGATTATAGCACCTCAGATGTACTGTTTTCTAAATTAACGACCAGGTTATAAGGAGTTCGTCATAATTTTTTGCTGTTCCATTTTTTAAAATTCAATTTCACACACTCATTGCCTTAAAAAAACTTTCTCTGCAAAAATTATTTTCTCACCCGCTGCTTTCTTTATTTTATAAAAGAAACCGCAGCTTAACTGGCTTCCGCCTTGCTAGCCAAACTCAAATTTTGGCACAATCTTTTAGTCAAAAATACCGCCAAAATTTAAGGTCAAAATTCATCTTTTTATTTATTTCCCCCTTCTCTATTCCCCCATTCAAAAATAAATTAAAATCTTTAAAATTTTTCCCACCGTTGGCACGTCGCTACGGCTACGCCTATTATTTATCCCTTCGGTCAAAAGGGTGGCAGAAATAATGTTCTCATTTCCAATACGCAAAAGTCTAAATAAAAAATTCAGCAAAATTACACCCTTTTTAAAATAAAAATGGATCCTATTTCAAGGGTGTTTTTAATTAAAAAAGGATGAATTTTCTATTGCTTTCTTTTTTTATTTTTTATCCTTTTTTAGTTTTTTCTT
>JAUVAS010000107.1 GCA_030591585.1 Flavobacterium sp. | reverse complement strand
TCACTCAACATTTCTATAATAGAATATGTAACAATTAGTTACATCCTTTTTAGATCTCTTTTTACTTTTTTGACTTCAGTTAAATTGGTAGAAACCAGATAGAATTAGTACGAAAGTAATACGATATTTATCTATTTTGATGTATTTAGTAGGCAGATGGTTGCCCTGTTATCCACTACCCTCTTCCGACAGAAACTCTTTAAAATTACCTTCCTGAAAACGAGGTGCAATCTCCAGTCCAAATTTATTTTTCCTTTTTTCATCTTTCCAGATAATTTTTAAACCTAACTGATTAACCAATTTAAAACTATCATATCTAAACGGTATCGAACAAAATAAGTAATCCTGATTGGGAATATCACGTACAAAACGCAATAATTGATTTGCTATATAATAGAGATTATCATTACAATCTGCTGTAAGATCAAAAGCAAAGAAGATGGATTTATTCTGAGTTTTATAATTTACTAGGTCATCAACAGTTAATTCAATATCAGACATTTTCCTGCCTTTTAATTTTTCATAAGAAGATTCCTTTATAGGAAAGACCAAAGTGTGTCCTGAATAATAACCTGAGTCATCTTCAATTATCAGATTCATCTCCGGAAGAAGTTTAATTGACTCTCGGATAACATTTGCAACATTTTTTAAAACAGGTTTATGAAATTGCATATGTCTAATGATGTTATCAATATCATTTTCATAGTCAATGGTTCTCACTCTCTGGGTTACAATATCCATATGAGCTTTAAACCATAAAGCTTCCGGTAAGGTATTGGTTAGTTTTGTTAACGAATATTTTCTGATACTAAAATCATAAAAGGTAGGAATCGGATTACTTGCATTTAAATTTCTTATAAGTTGGTGTGGCAAAAGCGTTTCTTGCACCAAAATATCTTCTTTGTCAGCTTTTACAAGTGTTATATTCTTCTCCCATCTTTGAACTGTTCTGGTATCCACATTTAAATTAACTGCTAAATCAGATTGTGAAATATTTTTGATTTTACGATAGTCGGTTAGAAGCTCACCTAAGGAAGTGTATTTTTTCATAAGGATTGAATAGTAAGGTAAAATTACTAAAAATGTTTCATTCTAAAAACAAAAGAATATTGGACATAACATGTCGTGTTATATTCTATGTATGCTTGATACATTTGTAAAGGATTAATTTTTAAACAAAAATATACAACCAGAATTGATATATCGAATATTAGATTAGACACTATTTAGATTAGTCAATTAAGGAGATTATCTCAATCAATTTGGTTTTTATGAAGATTAGTAATACTGAGGGGTTATAAAAAAATACTGGTCAAAGAATTGAATGAAGTAGAAAGCCGATTGGTTGGGATTAATGAAATAAATACAATTAAGATATGATTATAGAAAAACTTTCAAAAATTGAAGCGGCAGCAAAATACAATATCTATAATGAGTATAGAAAAATTGAAACAATTATAGAATTTAAAGAACTTCTGAATCAGATAGATTTTTCTACTGAAGTAGTTCCTATTGAAGATAATGAAAAACTAACTAATTTACTTACTTCCTTAAAAGGAAAACAACTAAGTAGCATTGAAACTAAATTGGTTGAGGAAATAGTTGAAGAACAAAACTTGAACACAAAAGAAATAAAAAAGTGTTTTACTCAATTGAAAAAGGATTATCCGGGAGCAGCTAAGCAAATAAGAATGTTAGAAACTAAGTTGTTTTTAATGAGATTGGAGGATGAAATTAAGCTACCTGATTGATAAGAAAATAGATAATAAATATTTAAACCAAATAAAATGAAAAAAATAGCTTATATCTTTATGGTAATCGCAACAGTATTGATTTCAAAAAACATTAATGGTCAAGACAAAATATTCTTAAAATCAGGCGATAAAATAGAAGCAAAAATTATAGAAGTGAATATTGATAACATAAAGTACAAGAATTTCTCTAATCAGAATGGTCCAGTTTTTACAATGCTAAAAAAAGACATCCATATGGTTGAATACGAAAATGGCGAGAGTGATATATTTAAAGAAGAAATAGAAGGATTTAGAAGACACCGTATAAATGTAGATGCTTTAGCTTATACGTATAATGGTCCAACATATATTTCATATGAAAGATTAAATGAGAGTGGAAAAATTGGTTATGAGATACCAATAAATGTGCATATGATTGAAGGTGAAGCAATAGGGCTAACAACTGGATTAAATATAAAATATTATGTTTCGGGTAGCGCAAAAGGTTTCTATGTTGGACCATCGTTGGCTTTAGGCGTTTACGATTCTGTTTTTAGTGTAATTCCTGGTGCAAAGCTTGGTTATCAATTTCAGCTAAGTAAATTATTTGGACTTAGTTTGGGTGGAACTGTTGGCTATGTACTACCAATTGAGAGTAATTATCAAGGAGAAATAGCTTATTCAATTAATTTTGGGATAAATTTTTCTTTAAAGAAAAAATAGAAAAAACTTAATATAGGGATGACCTAGATATTTGATGATAATTTAAACCAATTAAATATGAAAAAGATTTTAATTATTTTAACTGCAACACTATTCATTACACTGACAGTAAAAGGACAGAACTTATTCTTCATTGGTGAAGAAAGTTATCCTTGTACCGAAACTATTACATTACAATCCAATTCTGATAAAAGTTACATATATGACTTAAATGTATTATTTGCCAAGCAAGGAACACTGGGACTTATAGTAGTTAGTACAAAAACCATTAACAAGGTATTAATTAGTGGAAAACTAATTATCTATCTGGATGACGGAACGGTTATAACTTGCAATGACACGCAAAAATCTGACTATGTAGATGAAATTGCTTCAACTGTGTACTATTTTACAATTAAAGACTTGATTAAAATGAAAAACAGTAATATCAATACGGTAAGGTATACATTAAAACCTCAACGTAGTGCACTTGTAGAAGGGGAGTTTTCCGCTTCCAATAAAGGAACGCCAACTAAAACTTTAATAACTGAATTTTTTGACCAATAAAAAGGTCCTAACAATGGCTAAAAATATAACTGCCTTGCGGGACAGCAACGCTTTTTAGACAAGCGTTAGAGGTAAAAAATGTAACACAATGAAACACATCCAGATTATATTCATAGCAATAATTTTACTTTCATCCTGTGCTTCGGGCTCTTATATTCTTACAGGACAGAAAAGAGATCCAATCAACTCCTCGTTAGTTAAACTATACACGACCCAGCCAAAAAAGTATGAGATTATAGGCATCGTTAATGCTTCGAGCGACTCTGGCTGGACACAACAAGGTGACATGGATTTAGCCATCTCTGAATTAAAAGTGCAGGCCGCTAAACTTGGCGCTAATGGAATACTTCTAACAGGTACAGGCGAGTCTACTTCTTCGACTGTTGGAGGTTATAACAATGGCTTTGTCTATGCATTCTCATCTACAGCGCAAACTATAACAGGTCAAGCAATCTATGTTATAGAGGAATGAAAGCACTAGCAAAAGATAAAACGTATTTATGTAATGTGTAAAAAAACAAATTAAAAAATTAAAAAAAAGAAGTTGTTATGAAAACACAATTAAAGAAAAATAAAAAAGTAGTTTTAACAATTAGAAAACATTGGCTTGCATTTGATAGCTATAATTCAAAAGTTTAAATTAAATGTAGTGATGTGTGTTTTACTTATTAAACCAATATGTTAATTTTAGAGTAAGCGACCAACTTCTTCCTGTATAAGGTGTAAGTAATTGATTATTTGTGTATACAAGATATAAATCTGATGCAGGTTTATAACGCCATTGTAACCGTGAGTTTAAATTGAAGTTTTTTGACTGCTCGTTATATTGAAATAAAGTAGCAAAAAACAGTTTATTGGTAAATGTAATATCTATTTCAGAGCCTATTAACCAAAACTCCGTTGTATTCCAGGGTTCAGGCATGCTAATATAATTGTAACTTATATTAGAGCTAAGACTAACAAAAGGTTGAAAACGATATCCTAATTCATTAGTGTGCGAATGCCCTTCAGGAGGCCCTCAATGATTATATGATCAAGCAGAAGCGCAAAGAAAGTAAGTAACTGTTCACGGGTTCAGGGTTCGGAGGTTTTGGGTCTGAGATTCTGGACCGTTGATTCGTGAGCTCTGACCTGCCGCGCCAGTACCGCGTCACGGCGGGAGGAAAAACGCATGAAAAAAAATGACGAATACATATTGAGTGAAGAAGAGGCGATTAAAGAACAATTGGAAGAACTTAAATCCAGGGTTACCC
>JAUVAS010000017.1 GCA_030591585.1 Flavobacterium sp. | reverse complement strand
TTTTCAAGAAGTTTTGCTATTTCTTTTGTTGTTTCTTTAGAAGGTACAACTGGGTCAACTGCGGCATAAGATGTTAGAGTTCCCGCAAAAAGCACTAAGGCTACTAAAATTACATTTACTTTTTTCATAATTATTCGTTTTAAATGACTGATATACAAAGAAGACGACCACTTTATACAAATTGTTACAGAAGAACTTTATTTTTAACGAATACTTAACGTAACTCCTATTTAAAACAAAAAAAAGCCTTAAATAAATAAGGCTTTGTGAAAATTTTTATGATATAAAGTACTACACTAGGCTAATACTTCTTGAACTTTATCTGCTGCTTCTTGAAATTCTACAACACTATGAACATCTAATCCGCTTTCATCTATAAGCTTTTTGGCTATATCTGCATTGGTTCCTTCTAAACGCACAATAATTGGTATATTAATAGTTCCTATATTTTTATAAGCTTCAATAATTCCTTGTGCTACACGATCGCAACGAACAATTCCACCAAATATATTAATCAAAATAGCTTTTACATTTGGGTCTTTCAGAATCAATTTAAACGCTATTTCAACACGTTCAGCATCTGCAGTACCTCCAACATCTAAGAAATTTGCTGGCTCTCCTCCTGCTTGCTTAATTAAATCCATAGTTGCCATTGCTAATCCAGCACCATTTACCATACAACCTACATTACCATCTAAATCTACATAACTTAAACCAACTGCTTTAGCTTCAACTTCAACAGGGTTTTCTTCACGTAAATCTCTTAAAGCTTCATAATCTTTATGTCTGAATAATGCATTTTCATCGATAGATACTTTAGCATCTACAGCAATTACACGATTATCACTTGTTTTTAATACAGGATTGATTTCAAATAAAGAAGAATCAGATTTCACATACGCTGTATAAAGCGCTGAAACAAATTTTGTCATTTCTTTAAATGCTTTTCCGCTAAGTCCTAAATTAAATGCAATTTTTCTAGTCTGAAAAGGCAACAAGCCCATTGCGGGATCAATCTCTTCATTAAAAATAAGGTGTGGTGTGTTTTCTGCAACAGCTTCTATATCCATTCCACCTTCGGTAGAATACATAATCATATTTTTTCCAGTAGCTCTATTTAAAAGCACACTTATATAAAATTCGCTAGTTTCACTTTCACCAGGGTAATAAACATCTTCTGTAATTAATACTTGATTTACTAATTTCCCTTCAGCGCTTGTCTGTGGAGTAATTAAATGCATTCCTAGTATCTCTCCTGCAATTTTCTCTACTTCTTCTAAACTTTTAGCCAGTTTAACTCCGCCACCTTTTCCACGTCCACCTGCATGAATTTGAGCTTTTATCACATGCCAACCTGTCCCTGTATCTTCTGTTAACTTCTTAGCTGCTGCAACTGCTTCAGCTGGAGTTTGAGCAACAATTCCTCGTTGTATCTCTACTCCAAAACTATTCAACATTTCTTTTCCTTGATATTCGTGTAAATTCATAGTAAGGTGTTTTTCCGATTGATTTCGGCATTAAATTTTAGACTGCAAAAATAACAAATGTTGCGGTCATTGACTAATATTTTAAGTAGTCTGAATCGTTTTTTTTATTAAGATAATCCAGAAATTTTTCCATTATTATCTATAGACATTCTTTCTGAAGCTGGTACCGCAGGAAGCCCTGGCATACGCATCATATTTCCTAAAATAGGAATGATAAATCCTGCCCCTGCAGCAAATTCAAATTCTCTAACAGTAACTTTAAATCCAGTAGGTCTTCCAACTAATTTATCATCATCTGAAAAAGATTTTTGTGTTTTTGCCATACAAACAGCCAATCCGTTTAAGCCTAATCTGTCTATTTTTTTAAGTCCGAGTAATGCTTTTTTAGAATACTCCACTCCGTCTGCGCCATAAATTTCTTTGGCAATGGTTTCAATTTTTTCTTTTACAGGAGCATTCCAATCGTATAATTGTTTAAACTTATTTTCTCCTTTTTCTATTTCAGAAACTACTGCTTCAGCAAGGTCTGTTGCACCGTCTCCTCCTTTTGCAAATCCTTCAGAAACTACAGCATTCACATTTAAAGCAGCACAACGCTCTTTGATTAATACAACTTCTTCTTCGCTATCTGTAAAAAATGAATTGATTGCCACTACAGGATTCAATCCAAACTTCTTCATATTTTCGATATGCTTTTCAAGATTCACCAATCCTTTAGACACACGCTCTACACTTGCTTCGTTAAATTGTTCTTTAGTAGCACCCCCGTGATGACGTAACGCTCTAATTGTTGCAACAAGCACCACAGCTTTTGGCTTTAATCCTCCAGACACACACTTAATATCCAAGAATTTTTCAGCACCTAAGTCTGCACCAAAACCAGCCTCCGTAACCACATAATCAGACATCGTCATTCCCATTTTAGTAGCTAAAATAGTGTTGGTTCCCTGAGCAATATTTGCAAAAGGTCCACCGTGAATAATTGCTGGATTCCCTTCTAATGTTTGTACTAAATTAGGATTAATAGCATCTTTTAATAAGATTGCCATGGCATTCTCTGCGTTTAAGTCTCTTGCGTAAATTGGTTTTTTGTCGAATGTTTCTCCTAAATAAATATTTCCTAATCGTTCTTTTAAATCACTAAAATCCTTTGCCATACACAGAATTGCCATTACTTCGGAAGCAGGAGTAATATTAAAGCCATCTTGCCTAGGAATTCCGTTAACAGTACTTCCAAGCCCAATAACGATGTCACGTAGTGCACGATCGTTCATATCCATTACACGTTTCCAAGCGATGGTTCTAGGATCGATTCCTAAATTTCTTGTTTTAGACTGAATGTTATTATCTAATAAAGCAGACAATAAATTATTTGCTTTTTCAATAGCTGAAAAATCGCCCGTAAAATGAAGATTGATATCTTCCATCGGCACTACTTGCGAATATCCACCTCCAGCAGCTCCTCCTTTTATTCCGAAAACAGGTCCTAAAGAGGGTTCTCTTAAAACTACAGTAGTTTGTTTTCCTATTTTGTTCATTCCTTCGGTAAGACCAATAGAAACAGTCGTCTTTCCTTCACCAGCAGGTGTTGGTGTTAATGCTGTTACCAAAATCAAATTACTTTTTGCTACTTTATCTTCATCGATCAATCGAATAGGAAGTTTTGCTTTGTACTTTCCGTACATTTCTAAATCATCTTCAACAATATTCAATTTACTTGCAATATCTCTAATATGCACCATGGTATTTCCTTGGGCTATTTCTATATCTGACAAAAACTTTTTTTCTGATGTGCTCATACTTTTTTTAAGATTTTAAACGAGAGCAAAGTTACTAATTTTAACATTTATATTTCCCAAAGGTATTCTTAAATTTATTTAACTATTATTTGTTAATTTTGAAATTAAATTACAACTAATTATGATCCCAATTGCCATCCTTTTTATCGTTTTAGGAATTCTAATAAAATACGGGAAAATGCATTTTTTAATCGCTGGCTATAATACTATGCCAAAAGTAAAAAAAGAAAAATACGATATTGAAGGTATTGCTTCCGTTTTTAGAAATGCTATGTTTGGAATGGCTCTCGTCTTAATTATCGGATATTTTGTTTCCGAAGAAATGGAAAACCCTAAAATTGAAACCTATTCCTTATATATAGCAATTGCAATAGGTTTACCGTATTTATTAATACTATCTAATTCAGATAAATTCAAAAATAAAAATGACAGATAAAGATAAAATATTTATGAGAAGAGCTATTGCGCTAGCTGAAGAAGGAATGAACTCTAATCACGGAGGTCCTTTTGGAGCGGTAGTAGTAAAAGATGGAGAAATAATTGCCGAAGGAAACAACAGCGTTACCTCAACCAACGACCCTACAGCTCACGCAGAAGTAGTTGCCATAAGAAAAGCTTGTGAAAAACTGAATACTTTCCAGTTAGACGGTTGTGTTATTTATACCTCTTGCGAACCTTGCCCCATGTGTTTAGGTGCAATTTATTGGGCAAGACCTAAAAAAGTATTTTACGCTTGTGATAAAAACGATGCGGCGGAAATAGATTTTGATGACCAATTTATCTATGATGAAATAGACAAACCTATTGGGAATAGAAACATTCCATTTGTAAAAATATTACAAGAAGAAGGAGTTACTGTTTTTAATAAATGGGCAGAGAAAGTAGATAAAACTGAATACTAATAAATAGAACACGGAAAAACACAGATTAGACAGATTTATCACGGATTTTATTGAGCCTTCATAATCTCTGACAAAGTTTTAAACTTTGTCAGAGTTGAGCTCAAAATTTTCACTCAGCTAGCAATCCATCCAATACTTCATGAACGCTATCACTATTCCAACTAGCAGCACCTGTTTTTCGCATCACGATTTCTCCCGATTTTGAAATTAAATACGTTGTGGGTAATGAGGAAGATTCCAATACGTTAGGAGATGGTTCAATTTGAATATAAACTGGCAGGTCGTATCCTTTTTTATCTAAAAAGAAGTTGACTGTTTCTGGTTTTTCGTTGGTGATAAAATAGAAATCTACTCGGTCACCGTAGGCATCATATAATTCTTGAAGTTCGGGCATTTCGGCAACACAAGGAGGACACCACGTAGCCCAAAAGTTAATGAGGACAACTTTGCCTTCAGATTGACTTAAGTTAATTTTTTCTGAAGCTAATGTAGCTAAATTCCATTGATATTCTGTTAGAATATTTCTATCCTTTTTGTCTATTTCAGAAGGGCTAAACGATACAAATTGCTGAATAAAAACCTGAATAGGCATTCTGGTTTGTGGGATAATCATCAATACGATAAAAGCTCCAAATAGTATGTTACTCCACTGTTTTTTAATAAAATTCATAGGGAATTAAGTATTTCTGTAAAATTACACTTTAAAGGGTATCATTTTATTAAATTTATTCTAAAATTACTTAAGGATATAAGCTTCACTATAAACTAGAAATTTAATACGCGAAAAAAAAATAATATTTAAAGAAGTAGTGTTGAGCGTATTTTAAAATTTATGTAACTTAGTCAACAGTGATAACGAGCAGCTAAAACTATTTTTATCATGTACTATTGATTGATAAATATGCGTGGGTATTGTGATATAACACGTTGTGCATCATAAAAAAACAAAGAAATGAAAATAAACCAACTATTGATTTTTCTTCTGATATTGATAACAATTGTTTCTTGTAATAATAATTCGAATCCCAAAGCGACAGATATAGAATTATGGAAACTTAGCTGGAGGATGATAGAAAACTCTTGGGATGATAATAATGAAATCGCAGAATCTCAATTCGACTCCTTACTAAATGCAGAAATCCAGATTGATATTAAATTTCTATTAATCGGATTAGAAGTGAAAAATAAACTTGGAAAAGAAAAAGAAATTGATAAAATTTTAAATGAGCAAAGTCAAGAAGAGTTAAAGGTAATTTGTTTAAAACAGTTTTTGAAAACGAGAGAAATTTGTAAAGAATTATCCATAGAAAATATTGAAAATGGAGAATTGCAAATGGAGTTGATAAAAATGTATGTTGATGACCAAGCTGTTAGAAGAAATATTATGGAAGATATAATATTAAAATACAATTTAGACAGATCACAAATAACTCAAGATGATCTAGTAACTGTAGATGAAAAAAACAGAAACAGGTTAAAAGAAATTTTTGAAGAATATGGTTTTCCAAACAAAAAAATAGTTGGGAAAAATGCTATGCATGGTGTATTTCTAATGATTCAACATTCAGACAGAGATAAGGAATGGCAAAAATCTCAATTAAAAAACATTGAAATAGCTGTGAAAAATGGAGATTTGGATGGACAAAGTTATGCGTATCTATATGATAGAATAAAAATAAATAGTGGTGAAAAACAACTTTACGGAACGCAATTTTCGAATGTTGACCCTGTGAATAAAACAGTTGAATTATTTGACACAGAAGATTTAGTGAATCTTGATATGCGAAGAATGGAAATAGGAATGATGCCTATAAAAATGTATAAAAAGTTAATGTTGAAAAATTTGCAAATTGAATACGATGCAGAATAGAATAATCAAATTAGCATCGTTTTTTATAATCATCTCTCTTATTCTTTATGTTTTTGGTTGGAATTTTGCGCCAGGAAGTTATCCAAGAGCAGAAATATATGAATTTGATATTCCCGAAGAAACTTTAATTAAAATAATAGAGGACTTTAAAAGGGATAATCCAGAACTAAGCCTAACAAAAGAAATTTATATTCCAAACGGAGGGAAAGTAATTTTAAAAGACGGAAAAAGAAATGAAAAAGAATTTTGGTATTCATTTTACTTCTACTATCCTGACAAAAATCAGATAATTAAAACTTGGACTAGACCAAATACAAAGTCAACAACTTATTTTGCTTTCGCTGGTATAAACAATGGACTGACTTTAGGAAATTGGAGAAATGTAAACGAAAGTATTTTTTGGTGGAAAAACACACCTGTAAAAAAAGAGTTTGAAGAGAGAATACTAAACAGAATAAAGGAAAAAGTAAATGAAAAATAACGAAAGTCTAACACCACCTATAATTCCTTTAGACTTGCATAATAAAAATGTAGTAAATAATAGGATTGATTAAAGAGTATCAAAAAGTGTAATCAAATTGTAAATGAAATAAGATTACACCTATCTTTAGGCTTTAAAACACTGAATATGGTATAATAATGCAGCATAATTTTTTAACCTGTAGCCGTATTTTAGGACGATACAGTAAATTTATTACTGTTTAATTATCCGTTTTACAGCAATTCCTTTATGAGATTTAATATGAATTATATAAACTCCTTTTGTTATTTTTTTATCTAATTCTATCTTTATTTGATTTCCTTCTTCAATACCCTTTACATCATTTTCATATACTTTTCTACCTAAACAATCATACATTGAAATAGAAACATTAGAAAGAGGTAAATTAAAAGTAATGAAGGTTTTTCCATCAGTAACTGGATTAGGGGCTACTAAAATACTTTCTGAAAAAGTACTATCATCAACACCAAGAACATCAGGAACTAAAGCAATATCTTGAATTATAGTCGTAAAATTAGATACACCAATATTAGAAATGGTCTGTGAAATATATCCAAGTTTTGAATAGGTTACATCATAATTTCCTTCATAAATTAAACGATGATAATTCCCTATAGGCAAAGAACTAAATACAAACGAATTATCATCATCATGTTCTGCAACCTCTACTTTTGCCTCAATAGGGTTACCAGTAGATGAATCCGTAATTATTCCTCTAATGCCATAAAGTGATTGCTTCATATATAGCAAGAAAGAATTATAATTATAATCCCAACGGGATGGCAATTCATTAACATCTAAAGAAGAAATACTTGACAATTCTAAAGTAAATTCTCTAGCCTGTTTAAAATATGTCATATAATCCTGGCGTCCACCAAAAATAACATACCAATCACCACCTTCTGTAATACCATCCGGGGATACATCAGTAAAATAATCCCCTAAACTATTAGCGAAAACCGTATTAGCATATTCATAAGAAACAAACTGCCACCAATCAACATCAACATGTGTTCTTTCAGAACTTGTCCATGTGTCCCAAGGATAATTAACTACTTCTGCCCCAGTATGAATATTTGCAGACAATACGATGTTATGTGAATCTGCAAACGTCATCATATCTACAGTTTCTTGTGCCCATGAATTTCCATCTGGATGTTCATCATTTGGTGCTGGAAAATTTCTATTTGGATCAACACCATTTAAAAAATAGCGACTAGCTTCCGATACTGTATGATTTCCTCCTTGATAAGTACCATCTGGGTTTGCCAATGGATTGATCCAAATTTCTACGTTATTTATAAGATCCGCTACTTGCGAATTTGTACCGTAATTAGATAATAAATAGTCTGTTAATCTTAATAAAAGTACAAATGAGGGGATTTCATTACCATGCATTTGTCCTGTATATAAAAACTCAGGTTCATTTTCATCCTCATCTGGGTTGTCAGTTATTTTTAATACTAAAATCTCTTTTCCATTTTGTGAATATCCTATTGTTTCTAATCTTGAAATATCTGGGTAATTAACAGCAAAATCATACATCATGTGTATATAAACTTCATAGGTTGGATACCTATCCCAGTTAGCCATCTCAGCGACTGTATCTGCCATTGTCAATGCTTTTGTGTTTATTTCTCTAGAAATCACTTCGAATGGAATTTGAAGTTTTAAGAGGTCATTAAATTTTGACTTATGAACGTATGAATACACTGAACCACTGTCTATTTGATAATTAACAATGGAAAAATATTTAGGTAGATTCTGTATTTCAAATTTATCCTTAATAGGAATTTTAAAAAACACATCACTAAATTTTTCAATTTGTAACTGAGCTTTGATCAACTCTGTCTTATCTTTTTGAGCAAAGGAAATAGTAGTAATAAAAATGAAAAATGAAAAAAAGAAACTCCTCATATTAGTATGATATTATATTTTAGCTAAGATACGATGAACAAGAATACTTTTTCAATCAAGACGCTTATTTAAGTACAGTCTTAAATTAAAATCATCCGCTTAAAAAAAAATATAATTAATTTTAATTTACCTCTAAGTCAATATACTCATAGGTTTTATTGATTGTTATAGTAATTTCTCCTGTTACTGTATTATAATAAATTTGGTTTTGGCCAATTTATAGCATCGGCATAGCTCAGGGTTCTTCTCAACGAGTCTTCTAATGAATAAAAATTAAGCTCAAACTCATTATGCAATCTTATTGAAGATATTTCTAGACATTCTTGAGGAAACCAAAGAGGGGTTTCAAAATCATCTGTAGCTTTTAAAACTGGAAGGATTTCACAAGAAGATTTCAATAATCGGTTAGTATCATTCAATAGTTTCGTTAGGCTTTTGGGAGTATGAGTTATAACATTATATACACTCTCACTATGGGCAGCTTCTATAAACTGAATAATAACATTTGCAAAATCTTCAGAGAATGTATAGGTAATAAGTTTATTAAAGTCTTCTGGAGTCTCTAATTCTTTTTCATATTTAATTCTATATAACCAATAATAAAAACGGTCTGTATAGTCGTACTTACCATAAATTAATGAAGGTCGGAGTATTATAAAATCCAAATCGTTTACCTTTTGAATTTCCTCTTCACAGGCTACTTTACGCTGTCCGTAGGATTCCCAAGAGCTATCTGTTCTGTCTTTGGTTTTCCAGTTTAATAGTCTCCCATTTTCTGTTATGGGAATGGAAGATGGATTTTCTAAGTCATAAACAGATATAGTAGAAATAAATATATACCTCCCTATATTCTGATTAATGTTACTTAACAAATATGCTAAAGAATCTGGAAAATAACCCATAAAGTCAATAACCACATCCCATTTTCTGCTAAATAATTGCTCTATATCTTTCGATTCTCGATCTCCATAAATAAAGTCGATAGCTTTTTCTTCCTGAAACAGAGACTTGTTGGTAATTCCGCGGTTAAAAACAGTAATCTTACAGTCTGTCTTTTCTTTTAGTAATTTTTCAATAACAATCCTACCCACAAAACGGGTGCCTCCAATAATTAATATGGATTTGATTTTCATTGAAATAAAAGTAAAAAACTATCCGTTTTGTTTCTTAATCAAGTTTAAAGCAGATCCTTCATCATACCACTCAATTTGTGAATCGTTATAAGTATGATTTGCCATAATAATGTTTTTACTCCCATCTGTATGAACAACTTCAATCGCTAATGGTTTTCCAGGTGTAAATTCATTTAAATCTGTAAAGTTAAAGGTATCGTCTTCTTGTATAAGATCGTAATCACTTTCATTTACAAATGTCAATCCTAACATTCCTTGTTTTTTAAGGTTGGTTTCGTGAATTCTTGCAAACGATTTTACCAAAACAGCAGCTACACCTAGAAAACGAGGTTCCATAGCAGCATGTTCTCTAGAAGAACCTTCTCCGTAATTATGATCCCCAACAACCATAGTTAGTACTCCTGCTTCTTTATAAGCACGAGCTGTTTTTGGAACAGCATCGTACTCACCATCCAACTGACTTTTTACAAAGTTGGTTTTCATATTAAAGGCATTGACTGCACCAATTAGACAGTTGTTAGAAATATTATCTAAATGTCCTCTAAAACGCAACCAAGGTCCCGCCATAGAGATATGATCAGTGGTACATTTTCCGTGAGCTTTAATTAATAGTTTTGCACCTTCAATTTTATTCCCTAAAGGAATAAAAGGTGTTAATAATTGTAATCTTTCTGAAACTGGACTTACCACAACATTTACTCCACTTCCGTCTTCTATAGGTTCTATATACCCATTATCATCTACCGAAAAACCATTGGGTGGTAATTCCCATCCTGTTGGTTCATCTAATAAAACTTCTTCTCCACTTTCGGTTTTTAAGGTATCTGTTAATGGATTAAAATCCAATCGCCCAGACAATGTTATGGCCATTACCATTTCTGGCGAAGCAACAAAGGCGTGAGTATTAGGATTACCATCTGCCCTTTTTGCAAAGTTTCGGTTAAAAGAATGAATAATCGTATTCTTATCTTCTTTTTCTGCGTCAGGTCTTGCCCATTGCCCAATACAAGGTCCACAGGCATTGGTAAATATTTTAGCATCTAGATTTTCGAATACTTCCAAAATCCCGTCGCGAGCTGCGGTAAAGCGAACTTGCTCAGAGCCAGGATTGATTCCTAATTCTGATTTCATTTTAATTCCTTTATCAATTGCTTGCTGTGCTATGGAAGCCGCTCTCGACAAATCTTCGTAAGAGGAGTTTGTACAAGAACCTATCAGTCCCCATTCTACATCTAATGGCCAATCATTTTTAGTAGCTTTTGCATTCATCTCTCCTACTTTGGTAGCTAAATCTGGTGTAAATGGTCCATTGATATGTGGAAGTAATGTAGTTAAATCAATTTCGATAACTTGATCAAAATATTGCTCTGGATTTGCATACACTTCAGGGTCTCCTGTTAAATACTCTTTTATTTCGTTTGCAGCATCAGCAATATCATTTCTGTCAGTTGCTCTTAAATAACGCTCCATTGAATCGTCATAGCCAAAAGTAGAAGTGGTTGCACCAATTTCGGCACCCATATTACAAATGGTTCCTTTACCTGTACAGGATAATGCAATAGCACCTTCACCAAAATATTCTACAATAGCGCCTGTTCCTCCTTTTGCAGTTACAATTCCTGCAACTTTTAAAATCACATCTTTTGGAGCGGTCCATCCTGAAACATTTCCAGTTAACTTCACTCCAATTAATTTTGGAAATTTTAATTCCCAAGGCATTCCTGCCATTACATCTACTGCATCTGCTCCTCCAACTCCAATAGCAATCATTCCTAATCCTCCAGCATTTACAGTATGTGAATCTGTACCTATCATCATTCCGCCAGGGAATGCATAATTTTCTAATACTACTTGGTGGATGATTCCTGCTCCTGGTTTCCAGAAACCAATTCCGTATTTATTTGAAACAGATTCTAAAAAATTGAATACTTCGTTACTATTATTTAGAGCAGCTTGTAAATCTTTATCCGCTCCAACTCTTGCTTGTATTAAGTGGTCACAATGTACCGTTGTAGGCACCGCTACCTTATCCTTTCCTGCTTGCATAAACTGAAGCAATGCCATCTGTGCTGTTGCATCTTGACAGGCGATTCTATCTGGAGCAAAATCTACATAATCCTTTCCTCTTGTAAATACCTTATTTGCATTACTATCCCATAAATGAGAATATAATATTTTTTCTGAAAGGGTTAAAGGGTTCCCTGAAATCTCACGTGCTTTGTCTACACGCTCTACCATTTGAGAGTACACTTTTTTAATCATTTGAATATCGAATGCCATAACTGTATGTTTTATAATTTGAAGAAATTAGATTTTTTGAACTTAACTGCGAAATTACAAAATTTGAAAGATATTAGCAAATATTGAAGGATATAGCGGTATTACTGAATAATATTTATCAATATTCCGTATTTATTGAATTTAACTTATCGAAATAGGAATATTTCGGGCAAATAAATAAGAATTATGTAATTTTAGAGATTCGAATTAATAAAGACTTTTAATAATATCTTCGGTACTTAGTCCTTCGGCTTCGGCTTTGTAGTTTTTAATTAATCTGTGACGCAATATTCCCATAGCTACTTTTTGAACGTCCTCGATATCTGGAGAAAATTTACCATTTAATGCCGCATAGGTTTTTGCACTTAAAATCAAGTTTTGCGAAGCCCGTGGTCCTGCTCCCCAATCAATGTATTTTTTTACAATTTCTGGAGCAGCTGAGCTTTTAGGTCTGGTTTTTCCTACTAAAGTAACTGCATATTCTATCACATTATCTGCCACTGGTATTTTTTGAATTAGTTGTTGATAGCCAATAATTTCTTCTGCAGTAAATAATGCATTAATTACCGGATTCGCTCCTACTGTAGTGGTTTTTACAATATCTACTTCTTCATTAAAAGAAGGATACTCTAAATTAATAGCAAACATAAAACGGTCTAATTGTGCTTCGGGTAATGGATAAGTTCCTTCTTGCTCAATTGGGTTTTGAGTGGCTAAAATAAAATAGGGTTTGTCTAATTTATAATTATTCCCAGCAATGGTAACAGATCTTTCTTGCATTGCTTCTAGTAACGCTGCTTGTGTTTTAGGCGGTGTTCTGTTTATTTCATCTGCCAAAATAATATTAGAAAAAATAGGTCCTTTTATAAACTTAAATTGCCTGTTTTCGTCTAATATTTCAGCACCTAAAATATCACTCGGCATTAAATCTGGTGTAAACTGAATTCTTTTAAAATTTAATCCTAACGCTTCAGCCACTGTATGCACCAACAATGTTTTAGCCAACCCTGGAACACCAATCAATAAGGCATGACCTCCAGAGAAAATTGCCAATAACACTTGTTCTACAACTTCATCTTGACCGACAATTATTTTTTTAATTTCTTGTCGTAAGTCGTTGTATTTTAAAACTAGTTGATTGATTGCTGCTACGTCTGACATATATTAATTGTTATTATACAACCAGTTATTAGTAAAATCGCACTCTTGGTAATCTTCGTTAACTTTTATATACGTTTCCTTTATTTTTTCTGCTTGCCAGTCTTCAATTGCTCTTAATTGCTTTTCCTTAATTGCTAACTCATGTACTTTTTCATAATCCTTAACGTAATCGGCAACATGTTCATCGTGTCTTCCTGTTACTGTAAGAATTTTAAAAATGTTTTTTCCTGTTCTGTCAGAATCTGTATACACTTTGGTAACTTCTCCTTTTTTAACATTATATACCTGAGCACTAAGTGTTGGGTCCATTTTAGTAAGATCAAAACGGGTATCAAACGTTGCAGGATTCATTAATTGTCCTCCGTTATTTCTAGTCTCCTTATCGTCTGAATATAATTTTGCAGCAGCATCAAAAGGAATTTTTTTATCGATAATACTTTGTCTAATAGTATCTATTTTTTCTCTTGCTTCTTTTATAATTTGACTAGAAACTTCAGGAAATAAAATGATGTGTCTTACATCTACCGTCTGACCTCGAATTTTATCTACTTTTAAAATATGAAATCCAAATTCTGTTTCAAAAGGTTCACTTACCTCTCCTTCTAATAATGAAAAAGCCATATCTTTAAACTCTTTAGCCATTGGGGAATCTCTCCTAACGTCTTCTATCAAACCTCCTTTTGTTCGAGTTCCGTCTTTTGAATATAATACTGCTTTAGTTGCAAACGAAGAACCGTTATCTACAATATCTGAACGTAATTCTTTAAGTCTATTAATTACTTTCTGTTTAGCTTCATCTGTAACTTGCGGTTCGACTACTAAGTGAGCTATTTCTAATTCTGCTCCAAATACGGGTCTTTCATCTACAGGAATTGAGAAAAAAAAAGTACGAACTTCTTCAGGAGTAATTGTAATGTTTGCAACAATTTTTTCCTGCATTCTTTCCGTAAGGCGAATTTCTTTTCTAGCTTTTAAAAGATCTGCTTTAAGTTCTGTTATATTTTTTTTTCTATAATACTCCACAACTTTTTCTTCACTACCTACTTGCGAAATCATATACTCCAATACTTGATCTACTTCTGGTTGTATCTCAGCATCGGTTATAATAATACTATCTTGAATGGCATGGTGAACGTATAATTTATCCTCCATTAATTTACCTAGCATTTGACAACGATCAATGGTAGAAATATCTACACCGTTTTGCTCAAATTCTAAATAGCTCTTATCAATGTCAAATTCTAAAATCACATAATCTCCAACAACTGCACTAACTCCTTCTGCTTTAAATCTTTTAAAAGTTTTTACAGAATCTAATTTTGTTGCGTTTTCACCTTTTATTATATCATTGCTTTTAGCAACTCCTGTACTATCAACAGTTACCACTTCTTGCGCAAAAGCTGGAACAGATATAAGTATTGTTAATACTAGTAAAAAACTAGTTGTATTTAAATATTTCAAAATTTTTATTTTTAATTGCATCTATAGTAATTTCTTTTTCAAGTTTTTTTAGAAGTTCTTGCTTTCTTTTGTTTAATATTATTTGTTCTATCGTAGGTTTTACATAAGATAGAGGTGCAGTATCATTCGTTTTTAAGACTTCTTCAATTTTCACCAAATATACTCTTAATGAATCTTGCAATTGTGTAAAATTAGATTTTTTTAACACTTGCTGATTACTAGCCTGTAATATTGGTAAAGCATTTAATAAAACGTCGTTTTTAATCCATATAGAGTCATTCAAATTAAAAGCTGTAAACTTTATACTTAATCTTATTAGGTCTGCTTTATCTTTGGTATTAAATCTTCTTAATTTATTCTTTACTTCAGATAAATTATTAAAATCTAAAGGAAGCGTTATATACCTCACTTTTAATAATTCGTCATTTAGTTTGAAATTTTCCTTGTTTAATTTATAAAAACTTTCAAGCTCAGTAATAGAAATCACACTATCTAACTGACTAGATACTATAGAACTTTTATAAGCTTCAGTATATAAATCTATCTTATACTCCTCCAATAATTTATCAAAATTATCTTGTTGATTTTGAGGCAGGTTAATAATTGATTGGTCAATCAACAATTGCTGTGTTGCCCATTTGGTAATAAAATTATTAACTATTAAAATACTATCCTCTTTTGTGGTTGATTCAAAAACCAAATCCTTAATATCCTCTTTATATAAATACGTATCATTTACTTTGGCAATAGGGATTCTTTGAGATTCTTGTTTTAAATAATCGCAAGACATCATTAACAAAACAATAAAAAGGAAGGATATTTTATGCATTAATTATTTAATTGTTTTTTTACTTTTTTTAATGTCTTTTTGTTGACTACAACCGTGTATTTATCATGAAGCTCTTTCATCCAATCTTCTTCAACTTTAGTTTGATATTTACTTATTACCAATCCTTTTACTTCATCAAATTCTTTAGTAGTTGGTGCTATTACTTTTTTAACATTAATAACAACATTAGAGTCTTCAGTTTTATAAATTTCTGAAACTCCAATTATTACTTTAAAGTTTTTGGGTAGTTCTTTTTGACCAATCTCATAAACTCCCTGCGTAATAATAACGTTTACTTTACCATCGGTATTGAGTTGTTTTTTTATTTCTTCTACATCTTTCCCTTCTTCTAATAAACTTTTAACTCGAGAAGCCATTTCAGATTGAGGCGATGAAATTATTACTGCATCAACTCTTTTTTTCCAAGTATAATTACTTTTAGTTTCCTCATAATATTTTTGAACACCTATAGTATCATTTTTTGCAACGGCCCAAATGTTTTTTTCCATAACATCAAAAATTAGTAACCCATTACGATATTCATTTATTGTTGCTGCATATTCTTCATTTTCATTTTCTAATTTTTGTTTATAAAAATCTTCAATAGTTTTATTTTTAAATTCTTGATAATAACTTGCAATTACCTTTAGTATATTCGTATTCTTCATAGGTGATTTTTGCTTAACACTTATAAATTTCGCAAAATCATTATATCTAATTTCTTTATTTCCAATAGTAAATAACACTTTATCTTGATTAGCTGGCATGGGAGTATATTCCCGGTTTTTAATAAAAATACTATCTGAAACATATTCATCAAAAAAGGGAGAGTAACTAACCCCTTCTTTATACCCATATTTTGCTTTTACTTTATTGTTGATTGCTTGTGTAACAACCCTAATACGTGCTCCACTAGTAACTTTATGCTCTATATCGAGTTTAGTTTCTTCGAAAGTTGGAATTTGATACATTTTATTTAAACGAATAATATGCCACCCAAATGAGCTTTCAATAGGTTTTAAAATTTCTCCTTCATTCTCTATAGAATAGGCTGCTTTTTCAAAAAGTGGAGCTCTTAAATTACCTGGACCAAATGTTTTTAATTCTCCTCCTTTAATTCCCGTTGCTTTGTCTTCAGAAAATTGTTTAGCGATACTTTCAAAAGATTCTCCCTGCATAATCATTGCATATAACTCATTAATTTTTTCTTCTGGATTTTCTACTTTAGCATCTTTATTAGAAAAAATCATAATATGAGAAACATTTATCTTAGGCTTTTTCTCTCTTCTATCGTTTACTTTTAAAATATGATATCCAAATTCAGTTCTAGTAATTTCAGAAATATCACCAACCTTTGTATTATAAGCCGCATTTTCAAATTCATAAACCATTGCAAAAACTGAGAAATATCCCAGTTTACCACCTGACTTCTTAGCTCCTGGTTCTTCGGAGTATTTTTTCGCTAAGCTTTCAAAATCTTCACCATTAACAGCTTTATCTCTTATGCTTTTTATCTTATTATATATTTTTAATGTATCTTGAGGACTCGCATTTAAGTTAATCATTAATAAAATATGATTTGCATCAATCTGCTCTAAACCACGCTCATAAGCTTCAGTAACTAATTCTGAAGTAACCCGTTTATCGTAAATATATTTTTTTGAAAGTTGATCTTGATATTTGGCAAATTCTTTTATGTAAGTTTCATTTTTATCTAAGCCCTGTGCGTATGCTTCCTCAACTTTTAATTTATAATCTATAAATAGACCTAAATATCCATCTACGTCTTTTTGCGATTCATCTAAGACTAAATCTAAATTCTTTTTAAAAACTGTTTTAAATTCCGAAGCAAATACAGGCTTGTCATTTATAGTAAGTAAAACATCACTTTTCTTTTGAGAATTTGCAGTCATTACAGTTAAAAAAAGTAGAATAAGGGTAAGGTATTTTGCGTTCATTTTATTTATTTACAGTTAGTATTAAAACGCAGCAAAAATAACAAAAAGCTAGCGTTACACAAGTAGTAATCTGTTAAGCTTTTAATAAGTATTTTATATTCTAAAATAATACATCTTCAAAATATATTATCTTCGCAAAAAACATACAAAAAATGAAAAAACTAAGTATCCTTATCATTGCAATTGTAAGTAGTTTACAAATGAATGCGCAATCTAAAGTTGGCACCATTGATGTAGATTTTATCATCTCTAAAATGCCGCTACTAGAACAAGTAAATAACGATGTAAATACCTACGGAAAAGAATTAGAAAACCAACTTAAAGAAAAAGTTAGCACGTATGAAGCTTTAATTAAAGTCTATCAAGAAAGTGAAACAACTTATACAAAGGAAGTTAAAAAAATGAAAAGAGACGAAATTATTACGATAGAACAAGACATTCAAAAGTTTCAAAAAAACGGATCTTCTTTAGTACAGATACGTCAAAATGAGTTAATGAATCCACTTTACCAATTAATTGGAGATGCTATGAATACTATTGCAGAAGAAGAAAAATTCACGCAAATATTCACTATCGATAATTCTATTGCCTATTTAGACCCTAACTTTGACATTACTAAAAAAGTGATGGTAAAACTTGGAATAGCAATTCCTGAAGAAGGAAAATAAATAAAGATTTTATCTAGAATAATTAGGAGCCTCCTTTGTAATGGTTACATTATGTGGGTGGCTTTCTTTTATCCCTGAAGCGGTGATTTTCACAAACTTCGCATTTTCTTTTAATGCTTCCACATCTTTAGATCCACAATATCCCATACCTGCTCTTAGACCGCCGATAAACTGTGTCATACTTTCCACAAGCTCTCCTTTATATGGTACACGGCCTACAATTCCTTCTGGAACTAACTTTTTAATATCGTCTTCTACATCTTGAAAATAACGATCTTTGGAGCCTTGTTTCATAGCCTCTATAGATCCCATTCCTCTATAGGATTTAAATTTTCTCCCTTCAAAAATAATAGTTTCTCCAGGTGACTCTTTAGTTCCTGCCAGTAAAGAACCTAACATTACACAATCTGCTCCTGCTGCAATTGCTTTTACAATATCTCCTGTATAACGAACACCGCCATCTGCAATCACAGGAACTCCAGTTCCTTTTATTGCTGCAGCAACTTCAAGAACTGCTGAAAATTGCGGAAACCCTACTCCTGCAATAATTCGGGTAGTACAGATAGATCCGGGACCAATCCCAACTTTTACGGCATCGGCTCCTGCTGCTACTAAATATTTAGCAGCTTCGGCAGTTGCTATATTTCCTACCACAACATCAAGTTCTGGAAATTTCTTTTTAATTTCTTTTAATACAACAACTACTCCTTTTGTATGCCCGTGTGCTGTATCAATAACCACCGCATCTACTTGAGCATTTACTAAAGCTGCTGTTCTTTCAACTGCATCTGCTGTTACACCAATGGCTGCTGCTACTCTAAGTCTTCCGTATTCATCTTTATTGGCAATTGGTTTTTGAGTTACTTTTGTAATATCTCTAAAGGTTATTAACCCCAATAACGTATTATCAGTACTAACAACAGGCAATTTTTCAATCTTATTTTTCTGAAGTATAATCTCTGCTTCTTCTAAGGAAGTTCCTTTACTAACCGTTACTAAGTTCTCTGTTGTCATTACTTCAGATAAAAGACGTTTAAAATTTTTCTCAAAACGTAAATCTCTATTGGTAACAATCCCTATTAATTTTCCTTGGTCATCGATTATTGGAATTCCTCCAATACTATATTCACGCATCGTATTTTGAGCATCTCCAACAGTGGCAGTTTTTGGAAGTGTTACTGGATCGATAATCATTCCGCTCTCTGCGCGTTTTACTTTTCTAACCTCAGCAGCTTGTGCCTCGATCGTCATATTTTTATGCAACACACCAATTCCGCCCTCACGCGCCATTGCTATTGCCATTGCGCTTTCAGTCACTGTATCCATCGCAGCAGATAACACAGGAACATTTAAGGTAATGTTTCTGGTAAACTTGGTTTTAATAGATACTTCGCGTGGTAGAACTTCTGAATAAGCAGGAACTAAAAGTACATCGTCATACGTTAATCCTTCTCCTAAAATCTTGTTGTTGTGTGCAGTCATAGCAATTAAAATTATATTCCGAATGTAGAAATTGGTTACTATTTAATTGCGTGCAAATGTATAACAATTTGTTGGTTAATCTTTATTTTTAAATAATTGAAATAATATCAAAAAAGCTGAAGTAACAAATACTCCTGTCATCACAATTCCTGATACCATTACTATATACTTCATCCATAAAATTCCATTCCACATCAAATAGATACCGCCAAAAGTCAAAATAATTGACACAAAAGGCTCTACCATTAAAAAGGACTTTAGTTTTTTAGGAAGTGACGTCAAAGCAACCAATCCGCCTAAAAAGAAAAATATAAAGGACATAGAAAGTATATGTGTATGAAGAATTGTCAACATTTCACGACCGCTTTTTTTGAATTTCATTACCGGTGCATTTTCATCTTCTTCATTGCCCAAATAATTTTCTTCAATCCCATTTAAGTTGTTTGAATTTGTAGTAGTCACAAACAGCAAACCCGTTCCGTAGCCTATACTCAATACGATTACAAATGCTGCAATAAACAATTTTATATGCTTCGGAAATGTATGTATTAACCCGTCAAAATTCATTATACTATTTTTAATTTCTGAAGTTCTCCAATACTTTTTAATAGATTATTAATAGCTCTTGTCATAGATTTTACGGAAATCGTAGCGCCACTAATTGGAACGATTGTTTTTCCGTAGACTAACTCCTCTGTGCTAGACGACTTTCCTATAAATTGTTTCAACCAACGTTTACTGCCAATTTCTCCTCCGTATTCTTCTCGGTATACCAACACCTTGCTTTTAGTAATAATAAAATCTAAATCAAACAATACTAAATAATCAAAATCTGCTGTTTTACTTGGCGCTCTTCCAATATAACCGTAACCTATTAATTCTCCTGCTGAAAGGATTTTAAACAAATTACCTTCTCCAAACTCCGTAGATGTTTTTAAATTTATATCTTCTGAAATCTGAATCACTTCCTTGGTAAAATTGTCATTATCATAATATTTAGCAATTACCTTATCTGCCTTTTTAGCAATTTTTTCAGGTATAAAAAATGCTGTGGAAATGATTCCGATAAAAAATAATATTGATATGTTTTTTACCATTTTATAAATGTAATGTTTTTAAAGATGGTGCCTTTTCAAGCGTAACCAAAACTACAATTAATAGTACTATTTAAGGTTTAGACTACGCTCAACCAGACAATTCGTTATATTTTTAAAATAGCAAATCAATTATTAGATCCCGATTTTCATCGGGATAAATTCGACTAACAACTTTGAATGCACTATGTTTTTTAAACTTGAGTTTCATTTAAAACCAAACACCAATTCCGAAATTTAACTGATTGTATACTTCTGAACCACTCAATGCATTTTCCTTAAATTGATAGTCTCCTTTTATTACCACACCATCAACAATATGATAAGATAATCCTAGGGTAAAATCAGATCTATTAAAAGCATCATTTCTTGGGGTGTTCTCTTCAGTTTCTGCATGGGTATCGTAATTTTCATAGCGAGCAAAAGCAACTAATCTTTGTTTTGCTGTTAATGGTAAAATGTTATAGCCACCTTCTATATAATATCCCATTAAAGCTGAACCTAAGTCTTTTTCAGTTAAATCATTATAATCATCTGTATCACTTAACGATGCGCAGATAAACTCTCCGCGAGCTTCAAACTTTTTAAAATTAAAACGAGCATCTAACCCTACCATTGCAATCCCTATTATTGCACCATCAATATCTTCAATATCGTCATCTGCCTGTGTTTTTCCAAAATATCCAGATAAACCTAAACGTAACCCAAGAATACCGTAGTAATCTAATTTTGCTGAAAAAGTTGGTGTACTCACCGTTGACTGGATTCCTTTTTGTCGTCCTCCACGAAGCCCGCTACTTCCTTTTAATCTTCCGTTTATTTCATCGCTATTAGAATCTGTAGATTTAAAACCATTAAAAATATAGGCTTGATAGCTTAAGTTGACCTCAGGAAAACGACCATTAACTCCGATTCCAATTTCTCTCCAGGTAGTTGGCACAATTTTATTATCAACTACTGGACGCTCTACTCCATTAAATGTAGTTGGTTCGTGGTATTCATTAATAATACCCATAGGCACTAACATCAATCCTCCACGAAGACTTAAATTATCTCCAATAGAATAATTAACAAAGGCTTGCTCTACAAAAACTTCCTCTACGTGTTCATATTCTATCTCAGTAAAAAATTGTACTTTATCATTAAATTTATATCCAAACATCATCACCAAACGCTGTACATCCAATTCTCCATTTTGTGATTCTGGCTGATTGTAGGTAATCTCTCCATAGCCACCAAAGGTTAATTTTTTATCTTCTACAGCCATCATTCGCTGAGCTGAATTCTCTTGATGAGCAGTTTTTGTAGAGTCTAGCACAGTTTGAGAAAGTGTAATATTCGTAATTAAAAAAGTTGATAGCACTAGTACTGTTTTCATTATTTTTATTTAGACTGTTTATGAATAATGTGTTTTCAGTCACAAAAGTATAGGCTAAATAAGAATTAAACAAGCTTATTTAGAATAATTTTAAATAAAAACATTTTAATTAATACTAGTTATTTTGAAGATACTTTTAGATCATTTTTATATTTTAACCTAGCTAATGTCACCCATTGAATGAGTTTTTCTTTGTCTTCTTTGGAAAGCTTTCCATGAATCCAGGTATAAGAATCTAGAGGCATTTCACCTTCTTCCACTTCTTCTATAAGTTCTTCGAGTTTATGGTCTTTCTTTTTGATGGAATACGTTTCCCAAGCAGACATATTAAGTTCTTCTTTCCCTTCTTTTACGTGATCTGCAAGCCAATAAGAGATTGGGGCTATTTCGGCATACCAAGGATATGTTGTTTGGTTGGTATGGCAATCAAAACAATTTGTTTTTAAGATAGATAAAACTTCTTCAGGTGGGCTTGTATCAGTTTTAAAAGCAACTAACGACTCAAATCCTCCTTCATTTTTATCGGGTCTTATAAATTGCATAATTACCAACGAAACTAATACAATGATTAAAATATACTTGATTTTATTTTTCATATTATTTATCTAACGACTTTAAGTATAAAATAATTGCCTTTCTAATATCATAAGCGTTCTCCTCTTCAGTTGGAGTATGGACATTTACTATTTTTTTATTATCTGGAGTTAAAAATGGAATGTCATACCCTTTCAGTAAAAAATCACTAAATGCAACGGTATATGTTTTAAGATTCTTGATTTTTTTGCCTCCTATTAACCATGCTCCTTTTTGTCCTTCAGTAATATTATAACGTTGCAAATAGGCTCCAGTACCACGTTTTGATTTTCCGTAATCCAATATTTCTTTCAGTAAACTTCCTTTTAAATCAACTTTAAGAATACCGCCTCCAAAAGGTAATGCTCTAAAAAAGTCTAAACTAGTAACACTTGCAGGAAGCATATCATCTATACGAATAGAGCCTCCATTTACCAAGGCAGCATCCACTTTATCACCGTAAGACCAAGCCATTGCTTGGGTTATAATATCACCCAAGTTTGTTTGAATGCTTCTACTGGCACCATCGGTACCGTCTAATGGTTCTGATGCGGTATAAATAATTTCATTTGGGTTATCGATTACTTCCTTAATTTTCAAGTCTAATATACTCACCCATTTATTTACAATTGCTGCTACTTTTGGTTGGGATGCAATCGTTTCGTCTATAAAAAACAATTCGGAATCAATTAATAATTTCTTTGTTTTAGTATGATAGCTCAAGGTATGAATATAAATAGTTTTTGCATTGGCATCTGCTTTCGTTACTTTAGAGTTACCCACAGGCACAGACATTGCATAATGCTCATGACCTCCCATAATTAAAGGAATTTCAGGCAATTGTTTCGAAAGCTCTGTGTCTTGTTCAATTTCAAGATGTGTTAATCCAAATACAATATCTACCTTGTTTTCTAATTCTTTATAAGCTCTTTTTGCTTCTTTATACATATCTCCATACTGAACATAATCTTTAGGATTGGAAGGAATAGTTACTCCTAAAAAACCAATATTCATTTCATTTCCATTATCATCTTTTAAATTAAATACATACGTATCTGAAACATCTGTGGAATCTTTTTCTTTCTGAATTTGAAACGGAACCGTACCATTTTTCGTTTTATGCCAAGAATTTGAAGACATCCAATTAAACGTAGATTCATCTAATCTTTTCTGAAGGTGTTTTTCTTTTAAATCAAATTCATGGTTTCCAAAGGTTGCCAAATCAAATTCCATTGCATTCATCACCTCTACCATTTGTTTTCCGTAGATACGTTCACCATCAATTTTAATAGTTCCTAATAACGAAGGATTTAAAAAATCTCCAGCCATAAATAGAAATGTATTTGGATTCTCTTTTTTTATAGAATCTCGAACGTGGGCAACACGTGCCATACCTCCAAATGTCCCACCACCAAGTGGGGCAATTTCATATACATCATTTACTTGAACAAACTTAAAAGTAATGATATTGTTTTCAGGGTTTTCTTTACAACTAAATAACAATAAGGCAGTTAAAGCAAATAATGATGCGATTTTTTTCATAATAGATGGATTTCTAATTAATGGTATTTATTAAATATTTTGGTGGCTTCGTTATGAGCGCTTTCAAAAGACATAGGATTGATATTAGAATCTACTTTATGGGTTGTAAAATAGCTTAACATTTTTTCTGTTGGCATATTCCCTGTGAGTTCATCTTTTGCCATCGGACATCCTCCAAACCCTTGGATAGCTCCGTCAAACCTTCGACAACCCGCTTGATAAGCAGCATCTATCTTTTCATGCCACTTGGCAGGAATTGTATGTAAATGTGCACCAAATTCTATGTTGGGATACTTCGGAATTAATTCAGAAAACAAATAGCTAATAATTTCTGGAGTTGAAGTTCCCACCGTATCGCTCAACGAAAGAATTTTTACTCCCATGGATGCCAATTTTTCGGTCCACTCTCCTACTATTTCTACATTCCAAGGGTCTCCATAAGGGTTTCCGAAGCCCATAGATAGGTATGCAACTACTTCCTTATTATTAGCATCAGCAAGGTTTAGAATTTCTTGTAAAATTTCTAAAGATTGTGCGATGGTTTTGTGGGTGTTTCGCATTTGAAAGTTTTCAGAAATAGAAAACGGATACCCCAAATATTTAATTTCTTTATGTTGTACAGCATCTTGTGCACCTCTAACATTTGCTATAATTGCTAATAATTTACTTTGAGTCGCAGATAAATCTAAAAGTGAAAGCAACTCTGCCGTATCTCTCATTTGAGGAATTGCTTTAGGCGACACAAAGCTTCCGAAGTCAATTGTATCAAATCCACAGCGTAATAATGACTGGATGTATTGAGCTTTTTCTTTGGTCGGAATCCAATCGCGAATGCCTTGCATGGCATCTCTTGGGCACTCTATGATTTTAACTTTTTGCATTCGCTCAAAGATACTCATTAGTATTGAATTACGGAATCAAAATGAAGACTGCAATCCCTATAAAAACAACAATCTGCAACCATTTTAAAATAAGCCCTGTTGACTTATGGTTGAGTAGAAAATTGGAAACCGTTCCCGCCAAAATTGCTAAAGAGCTAAAAACAACAAAGGCGACCGTCATGAATATAATTCCTAAAATATAAAATTGAGTAACTGTGTTTTGTGTTTCATTCCAAAGAAATCCAGGGAAAAACGCTAAAAAGAAAATCATCACTTTTGGGTTGATAACATTCATGATAGCTCCTTGTTTAAAAAGCTGAAAATTAGATTTTTTTGGTGCCTTATCGGTTAGTGAAATAGTACTATCACTCACAAACACTTTATATGCTAAATAAAATAAATACAAGGCTCCAAATATTTTAATACTGTAGAAAACAGTTTCAGAAGAAGTAATAATTGTTGAAAAACCAAAAGCCAATAAAGTAGTATGAACAATACATCCGCTAACTAATCCTACGGCGATTGCTATCCCGCTTTTGGTTCCGTTTGCTAAAGATTGGGCAATTACATAAATATTATCTGGGCCTGGTGATAAAGCCAAAAGTACCGAAGCTATGGAAAATGATATAAGGTTTTCAATCATTTATGTAAAATGGCTTTGTTTATCTTTTTTACAAGACTAGGTCCTTCGTAGATAAACCCGGTAAAAACCTGAACGAGGCTTGCTCCTGCTTCTATTTTATCTAATGCATCTTTTACAGAATGGATTCCTCCAACTCCAATAATAGGAAAAGAACCGTTACTGTTTTTATGAAGATATCGAATTACCTCAGTAGATTTATTTGAAACTGGTTTTCCGCTAAGTCCACCCATTTCTTTTTTATTTTCCGAAATCAATCCTTCTCTTGAGACTGAAGTATTTGAAGCAATCACTCCTTCAATCTTAGTAATAGCAACTAATTCAATGATTTCGTCTAATTGATCATTATTTAAATCTGGAGCAATTTTAAGAAGTATTGGTTTTTGTTTATCAAAAGTATTGTTACATTTTTGAACCGCTGCAATCAATTCTTCCAAATAATCTTTATCATTTAATTTAGCATGACTTGAAACATTTGGACAACTCACGTTTAGCACAAAATAATCTACATAAGGATGCAATGCTTTAAAACATTCTAAGTAATCTTGAGTGTAATTTTCTGGAAGGGTTTGAGTGTTTTTTCCAATGTTTCCTCCAATGATAATTTTATTCTCAAACGGAACCGAAAGGTTAGATTTTAATTTTTCAACAGCAGCAGCAACCCCTTTATTGTTAAAACCCATTCGGTTTATAATCGCTTGATCTTCTTTTAATCTAAATAATCTCTTTTTTGGGTTTCCTATTTGAGCTTTAGGTGTTACGGTTCCTATTTCAATAAATCCGAAACCAAAATTTGAAAGTTCTTTGTACAACACAGCATTCTTATCGAATCCCGCAGCAAGACCTACTGGGTTTGGGAATTTAATTCCGAATAATTCTCTTTCTAGCTTAGGTTTTTTTATTTGATAAATGTTTCTGAAAATTCCTCCAAAACCAATATTAGTTAAAAAACGAATTAATGAAAAAGTGAAATGATGTACTTTTTCTGGATCGAAAAGAAATAATATAGGGCGAATGATTAGTTTGTACATTTTCAATTCAATTATAAGTTTACAAAGGTATCACTAAATTTTTCTAATATAAATGAAGATTATGGGTTTAGAGGTATTCAATAAAACAAAAAAAGAGGCTGTCTAAAAGACAGCCTCTTTAATAAATCAATATTTATTTTTATACTACTTTAATGTAATATTCATTCTTGCAAATAAGTATCTTCCTCCTGTTCCAAATTGTGTTGAACGTCTAGAATAGATAAACCTTCCTGAAGATCTGAAAGCATCATCTGCTTCGTCTGGATAAATATCAAGTAAATTATTAGCACCAACTGTAAAACGTAATGTTTCATTAACGTTATAACCTACTGTTAAATCTGTAATTAATTTACCTCCGTAAATTCTTTCTACTAGAGGATCAACATTATTAGTAGCTTCTTCTACTTCTCCAAAATAAGTATTTCTTAAATAGAAATTCCAATCATCACCAAGGCTTAAGTTGTTTGTTAACGAACCTTTTGTTGTAGGCACAGCAGATTCTATATAAATTCTACTTGTATCATCAAAAAATGTTTCAATTAAATCTGGGTTATTAGTATCCAATATTGCATCTGGAATGTTTGTCCCTACTACTTCGGTTTCAGAAAATGTAAAAGACAGTGTGTTGCTTAATTTCATATTATCGCCTATACGCATATCATGTTCTACAACAAAATCAAGACCATAGGTTTCTGTATCAGCACCATTCGTAAAGAAAGCCGCTTTGCTTGCATTTGCTTGCGCAAATAATGCAGCTAACTCCTCATCTCCACCATCACTAAACTGACCACTTAATACCACTCTATCATCAATACCTACAAAATAACCATCTACTGTTATTTTTATATTTAAGTCAGGGATTTTTGCTGTAGCTCCTAAAGTAAACCCTACAGAAGTTTCTTCTTTTAATTCTTCAACTCCTAAAATTCTAGCGATTCTAGAGGTGTTTGGAAATATACCAACTTCATTAGGTACACCATCTACAAATATTGTTGAGGTAGAATTATAATGAATTTGTTGTAAAGAAGGTGCTCTAAATCCTGTTTGAACAGAACCACGAACATTTATATTATCTGTTGCGTTAAGTAAGAAAGAAAGTTTTCCATTTAGAGTTCCTCCAAAATCAGAGAAGTTTTCATAACGTACAGCTGCTGTAGCTCTAAAAGATTCTGTAAAATCTGCTTCTACATCTACATAAGCAGCAACTGAGTTTCTATAAGCATTTACTTCATTTTCTGGTTTAAATCCAGGAAATACTTGAATTCCTCCAGGTCTACTAGAACCGAAGAAATCTGTTGGCACAGTAGAATCTGGATCTGTAGGATCATGAACGTTACCATCTGTATTATATTGAGCATAAGACGCTTCTTCTCCTGCAAAAATACTGTAGTTTTCTACTCTGTATTCAGTACCAAATGCTAAACTAAAACCTTCCATAGTGTCTTCATAGAATCTAGAGAAATCTAAATTAGTAGTGTTTTCTCCAGAACTAAATCCACCAGCATACGCTTCAAAAGGAGTAGAATTACCCAAAGAAGCATTCATAGAATTTGCTATACGATAACTAAACTCATTGTTTCCGTAGGTATTACTGAAATCTACATTCCAATCACCTACCACACCTTTAATTCCTACTGCTAAAGATTTGTCTTTAATGTTAGAATTAATTTCTGGTAAAAATCCATTTATTCTTGCAGGTGTATAGGCTCTAGACTGGTAAGGTAGTCTGTAGAAACCTGCAGCATTACCATTTTTAAATCCTAATCCACCAAAAGAGTAGATTACTAAATCTTCACTTACTGGAATTTCCAAATTTGCAAAGAATTGTCCACCTCTTAACTCAGATTGACCTACTCGCATATTAAAATCGCTTCTTTCAAGACCTCTTGCTGCAAGTTCTTCAGCAGTATAATCAGCACCTAGTATTCCTTGTAATTCTTCCTTCGTTGCTAATGGGTCTAAACCAAAACCTAATTGGTTTCCGTAATTAATAACATCAGATACATCATCGTCTAATAAAAGACCAATATCATAACCATCTGCTTGAGCAACTCTTTCGATTGCATTGTATTGATTAAATATTTGACCTTCCCATTCTTTCATTCTATTAGTAGCCCCTCTAAAATCAAAATTACCAGTAAAGTTTATAAAACCTTTATCACCAATTGGTAATCCATAGTTAGCTCCAATATTAATTTTTTCACCATCTACACTATCGTCATAATTTTCACTTGTAAAGTTAGCACCCGTAGTAATACTCATATCAAGTACGTTTGTTGCTTTCTTTAATACGATGTTGATTACACCCGCGATTGCATCAGATCCATATTGTGCAGCTGCACCGTCTCTTAATACCTCAATACGTTCGATAGAATTTACAGGAATTACATTTAAATCTGTTCCTACTGAACCTCTACCAAAAGTTCCATTAACATTAATTAATGAAGACTTGTGACGTCTTTTTCCGTTAATCAAAACCAATACTTGATCTGGTCCTAATCCTCTTAAAGAAGCAGGAGCAATGTGATCCGTACCATCAGAAATAGATTGCGGATTAGAAGCAAAAGAAGGTGCAGCATAATTAAGTATTTCAGTTACTGTAATTTGCGGTGCACTTTTTGCTATTTCAGATACATCTAACACATCAACTGGAACAGCTGAATTAAGTGCTGTACGACCTGGGTTACGAGTACCTACTAAAATAATTTGATCTAGAGAAACTCCAGATACTAAAGATACGTTTACTGTTGTTCCACTAACTGTGATTTCTTGAGTATCATATCCTATATAGGAAAATACAAGAATGTCTCCATCAGAAGCATCAATAGAGTAGTTTCCATCAAAATCTGTTACCGCTCCTGTGGCAGTATCTTTTACTATAATACTAACGCCCATTAAAGGCTCTGAGGAATCATCGGTTACAGTACCGGTTACTTGTGAAAAAGCGAATGTTGTTGCCAACAAAGCAATCATAAGAATTAAAAAGTTTTTTTGTTTCATAAGGTTGTTTTTAAATTGTTTTCGGCAAAATACGCTTTTTTATTTAATCGGTGAAATAAATCATATAATCCGATTTTTACAATAGTTTATTTTATCTTTGAAAAAAACCTTTTTATGATTAATAAACAACACTTAATAGACCGTTTTTTGGGGTACGTAACGGTAGATACAGAAAGTGATCCAAACAGTGATGAAACTCCTAGCACTAAGAAACAATGGGATCTAGCTAAGCAAATAACAGAAGAGTTAAAACGCATAGGAATGCAAGATGTAAGCATCGATGAAAATGCATATATTATGGCTACTTTAGCTAGCAATGTTGACCACGACACTCCTGCTGTAGGATTTATCGCTCATTTTGATACTTCTCCCGATTTTACGGGTGCAAATGTCACTCCTCAACTCATAGAAAATTACGATGGAAAGGATATCATATTAAACAAAGAAGAAAATATTATTCTTTCTCCTTCTTATTTTGACGACCTACTAATGTATAAAGGTCAAACCTTAATTACAACAGATGGAACAACTTTGTTAGGAGCTGATGATAAAGCAGGAATTGCTGAAATAGTTACCGCTATGGAATACCTAATCAATCATCCCGAAATTAAACACGGTACCATTAAAATAGGTTTTACTCCAGATGAAGAAATTGGTCGTGGTGCTCATAAATTTGATGTAGAAAAATTTGGAGCAGATTGGGCGTATACAATGGACGGAAGTCAAGTAGGCGAATTAGAATACGAAAATTTCAACGCAGCGGGTGCAGTAGTTACTGTAAAAGGAAAAATTGTTCACCCTGGTTATGCTAAAGGAAAATTGATAAATAGTATGCACATTGCTACTCAGTTTATCAACTCACTTCCTAAAATGGAAGTTCCTGAACACACTGAAGGTAGAGAAGGATTTTTCCACCTTCATAATATGAAGGGTGCTGTTGAAGAAACCAAACTACACTATATTATTAGAGACCATGATCTTTCTCAATTTGAGGCAAGAAAAGAAGTAATTAGTAACCTTGCGGAGGAATTAAACTCACAATTTGGCAGTGAAGTTATTATGGTTGAAATAAAAGACCAATACTTTAATATGCGTGAAAAGATAGAACCCGTAATGCATATTGTGGATATTGCTAAAGAAGCGATGGAGCAAGCAGGCATTAAACCACTAATTAAACCTATTAGAGGAGGAACCGACGGGTCTCAATTAAGTTATATGGGTTTACCTTGTCCAAACATATTTGCTGGCGGGCATAACTTCCACGGAAGATATGAGTATGTACCTGTAGAAAGTATGATAAAAGCAACTGAGGTTATTATAAACATCGTTCAGATTGTTGCTAAAAAATAAGCCTGAACTTATACCCATTCTTTCACTGTACTATAATAACTTAAATTGTACATGAGCGGAGTCGAAGATTATAAATTCAAATAAAAACTATAAAAAAACCTTCAATTAATTAAAATTGAAGGTTTTTATCTTTTTAATAAAATCTACTATTTCTTCTTCTCTTTAGGAGCGTTCAAGTTTTGACTCTTTTCCATAGAAATTGCAGAACGTTCAAATTTTATTTTCCCAGCAGAAGTTTCTAATATACAAGTACCGTCATTATTAAATTCCAATACTTTTGCATGCATTCCGCTTATAGTAATCACTTTATCTCCTTTTTTTAGTTCGCTAGAAAATTTTTTCTCTTGTTTTGATTTTTTCATTTGGGGACGTATCATAAATAGATAAATCACCATAAATAAAAGGATAAGTGGGAGAAAACTTTGTAATTGTTCCATTAAATAAATTTATATATTACTATTTAGAAGTTTTTAATGTTTGTCCTCCTTTTACAGGAGTACCTGCTTTAGGATTAACAAAAGCTTTAATTTTAATAGTTTCTTTTCCAGCTTCGGTATTAGCTGTAATAGTAATTGTTTTACTTACCTGGTTTTTACCAGAACCATTAAATTTAACTAACAACTCAGCAGTATCTCCAGGAGCTATAGGCTCTTTTGGATAAGAAGGAACCGTACATCCACAACTACTTTTAGCATTTACAATTACCAAAGGTGCATCACCTGTGTTGGTAAATTTAAATACGTGCTCTACTTTTGTTCCTTGATCAATAGTACCAAAATCGAATTCTGTTTCAGCAAAAGTTATTACTGGAAAACTTCCTGCATTTGCATCTCTATCTGCAGCTTCAGCTACTTTTTCTTCACTTACTTTATCTGCTGCATTTTCTTTACAAGATGTAAATACAAAAGCAGACATAATTGCAATAATTAAAATTGACTTTTTCATAATAATATTAGGTTTATGTTTATTAGTGGGGCTAAAATACTTAATTTTTATCTTTTATTGAAGACCCCGCCCCGTTTTATTTAATTTTCCAGAAGTTGAAAACTCTTTTACCAATTTATCTAAAATCCCATTGATAAATAAACTGCTTTTCGGAGTTGAATATTCTTTAGAAACTTCTAAATATTCATTAATAGTAGCTCTTTCAGGAATTGACGGAAAATTTAAAAACTCCGAAATCCCCATTTTCAAAATAATCATATCAATATCTGCAATTCGTTCTTTATCCCAATTAGGTGTTTTCTCATCAATTATTTGGGTGAGTTCATCATCATTCAAAATCACTTTTTGCATTAATTCAAGTGCATATTCTCTATCTTCCTTGTTTTTATATAAGTCTGGAATTAAAACGGCATCTACATTCTTTTCAGATATTTTAGATAGCATTTTAACAATCAACGTATTTACTAACGGAAAATCATCTAACCAAGTAAGGCGTTTGTCTTCTATGTATTCGTATAACTTTTCGTTAGGAGCAATTACTTCCTTAAATATTTTAATAAGGAAATCTTTGTCTTCTTGAAAATTGGTTGCTTTTCTTTTTAAAAACTCTGAATACCATTCTTGTTCTTTTAAAGAGTTGAAAATAATGGTAACATATTCAAAGTCGTTCTCCCAATAATTTAGTTTTTTGTTTTTAATTATTTCAGAAAAACGTTCGTTATTAGCAATCATCTCAATTACTTCATTTTCAATAAACAATCTACTTGGATTTTTTTCCAAATCTGTTGCAAGGTGTTTTTTCTGAGATGTAATAAGGAAATTTTCTGCTTGATCTCTAAGTCCTAAAATTAATTGAAGCATAAGTAAATACAAATCCTGCATTTGCTCCATATTATAGAGTAAAAACTCTTCTTGCTTTTCAAGATTTTTATTTTCGCTTTGATTATAAGCATAAATAGACTGTAAAACCTTTACTCTAATGTGTCTTCTAGTAAGCATATTATAAGAACGTTAAAATAAACAACGCACAAAATAGTTTATGCGTTGTTAAATTATTAATTTAATTACCCGTTACTATTTTTTAGTTTTCGGGCATCGATTCTAGACTGTGCAATGTTGAAAGCTGCTTGATGTGATGTTACTCCATTTGTTTCAGCATTGGTTAATATTTCTAGTGTTGTATGATAAATATTTTCAGTTTTACGAATAATCTCTTTTTTACCGTAGTTTTCTAGTTCTGCGTACACATTAATAATTCCGCCAGCATTTATTAAAAAATCTGGTGCGTAAACTATCCCTTTTTCTCTAAGTAATAATCCGTGTTTTTGCTCTTCGGCTAATTGATTATTTGCTGCTCCTGCAATTACTTTTGCTTTTAATTGTGATATAGTAACATCGTTAATAGTAGCACCTAAAGCACAAGGCGCATATATATCCATTTCTTCAGCATACAAACTATCTCCTTCATAAATGGTAACATTATATTTCTCGCGAATTTCTTCTAAACGCTCTCTATTAATATCTGATATATAAATTTTAGCTCCTTCATTATTTAGGTGTTCCACCAATGCTTCTCCTACATTTCCAACTCCTTCAACATACACTACCTTATCTTCTAAAATATCTGTTCCGTAAGCGTATTTTGCAGCTGCTTTCATTCCCATAAAAACACCATAAGCTGTAATAGGGGAAGGATTTCCTGCGCCACCTTTTTCTTCAGAAATACCGGTAACAAATGGAGTTACTGTTCTTACTAAATCCATATCTGAAGTTGCCATACCTACATCTTCTGCAGTAATATATTTTCCACTTAAAGAATGTACAAACTCTCCAAAACGAAGCATTAACTCTGGTGTTTTTTGAGTTTTAGCATCCCCAATAATCACCGCTTTACCTCCACCTAAATTTAGTCCTGTAATAGCAGCTTTATAAGTCATCCCACGAGACAAACGCAGCGCATCGTTCAATGCTTCCCATTCGTTATTGTAATTCCACATACGCGTTCCTCCAAGAGCAGGCCCCATAACTGTACTATGGATTCCTATTATTGCTTTTAAACCTGTATCTTTGTCGTTACAAAAAACAACTTGTTCGTGATTATCAAATGATAATTGCCCAAATACAGGGTTCATTTTTTTAAGATCACTTTTATTAATTACTTCAGTCTCCATATCTTGTATTTATCACCTCTTTTTATAAGGCCGTGCAAAAGTAATTGATTGCTAATTATTCTACAATAATATTAAGATTAAATTATGAGTTTGTTGATAAATACTATTTTCACCTAAATGAAAGAACTTCAGTACCTTAACTTCTATTTTAAAAAATACAGGAGCCGATTAATGCTTGGATTAATTATTACGGTAATCGCAACCATTTTTAAAATAATGGTCCCTATGATTATTGGTGATATTATAGACATTATTAAAGAGTATGTCGACGGAACCGTTTCAGATATCAACATTGTAAAGCACGAACTACTCATTAACATTCTTATTATACTGGGCACAGCACTAATGGCTGGGCTGTTTACTTTTTTAATGCGACAAACATTTATTGTGGTTTCCCGAAATATAGAGTTCGATTTAAAAAATGAAATATTTCAGCAATACCAACGTCTATCCTTAAGTTTTTACAAACAAAACCGAACCGGAGATTTAATGAACCGTATTAGCGAAGATGTTGGTAAAGTTAGAATGTATGTAGGTCCTGCATTAATGTATAGTGTAACTAATTTGACATTGTTAATTGTGGCATTGAGTTATATGTTTTATAAAGCGCCAACCCTTACCTTATATGCCATTGCTCCGCTCCCACTATTATCTATTGCTATCTATAAATTGAGTGCTGCCATTCATAAACGAAGTACGGTTGTTCAAGAGTATTTATCGAAGCTTACTTCGTTTACACAAGAAAGTTTTAGTGGGATTTCTGTAATTAAAGCCTACGGAATTGAAAACAGAATCAATACCAAATTTAACGAACTTGCAGAAGGTAGTAAAGACAAAAACATTGAATTAGTAAGAGTACAAGCCTTGTTTTTTCCTTTAATGATTTTGCTTATTGGATTGAGTAATATTCTAGTTATTTACATTGGAGGTAAACAATATATAAGCGGAGAAATTGAACATCTAGGAACTATTGTTGAATTTTTAATTTATATAAATATGCTTACTTGGCCTGTTGCTGTGGTGGGTTGGGTGACTTCTATGGTACAGCAGGCAGAAGCATCTCAAAAACGCATCAACGAGTTTTTACATGAAGAACCTGAAATTAAAAATTATGTAACCGAAGACACTCCAATTACAGGAGCAATTGAATTTAACAACCTTACTTTTACGTATCCAGACACCCATATTACCGCTTTAAAAAACTTATCTTTATCAATAAACCCTGGAGAAACCTTAGCTATTATAGGAAATACCGGCTCTGGAAAATCTACCATTTTAGAATTAATTGGAAGGCTTTACGATGTTGAAAACGGGCAACTAAAAATAAATAATAAGAACATACAAGACCTTAACCTTAAAAACCTACGAGAAAATATTGGTTATGTCCCTCAAGATGCTTTTTTGTTTAGTGACTCCATTTTAAACAATATAAAATTTGGGAAAGAGGATGCGTCTGAAGAAGAAGTAATGGATGCAGCTAAAAAAGCTTCAGTTCATGAAAATATTATTGGCTTTAAAAAAGGCTATGAAACAATTCTTGGAGAAAGAGGAATCACATTAAGTGGAGGACAAAAACAGCGTGTTTCTATTGCTAGAGCCATTATAAAAAACCCACAAATATTATTGTTTGATGATTGTCTTTCAGCAGTAGATACCGAAACTGAAGAAGAAATCTTACAAAACATGAATGCCATCTCTAAAGACAAAACCATTATCATTGTGAGTCATCGAATTTCTTCAGCAAAAAATGCAGATAAAATTATGGTACTAAATGAAGGCGAAATTATCCAACAAGGCTCTCATTATGAACTAGTAAGCGCAGAAGGCTACTATAAAGAATTATACGCTAAACAACTCTTAGAAAAAGAAAACTAACTATTATGTTGCTACAGTTAGTTTTTTTTTAGATTTTTGACGAAACCTTTAAAAAAAGCAACTATTATGAGTGATAATTATATGATGGAAAGAGAAGAAATTCATTCTAAAGTAATGCGAGCAGGAAGACGTACTTACTTCTTCGATGTTAGAGCCACTAAGGCAGGAGATTATTATTTAACTATTACTGAAAGTAAAAAATTCACCAACGATGATGGGTCTTTTCACTACAAAAAACACAAAATATACCTTTATAAAGAAGATTTTTCTGAATTTAAAGACAGTTTAAGTGAAATGATTTCATTTATTATAGATGAAAAAGGTGAAGAAGTAATAAGCGAACGTCATCAAAAAGATTATAAAAGAGAAGATGATGATACTACTACAGATTCTGAAACTAAAACTGAAGAAAACTCAACTTCTAGTTTTACAGATGTAGACTTCGACGATATTTAAAAATATTACACCCCTCTTTATAAAAAAATCCCTTCAAATTTAAAAATTTGAAGGGATTTTTTTATATATCTTTAGGCAAAACAAAATCGCCGCATGAAAGATATATTTCGACTACTTATTCTTTTTTTTTCTTTTAATTTAATTGCACAAGATTATTCTGTAGATCTTGATTATTACTTACCAAAAGATGTTAGCTACAACAAAGACATTCCTACACCAAAAAGCAGTATTGGTCACGAAGTTGGAGATTGGCATATTACTCATGACAAGTTGGTGCAATATATGTATGCACTGGCAAACTCAAGTGATAGGATCACGATTGAAGATAGAGGTAAAACATTTGAAGAAAGACCTCTTTTACTTTTAACCATCACCTCTTCAACAAATCATAACAACATAAGTAAGATTAGAAAAGAACACCTCTCCTTAACCGAAGCAGGTTCTAATAATAATATTCCTTCAATGCCAGTAGTGGTATATCAAGGATTTTCAATACACGGCAATGAGGCCAGTGGCTCCAATGCTTCCTTAGCCGTTGCCTATTATTTAGCAGCAGCTCAAGGTGCAAAAATTGATGAATTACTAAATAATACTATTATTCTATTTGATCCTTCCTACAATCCAGATGGGCTTCAACGTTTTGCATATTGGGCAAATATTCATAAAAACAAAAATAGTAATCCAGACCCCAACGACAGAGAATATAGCGAAGTTTGGCCAGGAGGAAGAACCAATCATTATTGGTTTGATATGAATAGAGATTGGCTTCCCGTACAGTTGCCAGAAAGTCAAGCTCGCATTACTACATTCCACAAATGGTATCCCAATATTTTGACAGACCATCACGAAATGGGAACCAATGCTACTTTTTTCTTTCAACCAGGAATTCCTTCACGAACACACCCACTAACTCCTTCAAAAAACCAAGAATTGACTGGAGATATCGCTAAATTTCACGCAAAAGCATTCAATAAAATAGGAAGCTTATATTATAGTAAAGAAAGTTTTGATGATTTTTACTACGGAAAAGGCTCTACCTTCCCAGATATAAATGGAGGTATCGGAATTTTATTTGAACAAGCCTCCTCTAGAGGCCACGCACAAGAAAGCGACAATGGAATTCTCACATTTCCATTTACCATTCGCAACCAATTTACAGCAGCACTATCCACTCTTGAAGCTGCCGTATCTTTAAGAACACAATTATTAACCTATCAGCAAAAATTTTATAACGATGCTAAAAAAGAAGCTTCTGTTGGTGGAGCTATTATTTTTGGCGATGAGAAAGATGCTAATAGAGTATATCATCTTGCTGAAATACTTCAAAGACACAAAATAGCGTTTTACGAATTGAAAAAAGATTTTTCTAAAAATGGAAAAACATTCAAAAAAGGATTTAGTTATGTAATTCCGAAAAATCAAAAACAACACCGACTTATCAAAGCAATGTTTGAAAAAAGAACCACCTTTCAAGATAGTCTATTTTACGATGTTAGTGCTTGGACTTTCCCGTTAGCATTTAATATGGATTATTCTGAAAATGAAACTACCAACAAACAAGGTGCTTTCGTTTCAGAATTAAAAAAACCAACGGTTACTTCTCCTAAAACTTCAAATTACGCATACCTAATGGAATGGCACGATTATTATACACCAAAGGCTTTAAACAGCCTACTCAACAAGGGTTTAAAAGTGAAAGTTGGATTGAAACCATTTAGTGTAGAAAATAAAAATTATGACTATGGTACTATTTTAATTCCAGTGCAAAATCAGAATCTTTCTCAAAAAGAACTTTCAAATTTCATTAATAAAATAGTAAAAGAAAGTAATGTAACTATTACAAGTGTAAGTACAGGTCTTACAGAAGGTATCGATTTAGGAAGCGGGAATTTTAGAATATTGAAACCTCAAAAAATTGCACTTATTGTAGGGCAAGGAATTACACCCTATGATGCAGGTGAAATTTGGCATTTACTAGACCAACGCTACAACATACAAGTAACCAAACTAGATACCCGTAATTTAAACCAAGTAGATTTAAGCAGATACACAGATATTATTTTACCCAATAGTAGGGGAAGTGCTTTGTCTGAAAAAGATACAGAAAATATAAAAACTTGGGTTAAAGATGGAGGAACTTTAATTGGATATAAAAATGCTGGAAAATGGTTTGCTAATACTAATCTTTTAAATATTAAATTTAAAACTAAAAAAGATAGTGCTCAAAATATTTCATTTGAGCAAAAAGGCAACTATTTTGGTGCTCAAGTAATTGGTGGTGCTATTTTTGAAACGAAACTAGACCGCTCCCATCCTATTGCTTTTGGGTATAAAAATTATACGCTACCTGTTTTTAGAAACTCAACTCTTTTTATGGAAACAGACAAAAACAGTTATAGCAACCCAATTCGCTACACAAAAAACCCTCTTTTGGCTGGTTATATTTCTAATATAAACCTAGAAAAATTAAAAAGTACTGCCATGTTTAAAGTTGGCCATTTAGGTCGTGGAACCATTATCTATTTTACAGACAACACTAACTTTAGAGCATTTTGGTACGGTACCAACAAATTATTAATGAATGCCATTTTCTTTGGAGATGAAATGTAAAAAAGCAACTTAATTTAGATTGTTTTTAAAATATAGTATCTATACTCATTACACATAGCTTTTCGGAAATTTTGACAAATTATTTTTTTCTTTATCAAGGCATAAATTATAAAGCATAGCCTTAGTTACGGTTTATAATTTTAACGCAGAGAAAGGGAAAAAGAAGCAATGAAAAAACCGAAAAGCTATGTGTAATGAGTATATATCTTTCTGTTTGGAATATTCCTTTTATTACTCTAACTTTATAACTAAGTAATTTTAAATTAATTACAAAACTAAAAAATGGCTAAAAACACCCCTAACCATAAGGGGAGTCAATCATTTTTGTTTTGCTCCATATAGGAATGAGATAACAAAACAAAAACTTTAGATTTATGGGAGATCAAAAAATTAACACCATCACAGATAAAAAAGCAAGATCCAATTTTATTAGACATTTGCTTAACGACATTAAAGCAATTGAATTAATGCTCGAAAAGGGTTTGTTTGAAAGTGATATTACCCGTATTGGATCTGAACAAGAATTTTGTATAGTAACCAAGCATTGGCGCCCTTCAAAAAAATCTACAGAAATTTTAGAAGATATCAACGATCCTCATTTTACAACAGAAATAGCTTTATTCAATCTTGAAATTAATTTAGATCCCATAGAGTTAAAAGGGGATGCATTTTCTAAAGTTGAAAAGCAATTAAGCACTCTACTTAAAAAGGCAAAGGATTCAGCTAAGAAATTCAATAATAAAATAGTGCTCACAGGAATTCTTCCAACAATTACAAAAAGAGAATTGGAAATGGATTTTATGACACCATTGCCCAGATATTGGATGTTAAATGATATGTTAAAAGAACTTAGAGGAAAAGACTTTAGGATGCATATGCGCGGTGTTGATGAGCTTTTTATAAAACATAATTCTGTATTGTTTGAAGGTTGTAACACCAGTTTTCAAATGCACCTTCAAATAAATCCAGATGACTTTATTCCTAGCTATAATTGGGCTCAAACCATTACTGGTCCCGTTTTAGGAATTTGCTCTAACTCTCCATTATTATTAGGAAGAGAAC
>JAUVAS010000074.1 GCA_030591585.1 Flavobacterium sp. | reverse complement strand
TTTGTACATTTCTTTGTACTTAGCCAATAAACTGTTGCGTTCCTTACTGTTTGGCGCAAATGAATTAACGGGTTCATTTACTGCTTTTGGTACTTTGTAAAATCCTGTTGCCATTTGTTTTTTATTATTTTTTATACTTAGCTTAAACCATTACTACTATTTTTCCTTTTTGCTTATTCGAAAGCATATATCTATAAGCTTTAACGGTATCTTTAAAATCGAATACTTTGTCTATATGGGGTTTTAGACCATTTTCTTGAATGCACTTTAAGACATAGGCTTTACCCTCTTCCAATAGAGTTGTATCCATAACATGATTAAACATAGAATAGGCATATAATTTAGTGTTGCTTCTTACTAAATCTAAAATTGGAAATTTTATTTCTTCACCACTCAATAACCCATAAACAGCAGCAGAGCCTCCAAAAGATAAAGCACTCATGTATTGTGAATTAAATTTACCTCCAATAGGATCGAAAGTAAATTTAATTCCTTGTTCTCTAGAAATTTCTTTTAATCGTTGTAATGTATTTTCTTCGTTTGTGACAATCACATGATCTGCTCCCAAATTTTTGATAAAATCTTTCTTGCTTTGAGTACGTGTAGAACCTATAACTATAGCTCCCACATCTTTTGCTATTTTTAGAGCACCTTGTCCTGCTGTTCCAGATGTTGCCGGAATAAAGACATAATCTCCCCTTTGTACATTTCCTAACTTAAAAAGTGCATAATATGCTGTTAGGTATTGCATCCAAAAAGATGTTGCCTCCTCTATACTGTATAGGTCTGGAACTTTTGTTAAATATGTTTCAGGTACAGTGGCATATTCTCCCTGCACACCATATTTTTGAGTATAAAATGGTATTGAAGTAACATTATCTCCTTTCTTAAATTGGGTAACCTTTTTACCAACTTCAACAACCTCTCCTGTTGCTTCTGAGCCTATTCGAGAAGGAAAATTAGGTTGAGTATAGTGATTTCCATTAATAAAAAGAATATCAGCTTGATTTAAGGCAAAAGCTTTAACTTTAAATAAAACTTCACTCTCTTTTGGTTTGATAATATCTATTTCATCAAACTGTAAAACTTCTGGACCTCCAATTTTATGAAACCTTATTATTTTCAAACCTTTTGATTTAAAACATATATAAGTTTTGTGTCCTCTAATACATTTCCTGCTTGAGCTTCTAGAGCTTTGATATAAACAAAATCGCCTGCATTTAAATAACCTAAAACAGCTCCCTTTTCATTTAGCATCTCAATTTTTCCTTTGGTGATTATTGAGATTTCGTGTTGCGGATGTTTTGAGAACCCCTTTTCTGGTATTCTTGTTCCTTTTTCTAGAAAGACTGTTCCAAATTGAATATCTAAACCATCTTCCTGAATATGAAATAATTGTTTATTATAATATTCATCAGGTGTTGGGTAAGTGATTTTTTTTATCTCCATTATTTTACAATTATTCTATTTCCGAATTGATAAGGTTCACTGAATAAACCGAATCTTTTTAAATCTTCTTCTGGAGGTGCTTCGCAACTCCATTTTCTAGAAGGTTTCCAATTGTAGTTTTTCTTTAATAGAGCTGCCTGTTCAGCTTGTTTTAGTGCCGCTAAAGATGGATCTATTACAGGTACTTTTAATTTTTCTTGCATTTTTTTATAAAAACCAAATTCTAAGGTGCAACCTAAAATAATAGCTTCTGCAAAATCTTCTTCTATAGCTGATTTTGCTGCCATCATTAATTTTTTTTCTGTTAATGTATGATCTTCTTGAAATTCACTAACACGCATATTTACATCTCTAAAAGAAGCTAAATGCTCACCATATCCATATTCTTTAATGGTGGTATGCATTTCATGTTCCCATTTTTTTTGACCTATAATAACAGAAAATTTATTAGATAGTCTTAGTGCGATTTCAATTGAAGAATGACTTGGACCTATCACTATCATATCTCCCGAAATTTCTCTTGCATCCAATAAGAAAGGGTCATAAAAACATCCTATAATCATTGCGTCAAACCCTTCTTTTGATGCTTGTCTTGTAGCTTTAATTAGGTCAGAAGCTATCAATGCATTAAACGTTCTATATTCCAAATTATCCATTAAACCAACAGTAGATGGTAGTGACGTAATATGAACTTCAGTATTAGGAAATTTATTTTCCTTAATCATTTCCGCAAAAAAGGAATCGTAGGTATCAAATCCAACAGGATTTAAATACATTATTTTTATATCTCTCATAAGATTAAATATTAAGCTGATAAAATTCTTTGGCTTCTTTTTTGGTGATATATCCATTTTTCACATCTAACAACACCTTCTCTTTAGAACGATTTTTTGGATCTCCATATCCTCCACCAGTCGCAGTTACACAACGGACAATATCACCTTTTTCAAGGGCTATATTGGTTCCTAAACTATGCCTAGTTTCTTCTCCATTTTTTTTAATAATTTTAAAATAATTGTACGATCCACCATGTCCTTTATTCATACCCCATGTTTTGGTTATCGCTCCCAAAAACGCCGCTGTTAAACTAGCCTCATCTGATAAGATTTTATAATCTACATATTGTCCATTACCTCCTTGATACTCTCCATAGCCTCCACCTTCATTATGAAATGCGTATTGCTCTACTTGAATGCCATAGCGCATTTCACGTATTTCAATAGGAATATTATACGATTCTCCACTACCACAAGATAGTTGCCCTCTATTGCCATCATGACTATTGGAAGCACCCCAACCTCCTGCTAAAGGCTCTGCTTGTATGTAAAATTGATTGGTGTCAGGATGAATCCCTGAAATAAACGTAGCACAAACTGATCTCAAATGCCCTGCAGGTAATTTGTCAGGCATTATAGGTGCTAATATTTTCCAAATCAAATCCATGGCTGTAATCATAGTCTCGTAATATATTGATACAGCAGCGGGAGATTCAGCACTTACAATAGTACCCGGTTCACAAAGAACTTTCATAGGTCTAAAAGCTCCACCGTTGGCATCCATTTGAGGTGTCGTAATAGCTTTAAAAACACTTCGACAACCAGTCACCAAACCATTAAAAGATAAATTAACAGCACCTTTAACTTGCGGATGAGAACCGTTAAAGTCAATCACAAATTCATTATCTGAAATTGTGATTTTTGCTTTAATAGGAAATGGACCTTCTCCAAAACCATTATCTTCTATGATAGATTCTCCTTCATAGATACCGCTAGGTATAGTTTTAAGTGCTTCGAGACAAACTTGCTCTCCATAATCCAGAGATGAGGTTTCTGCTTTCTTATAGGTTTCCAAGCCATATTTTTCGATAATTGTTATAACTCTTTTTGCTCCAACTTCAGCAGCAGCAATTCCTGCGAATAAGTCCCCAAGCGTACTCTCAGGCAAACGCACATTGACTTTTATCATATCAATAATTGCCTGATTGAGTTCTCCTTTACTTTTTATTTTTATAAAAGGAAAATGCATTCCTTCTTGAAATATTTCAGTGGCTACTGTTGAAACTGATCCTGGAAAAGTTCCTCCTAATTCAGTCCAATGTGCCTTATTTACAGTAAAAGCAATTAGTTCACCTTGATGAAATACCGGGTAGACTACAGATACATCCGAAAGGTGTGTTCCACCTCCGGCATAAGGAGTATTAGCGATTATCACATCACCTTCTTGCAATGAATTTTCTCCGCTGTATTTTTCTAAAGTACTTCTTACAACAGAATCTAAGGCTGCTAAAAAAGCGGTTATTCCATTTCCTTGTGCTAAAAGTTCTCCTTTATTGGTTGTAATTCCTACTGCATAGTCTAATGATTCATATATAATTGGACTCATGCTAGTTCGTTCAAGAGTTTTGAACATTTCATCACCAGCTGCTACTAAAGCATCCTGAATAATATCTAGTGTAAATTTTTCCATTATTTTTCTTGTTGTAGCGTTAATATTAAATTGCCGTAATCATCAACATATAATATATGAATTGGTGTTACTATTGTAGTAGTAGCGTTTTCTGCAATTACTGCTGGTCCATTTATTATCATTCCAGGTTCTAGTAATTCTCTATTATAGAATTTAGTAAGATGTTTTCCTAAATCATCAAAATCTACTTCTTGATTTCCAAAAACAGCGTCTTCAACCTTTTTTTCTGTGTTTTCTAATTTTGGAAAGTCGGGTTTATCAACTTCTACTTCTGCTACTAAGTGGAAATTAACCAACTCTACTGATACATCTAAGCTGAAGGAGTATTGTTTTTTATGTGCTTTATGAAAGTTAGTTATAATTTCATCTAGCTCTGTTTTATCTGAAAAATTATCAAGTTGAACTTTAACATAGTGTTCTTGTCCATTATACCTCAAATCCGCATAATGTGTAAAAACTACATCAGAAGAATCATAATTATCTTCTTTATAATTAGCAATAGCTATAGTTCTCATTTCTAGAAAAATATTTTGTATGTTTTTTTTCTGCTTATCGTTTAAGATAAATACATTTGTTCGAATATAATCTCTTCGTAAATTTGACATTAGCATACCAAATGCCGAGAAAACGCCTGCATGTGGTGGAATAATCAATTCTTTCACTTGTAATTCACGTGCAAGATCTGCCCCATGCATTGCACCTCCTCCTCCTATAACCATCATGGTAAAATCTCTTGGATCGTATCCTTTATTTACAGAAATTAGTTTTAGCGCATTGATCATATTTGCATTTGCAATTCGTATAATTCCTTTTGCAACATCTTCTTTTGTAGCATTTAATTTTTTGCATAATGGTGCTACAGCTAAATCAATACTCACATAATCTGGTTGTAATTCACCTCCTAAAAAATAATCTGGATGTATCTTTCCCGTAATGATATTGGCATCTGTGGTTGTTAGGTTTTTTCCTCCACGTCCGTAAGCTGCAGGTCCTGGCATTGCCCCAGCACTTTTAGGACCTACATGCATTTTTCCACCTGCATCTATCCATGCAATACTACCACCTCCATTACCTATCTCTACGATATCAATTACGGGAGTTTGTATTGGATATCCTGCTTTGGTGCGTGAATGATCTATTTTATAATTGGTAGTAATTTTTACTTGTCCATTTTCTACTAATGCACATTTTGCAGTAGTACCACCAATATCTAATACAATAAGATCTTTTTTACCAATCACTTTACCTAAAGCAATAGCCCCAAACACACCACTTGAGGGCCCAGATTCTACCATAGTAATAGGATTTTCTTTTACATCTTTAATAGTGGTTATTCCACCATTTGATTGCATAATATAAGGTGCTTTTTTTAGACCTTTTGCTTTTAATTTTTTCTCTAAATTATTTAGATATTTTTTTGCTAGCGGCAAAACATATGCTGAGAGAACAGTAGAACTTGTACGTTCATATTCTCTCCATTCTCTAGTAACTTGATATGATGCAATAATTTCTACATTAGGTAATAATCTGGTAAGTTCTTCAAGCAAACGTATTTCATGTACAGGGTTTTTATAGGCATGTAACAAACAAATTGCAACTGCCTCAACACTCTCTTCTTTACATACTTTAGCGATTGACATTAAAGTAGATGTGTTTAATTCCTTGACAATTCCTCCTTTATAATCCATTCGTTCTTCAACTTCAAAACGTAAGAAACGTGGCACAAACGGAGATTGTTTTATGAAATTGAAATTGAAAAGATCGGGTCTGTTACAACGTGCAATTTCTAACACATCTCTAAATCCACTTGTGGTAACTAATGCTGTTTTAGCTCCTTTTCTTTCGGTTAAAGCATTAATGACAACTGTTGTGCCGTGAGCAAAAAAATCAATTTTATTTAAATCGACATCTGCTTTGTGAATTGTATCAAATATACCTTCTTCAAAATTAGAAGGTGTTGTATCTGATTTAGATACTTTTACACCTATAGGTTTTCCTGTTTTATCATCAAATTCTAGACAAACAAGGTCTGTAAAAGTACCTCCAATATCTGTTGCTACTCTCATATTTTATTATTTTTTGGTTAAAAAAAGCCGCTAAAATGAATCTAGAGGCTTTAAAATTCAAATTATTTATGAAAACTGACTAACTATTTTTATTAAAATTTATAGGATAATTCCAATCCATAAGTTATTGGTTGACTTGGAGTTCGAATATCTCCAATAGGACCTCCTTGAGGGTCGCCATCAAAAACTCCAAATGGCCACCATTCTTGATTATATTTTGTATTGAAAATATTTTTCCCCCATAGGGCAATGGAAAAGTCTTTTATATCATATATCAATTTTGTGTTAACTAGAGTGTATGGGTCTTGAAAAATATCTTTTTGATCTATTCCATATAAATCATCAGCAAACCAATATTTTTTACCTTTGTTTTCAATGTTAACATTTGCAGAAATATTTGATGTTTCACCAACTTTGAAATGTGCAAATAGTCCTACATAAAAACTACTTTGCGGTGCAAAAGGTATTTTATTACCTACAGCAGATTCCTCAAAAGCTTTTGTGATTTCGGTTTCAATGAATGAAGCACCTCCGAGTATATCGAAGTGTTTTGTGACTCTTAACTTGGTGTCTATTTCAAACCCTGATGCTTTTGATTCCTCAAAATTCACAGTACCTAAAAAACTTCTCACACCATCTGTTCCAAAACGATACACTTGTTGATTTTCAAATACAGTATTAAAATATGCTAAATTTAAAATAAATCTATTGTCCCAAAAACTTGTTTTTGCTCCTATCTCAAAACTATTTGTAAACTCTGGATCAATCTCCTTCTTTATACCACTTGCTGGTACTTCCACAGGGTTATAACCCCCACTTCTAAATCCACGACTATAGCTTGCATAAAGCATTTTGTCTTTTAAAATTTTGTAAGACATAGATAACTTTGGTTGAAAAGCGTTATAAGATCGTTTGCTTTTTACATCTCCAATATTGTCTCTGTTCTCTAATGTCTCCCATTCATTTCTTAGACCTGCAGAGATATTAAATTTTTCAGTTATATCATACTCTAGAAATCCAAATAAACCTATAGAATTAAGAGAGTTTTTGTCATTATTAATTTTAAATTCCGAAGTATTAGAATAATCAAAGTCAGTTACATCTTGATTGTAATATATATTAGTGATCCAATCAGAATTTATATTTTGATAGAAAAGCCCTAGATTCCATTGAAGTTTTGAAGCTGAATTTGAAGAAATCAATCTTAATTCTTCATTAAATGTTCTTGAAGCTCTTGTCATTTCTTGGTACGCTGCAGGAATTGGTCCATATACATCTATAGGAGCAAATGATAAATAATCGCCATCATAAAATAAGTCAACATCAGAATATGATGTGTGAGATTCTAATTTAAACCCTTTAAATGCAGTTTCAAAAGATGCTGTAATGATAGATGATTTCAAAGTTCCTTCCCCTAAAAAATCCGCATCTGGATTACCTTCGTAACTATTTGGATTAAAATCTTCAAATCCAGGATTGGAATTGCTGCTAATAAAGGTAATGGCCCCACTTTTAACATCACTGTATCGACCAGTTAAGGACAATGTACTCTTACTACCTAGTCTAAATTTCAATAATCCTCGTAATGCTAAATCTTTTCTAAAATCAACTTTTTTATTAAGGGTTGTGTTCTCGATTAATCCATCGGAGTTTAAATAACTTACACCCAAACGATAGAACGCCTTATTATCAACTATAGATCCAGATAAATTTGTTTCTAATTTAAATGTATTTCCATTACCATAACCAGCTTTAACATTACCTTCAAAACCATTCCTAGGTTGTTTAGTTGTAATAACAACAGCTCCTCCAATAGCATTTTTACCATAAAACAAACCTTGAGCTCCTTTAATAACTTCAATTTGGTCAATTTCATATAACGATTGTGTATTTAGGTCCGCAGAAGCTAAATATACCCCATCAACAACTGTAGCTATTGGGGAAGAACCATATCTTATTTGTGGAATTCCTCTAATACTGATCATTACAGTACCTGGGTCTTGAGACTCACCGTAAGATACTCCTGGAATTTGTGTTAAAAAACTTCCAATATTATCAATTCCTGTAGCATCAATCTGTTGAGATGTAACCGCAATTACACTTTCAGGTACACTTTGAATTGATTCAAGACGTTTTCTAGCTCTACCTTTTACATCAGTAAAGCCTTTTACAACAATTTCATCCAACTGAGCAGCATCTTCTACCAGGATTACGTTAATAATAGACTTTCCCTTAACTGGAATTTCTTGTGTTTTATACCCCATTGATGAGTAAATTAAAATAGCATCGTTTTTAACATTAAGAGAATAATTACCATCTAAATCTGTGGTAGTGCCATTTGATGTACCCTTTTCAATTACATTTACTCCTGGTAAAACCCCCTCTGAAGAATTAACATTTCCGCTTATATTTAGGTTTTGAGCTAATAAAACTGATGGAAAGAAAATTAACATTATTAGTAAATTTCGCAACATAACATATGATTTTTAGGTTAATATGAGTCAAAAGTATTAAAGAAGGTTTTCCTAATTTTTATTTCTTAATCTTTTATTGTATTTTAGTAATTCCTAATCTTAAATATGGAATTAAATGGATAATATTGAAAAAAGAGGAACATTAATATTAACGAAGGTAGTATTCAGTATACTTTTAAAGAAGTTAATTGATCATTTCACTAAGAAATATAAAATAAAAGACAACTATAAGGAAACTCAATTATTTGGATTTGGAAATTATAACCCAGAAAAACCAAATTTTAAAAATGATTTTGAATTGGTTCTCAAGGGATTTGTAAATGGAAAATATTTATATAATAAAAGAAGGGAAGTTTCAACAGGTAAGCCTTTTATAAAAATTAGTAGAGAATATAAATATATATATTTTAATTATTTAGGATTTAAAGATATTCATGAGTTTATCAATCAAGATTTTTTTACACCTGACCAAAAAAGAAAGCAATTAGAAACATTGCAACAAGATAACAATATTGAAGATTATTATTATGTATGCTATTATTATGGTGAGGATAGAAAAATGAATAAAGGTCAAGTCATAATTTACAAACAATGGAAAAATATTGAAATGAAGTATATATATGTGAATAAGTTTAGTAAAACTAGCATTTATTCTTTTTTTGGTACAATAACCCATAGTGAAGGTTTTGTTTTTTTTGATACAAGCTTTTATGTTGGAAGTAAAAAAAATGAAGGAGCTAAATATATATTTTTTGTAGGGAAATCTGCCCCTCATGAACGTGAGTTTCTTATTGGCACTTATTCTGGATTTGATAAGTATGATAATACCATAGCAGGTAAAATGATCCTAAAAAAGTACAATTCTAAAGTTGAAATTGAAGATGAAATTACTAACAAATCGTTTGATCCGATTATTTGTCAAGAATTAAATAAAAATAGGATAATAGTTGAAAGCAGCATTAGGAAAAACCCTTTATTATTTTCAAAAAAGAGTCCTTATGCACAAGTGTTGTTAAATTCAGCGGGTAGCTATATTTTTGATTTTAAAATTGAAAAGAATAGTTATAAATTAAAATTTAAAATAGAAAAATATCATTACAATATTATAAGTTTGAACGATTCTATAATTATAGAAGATGACAAAATTACTGTTCTAAACAAAGGTCAAATTTTGAATTTAGATTTCTCTATTTCAGGAATGTTTCATTTGCAAAAAGTGTCTATTTATATAAAAGCTCTTGATTTTATTAAATGCGAAGAGGAGACACAGGGAATTTATAATGGAGTGGATATTAATAACAATATTGTTTCTGGCAATGTGATAATTGAACCAATTAAGAATGGTTAGAACTGGATTAATAACATTGATTTTCTAGTTCAAACTTACAACTAGAAAACCAATGTTAAAAAAACTACAATATTTGTCCATATTAGATAACATGGTTACCTAAGTCATCATTAGTTTCCAAATCAAATTTTTCTCTCAGCTTTTCCATATCCTCACTTACTTTTCTATCAATTACTTTAGCATAGATTTGAGTAGTTACAATTTTTGTATGACCTAATAATTTAGAAACTGTTTCAATAGGTACACCATTACTCAGAGTTATTGTAGTTGCAAATGTATGTCGAGCCATATGAAAAGTTAGGTTTTTAATAATACCACAAGCATCAGCTATTTCTTTAAGGTATAAATTGAGTTTTTCGTTTGTTATGACTGGAAATAATGTTTCTGTAATAACAGTCATTGGATGGTTTTGATATTTATTAATAAGCTCTTGGGCCTTATATAATAGAGGTATTTTAACAATTGTTTTTGTTTTTTGTCGGTTGGTAATAATCCAATTATTGCCATCAATTCCTTTATGAATATGGGTATTGTTGAGTTTAATAACATCTGCATAACTGATGCCGGTATAACAACTAAAAACAAATAAATCTCTAACTCTTTCCAGTCTTTCAATAGGGAAATAATAGGTTTCAAGATTGGATAGTTCATTTGTTGAAAGAAATTCACGTTCTCTTTTTTCAAAAGTAGGCTTCCATCTTACAAATGGATCTCTACCTATCCATTCTAAATGATAAGCTAATGTTATCAATTTTCGCAATCTTTGGATATGTTTCATCACAGTATTCTGACCCAATGCTTTTGGATGACCTTTCGGCCAGAAACAATGTAGGTAGGATTCGAAATCACAAATAAATTTATAATCCAATTGTTTAAGGAAAATGTCGGTTGTTTTTAGTTTGTTTTCAAGAAATTTATTTATATATCCTTCTGTTACTTTATAATTTCGAATGGATCCTTTTGCAAGAGTACTTTCAATTTTTATAGCATGATATTCGATTAAGTTTTGAAGAGTTTTTGAATTTTCACCTTCGCCAAGATAGTTTGCTTTTATTAATTTTGCAGTGATGAGGTCTCCTTTAAATTTCAGATCTTGGTAGCATTAAAAAAGCTGTGAATTAACCTGAGTTAAGTATTGGTTGATTTGCCGAGCTTCATTTGAGTTTCCTTTGGCTTTTTTTATTTTTTTATCCCAAAGATCTAGTGATACTTTTCGTTTTATACTAATATTTGCTCTTTTTTGATTTACTGTTACTCTTGCATAGATAATAGCTTCGTTATTATTAGTATTTTTTTGGTCAGCCCAAAAAAGAACGGAAAAGGTGTTTGTTGTACGCATAGTTGTCGTCTTTAAATTGTTGAACATTTATTGAGACGAAAGTCAAATCAACTATATTGGTTTAATGAATGATTTTTTTTAATGGTAGCTGAGCTACCATTTTGATATCTAACTGTCGATTAGCTACCATAATAAATCATATTCCATCAAATCTTATGTATTCCTAAGAACTTGAAAACCACCTAAATCATAAGACTTACATGGTTTTGTTGCTAATTATATTAGCTAAAAGTGACCCCGACAGGATTCAAACCTGTAACCCTCAGAGCCGAAATCTGATGCGCTATTCAGTTGCGCCACGGGGCCTTGTCATTCCCGTGAAAACGGGAATCTTTATCTTTATTCTTAATATATTATGATAACAACTCTTTTACTACTGTAGAAATCGATTTTCCATCAGCTTGACCACCAAATTGTTTTGATGCAATTCCCATAACTTTACCCATATCTTTCATTGAAGAAGCACCCGTTTGTGCAACAATTTCAGCAATAGCTTTTTTTAAATCTTCCTC
>JAUVAS010000012.1 GCA_030591585.1 Flavobacterium sp. | reverse complement strand
TACAAATGTATCAACCTGACCATTAATAATCTGAACATCACGTACCGTTAAATCAAACTCTGAAAAACCATCATTGGGAACCTCATCGCATAAAATAAGATCATCGGGAACAACAGCTATAGGTTGTGGGGAGAACTCAATAACTATTTCATCTGTAGCAGAACAACCTCCTGAAAAAGTCATTTCAATTTGATAAGTTCCAGATTGAGTAACAATTAATGTATTAGAATTTTCTCCAGGAATTAAATCAAACATCATAGTCCCTATATTCCAAACATACCATTTATAAGAAGTTTCTCCAGATATGTCTGCTGAAACACCTATTTCCACAGACTCCCCCTCACATGGCGCATTCCCTCCTGCAATGGTCAAATCGTCTCCAAGATCTACACCTAAAGAAAAAGATCCTGCTTCTAAAAAAACAGCTGAGTCAAGAGCCGTATCTGTCTCATCCGCAATAACAAGTTTAATAGTATATGGATTTCCAGGAACAACACTCCCTTGTGCAGTTAGACTAACAATTTGTCCATTAAAATCAATAGCAGCTATATTTTCATCATTAAATGGTGAAAAATTATACTTATCAAAATAAATTTCATTAATAGCAGGACATTGCCCTGGAACATCAGGGTGAATATTTGTAACCTCAATTGGTATATTTGTCCCTGGCAGTACTGCTAAGTTTTGCACAATCCCAGTTACTTGATCGGTAAGTATAAATGCAAACGCATCTGAAAATGTACATTCAAAATTTTGATTGTATTCTTCTGAAGCTAATAAAAAATTAAATGCAATCTCATTTATAAATGGAACAAAATCAAATTGAATATAGGAAGCATTATTAGTGTTGGTTGCAGTGGTATTAGCTTCTAAATCTGTATCTCCAGGCCATCCTCCTGCTCCATCGCTATGAAGAATTAAATTTGGTCCTGATGCGTTAGACACATATCCAGAGCTAAGAATAATCCCTTCTTCATAAGGGAAATCAGAGCCATTGGCATTAAAATAACCTATACCATTGCCTTCACCAAAATCTGTACCCGTAATAGATGTATAATTAGAGGTATCTGCACAGGGAGTGTCAATCAAAATATCTTCAACCAATTCTTGAATAGTATAAGTTTCATCAATCGTAATAAATTGAGAATACCCAATAACTGAGAAAAGTAGAACAATGGGGAATAACATCTTCTTCATAGCAAGCGGTTAAGTTTTCAAATATATTGAATACATTGGTTTTCTTTTCATATTTTTGTAAAAAAATGAAGAAAATGCCAGAATTTAATATAACTGTACAACCAACTAATAATGAAAATATTGTAAAGTTTGCTTCAAACTCTTTTCTAACCCAAGCAAAAAGTTACGAATTTACCAATATTGACAACGCTAAACCTAGCCCTATAGCGCAACAACTATTTCATTTACCTTTTGTAAAAACCATCTATATTTCTCAAAATTTTATTGCTATAGAAAAATTTAGTTTTGATGCTACCAAAGTGACTTGGAATGACGTACAAAATGAAGTTGCCACTAGCATTACAGAGTATCTTAACTCGGGAGAACCTATTATAATTGAAGACTCTCCCGAAAACAACAAAGTTCCCATCACTATTTATGCTGAAAGCACTCCAAACCCTTCAGTAATGAAATTTGTTGCTAATAAAGCCTTAGCCAACACTATTTATGAATTTAAAAATGTCGCTGAAGCAGTTCATTCTCCTTTGGCAAGTGCAATTTTTAATTTCCCATTTGTGAAAGAAGTTTTTATAAATGCTAATTATATGTCCATTACAAAACAAGAAAATGTTGAATGGCAAGATTTTGTAAATGAGTTAAGAGAATTTATTAAAAATTATATCGAAAACGGAGGAAAAATCTTTAATGATGAAATTCTTGCTTCAGAAAAGGAAATAGGCGCCATTTCAGAAGAAAAGGCAAAGCAATTTTCTGATATTGAAAAAGAGATAATTTCTATATTAAACGAATATGTAAGACCTGCTGTTGAAAGTGATGGTGGTAATATTGCTTTTGACTCTTATAATGAAAATACAAAAACCGTAAAAGTTATTTTACAAGGAGCTTGTAGTGGTTGTCCTTCTTCTACCGTAACCCTTAAAAACGGAATTGAAACAATGCTAAGACAGATGCTTAAAGGGAAAGTAATGACTGTTGAAGCCATTAACGGATAGAGTTTTACTAAAAGAATTACAAATACACTTTTGGAAATTTCAAAAGTGTATTTTTGTTTTATACTAAATTAACTATGAAGCAGATATCACTATTACTAATTACGATGTTACTTTTTTCTTGTAACACTTCAAAAAAAGAAATATTGGAAACTCACAATTACACTAACGAATTAATAAATGAATCAAGCCCTTACCTACTCCAACACGCACATAACCCTGTAAATTGGAAAGCTTGGAATGACGAGTCTTTACAACTAGCTAAAGATGAAAATAAGTTGATAATTATTAGTGTTGGTTATGCAGCCTGTCATTGGTGCCACGTTATGGAAAAAGAGAGCTTTGAAGATTCTACGGTTGCTGCTGTAATGAATAAAAATTTTATTTCAATAAAAGTAGATAGAGAGGAACGACCAGATGTAGATCAAATTTATATTAATGCTGTACAACTCATGACGGGAAGTGCTGGATGGCCTCTAAATATAGTAGCTCTCCCTGACGGAAGGCCTGTTTGGGGAGGTACCTATTTCAAAAAAAATGATTGGATTAATGCTCTTGGAAAAATGCAAAAATTATATAAAGAAAATCCACAAAAGCTGATAGATTATGCTGATAGGTTAGAGGATGGAATAAAAAGTATGGATTTAATTTCTATGAATAACACAGAGATTAATTTTAAAAACTATCCAACCGATTCTGTTGTTTCTAAATGGCAAAATAATTTCGATTATAAATTTGGCGGTAACAATCGATCTCCAAAGTTTATGATGCCTAACAATTTTGAATTTTTGTTGCGGTATTCTGTTCAAAAAAACAATAAAGAAATGAATGATTATGTGATGTTAACCCTCAACAAAATTGCTTATGGAGGAGTTTACGATCATATTGGTGGTGGGTTTGCTAGATATAGTACCGACATAAAATGGCATGTACCTCATTTTGAAAAAATGCTATATGACAATGCACAATTGGTAAGCCTTTATAGCCATGCTTATTCTTTAAATCAAAACCCCCTTTATAAAGAAGTGGTTACTGAAACATTAGCATACATTGCAAGAGAAATGACTAATACGGAAGGAGCTTTTTATTCTTCTTTAGATGCGGATAGTGAAACCGCAGAAGGTGAATTAGAGGAAGGCACATATTATGTTTATACTAAAGAAGAACTTAAAAATCAGCTTAATGAAGATTATAATTTGTTTGCTGAATATTACAATGTGAATAACTTCGGAAAGTGGGAAAAAGATCATTATGTACTCATTAGAAATAAAAGTGATGAAGAAATCTTAGAACAATTTTCGATTAGCTTAGAGGAGCTTCAGTTAAAAAAACAAAACTGGAAACAAACCTTGCTTTCTTTCAGAAATAAACGGGCAAAACCACGTTTGGATGATAAAACTTTAACCTCATGGAATGCATTAATGATTAAAGGGTATGTTGATGCGTATAAAGTTTTTCAAGAAAAAAAATATTTGGATGCTGCACTTAAAAATGCTCATTTTATTTCTGAAAAACAACTGCAAGATTCTGGTGCATTGTTTCATAATTATAAAGACGGAAAAAGCTCCATTAATGGTTATTTAGAGGATTACGCAACTGTTATTGATGCTTTTATTGGCTTGTATGAAATTACTTTAGACGAGCAATGGATCAATAAAGCAAAGGAGTTAGCAGGTTATTCTTTTTTAAACTTCTTTGATGAAGAAAAAGGAATGTTTTATTTTACCTCCAAACAAGATAAAAAATTAGTAACGCGAACTTTTGAATTTAGAGACAATGTGATTCCAGCTTCTAATTCAATAATGGCAAAAAATCTTTTTGTTCTTGCGCATCATTTTGATGAAAATAAATTTAGCAAAACTGCAAAACAAATGCTCCATAATGTAAAACCAGAAATTGCAGGTTACCCAAGTGGGTATTCAAATTGGTTAGATTTATTACTTAATTATCAGCACAACTATTATGAAGTTGTGGTGGTTGGAGATCAGGCTATTGAAAAAATTTCAGAAATAAACAACATCTATTTGCCAAATATTTTAATTGCAGGAAGTACCACAGACAAGAAAAGCCCATTATTAGAACTCAGATACATAGCGGAAGAAACACTAATTTATGTTTGTGTTAACAATGCTTGTAAACTACCTGTTTCAGAACCAAATGAAGCCTTAAAATTAGTAAACTAAACACTTAAAGAACAGTAAAGGTTTATAGGGAAACACTAGAACTTCAAAAATCTTCCTTTATTTCACACTGTAATAATAGTTAAAAAATATACCTGATATTTTAGACAATTGAAGGCTGTTTTTTACACCAAAACACTTTCAGGTGCTAAATCACTTTTTTAACATAATAATTACAAATTATTTAACAACTGACTTACTAGAAAATACAATTAATAGAATAACTTTGCCGACTTAAATTTTTGTTATGAAAAAGAATTTTTTAATTTTCCTGTTATTTTTTGCTACATTAGCTACTGTTAATTCGCAAGCACAATCTGTTTTTAATGATACAGCTATAGATAAATACATCTCACAAATCCCTATTCCAAAAAATAATGAAATTAACCTTATAGGAACTCCTTATGCAAGCGAAGAGTTTCAGAAAGGAATTGCTATTAAAGACGGTTTAACCATAGCTCGAAATATTGGACTACGCTATAATGCTCACAAAGATATTTTTGAGATTAAAAAAACATTTGTTTTAACAGATGATCAAGCTAGGTTATTAAAAAAGACCAATGAAATTACTTTACAAATAAATTCTAACAGTTTTGTGTTTATTTCTCTAAGTGAATTTAACAAAGCTCAAGGGTATTTTGTTTTACTTTATAAAGGAGAACAATTAACTCTTTATAAAAAAATTAAAAAAGTTTATATCCCAGGTCAAAAAGCATATTCATCTATGTCTAAACCGGTATCTCCAACTTACAAAGAGAAGTTAACCTATTATATAGCTAACGATAAAGGAGTTCTAACAGAATTATCCAACACTAAAAAGAAGAAAGCAGATGCGTTAAGTATAGACCATAAAAAGGAAATAAAGTCTTTTGTAAAAGAGAATAAAATAAACGTGAATAAAGAAAAAGACCTTATCAAACTTGCTGAATTTGCTGATAGTTTATAGTTTATAGTTTATAGTTGAAAAAAAATCTTTTAGTTATATTTAAAACGGAAGGTTTAAACCTTCCGTTTTTTTATTTTCCTTTTATTTCTAATTGCTTTATAAAATAGGAAGGGTAGATTCCAAATTTTTTATAAAATGCCTTCGAGAAAGACTCAGAACTTTTAAAACCACACTCATTAGCAATTGCTTTTATAGTGTATCTTCTAAAAGTCTTGTTTGCTTCAAGTTCTTTGATTGCAAAATCAATTCTTAAATCATTAATATATTGAGAAAAATTCTTATCCTTTTTTAAATTAATAACCTTGGAAAGGTAGGTTGAGTTAGTTTCGAAACTTTTAGCAACTTCATTAAGCGAAATATCTCTCGACAAAAATTCATTTTTAGTTTCAAAAAAATTCAACTGTCTTAAAATATTTTCTATAATTATTACAGAAATAACATTATTATCAACTTCAATTGTTGAGTTTTTAGTTTTTGTTATTTCCTGGGTTGCGATTAGTTTTTCAAAACGTTGTTTAAATTGTTTTTGTCTTCTAACATAATAAAGCAAGGCAATAATACTAATGCTTAAAAATCCTAAAATCCACCAAGTAATAACCGTAGAGGTTTTGTTTTTTTTATTTAACTCATCTATTAACGTTTCTTTTTCTTCTAGCAGCTTCGGAATAAGATATCCTTTTTCTGTTTTAGCTTTTATATTTACTCTTTTAGCATCTATAATTCTTACAACACGCACCAATTTATAAAGATATTCTAATTGCTTTTCCTTTTCATTTTTATCTCTATAATAACTTACCAACTTATCGTAGACTAACGGAAGTTCAGGACTTAATACATGTTTTTTTTCGTAGATAGAATCTATCTTTTTTAAGTAAGGAATTCCTTTTTCTTTATTTCCTTGATTATAATAAGTGCTCCCAAGATAGTAGTAATAGTATGGCAAATAACTACTATTGTACAAATCTCTATTTTTATCCCCTTTTTGCAAACTATCTAAAGCAGCGTCATAATTCCCTTTAGCATATAAAGCAGAGCCTGTACGCGAAACAAAAGCTAGATAGGTGAAAGTATCTTTTCTCTTTAGAGTTTCTTTAATGGCCATATTATAATAAACCAGGGCAGAATCTGGCTTTTTTAAACGGATATAACATTTTCCTATATCTTCTAAGGAATATAAATAATGTTCAGAAAAGTGTTCAATTTCTGGATTTGCTTTTAGCAAATTAAAGGTTAAAAAAGATGTTTCCAGTGCTTTTGAATAATCTCCCCATAATTCATTTATCCTAATAATTTGATGTAAAGCTGTAATCTCTTGATCAATATTATTATTTCTATTTGAAGATTGAAACCCTAAAATTGCACTTTGCAAACTCTTTTCATATTCCTCTTTTTCATATAACAAATGTGATTTATTAATATAGGCTAATGCTGGAAAGTTAATATGATTACTGTTTTTTGTTAATGCTATAGAAGTGTCTAAGTATTTTATAGCATTTCTTCTTTTAGACTTTAAAGCCGTTTTTACGTACCCCAATGCCATCTTATTACTGTCATTATCAAGTCTTGACTTCTCTATATAAACTCTTGCTATTTTCTTTGCTTTTGAAGTGTCTCTGGTATTATTGTATAAAAGCAATAATGAATTATACGTCATAGATTGCAAAGGTTCTTGAGTATTTGTTTGCGCATTTGAATAGACAAAAAATACTATAAAAAATAAAGTAATGCAATGCTTCATTAATGAGTAACAGTAATTTAAACTAGTTAGTTTTCCTTTTTTTAGGATATTATAAAAATACCGTTTTCTTAAACAGCTAAAAAAAATAATTAGCCATTTATAAAGGATGTTTTTGTATTCCTTTGTTATTGTAACAGTTACGGCTTATTTCTGTTGTCTTCATTTATAAATTACGACCTTTAATTAATAAATGACGACTATAACCGTTAGGTTTTATTTAAAAAATGAGGTTGCTTTGGGGAAGCTAATAATTAATAGTGATGAAAAAATACATACTAATTGTTTTACTAATTAAATTCTCATTTGGTTTTTCACAAGAAAAGGATTCTCAACTATCTTTAACTTTTGTAGATTCTAATTTAAAAGAAGTATTAATCAATATTGAAGATATAACTGAATATCAATTTTATTTTATTGAAGATTGGTTAACCAGTGATCTCATTTCTGGTAATTACACTATACTCAATGGATGAAAAATGGAGGGAGATTATTTAATAGAACATAAATTATTGAAATCTCAACCTCAAAAGAGTTACTACCAGCAAGTTTATAATGTCTCAAGTAATTCATCGAATCGAATACCCGATTTTAGAAACCAATTATTATGGGAACCTAAAATCACAATAAATTCGGAAGAAGTAGTAATCTATTTTTACACCTCTGACAATAGTGGTGATTACGAAGTTTGTTTGGAAGGATTTACCATTAATGGCTTACCTATAAGTATCAGGGAAGTTATAACTATTAAATAGTAATATTAAATGTTAAACTCTTTAAAATAGGTCTAAATTTATAAATACCGACTTACTTAGTTTGCATAGAAGAACTGTTAGCAGTACTTTTGGATTATTAAATTACACTAAAAAAGCATCAATTATAAATTTAATTAGAATACTATGAAAAAGAAAATTTTTATTACTATTAGTTTATTACTTATAGGGTTTTCTAACGGCTATGCACAAAACAGAAATCTTCAACAACAAACAGATCTTTTTATTGAAACTATGGACAGAAATTATGTCTCTCCAGATTTTGTAGATACCTATAACGGCACCCCCTATAATTCTGAAACATTCCTATTAGGAAATATTTACATAAACAAAGAGCTTACTAAGTCGGATGTAGCCATGCGGTATAATATTTATTCCGATGAAATAGAAGTTAAAGAATCTTTGCAATCTGATGACAAAGATATTTCAGCTTTATTAAAATCTCCAGATATTTCTGTTACTATCTTGAACGATTCTTTTATTTATTTATCTAAAGGAAAAGGCCTAGAAAAAGGAGGATATTTTCAAGTAATAACCACTGGAAAGAATTTAAGCCTTTATAAAAAATTAGGTAAAAAATATTATGAATCAAAAAAAGCAAAAACATCTTTTGAAAGAGATGTTCCTGCTAAATTTGAAGATAGAGTAACATACTATATTCATTTTAACAATGGCGGAATGGTTGAATTACCCGACTCCAAAAAGAAAACTTACAAAACATTTGGAGAAAGTGAAGAAGATGTGAAAAGTTATTGTAAAGAAAGAAAACTTGATATAACTAAAGAGAAAGATTTAAAAAGAGTTGTTATGTATTTAGACAATAAAAAAAATACTAGCCAGCAATAAAATCTTTTAAATAATAGGGTTCAAAATAGGCGACATCTTCGATGTCGCTTTTTTTATACTTTTCTTCAGCTAATTTACCCATTTCGTTTGCCGAAGGTAATTTTCCTTCCACAAAAACAGCATTTTTATGAGTGCAAATACCCTTAAATTTTTCTACTCCATCTCCTAAAAAATAAACAATTCCTTTTTCTAAATATTCAGAAAAGGAATTTTCATCTAAAATTTCAGCTTTAGTTTTTCTTATTTTATTTTTATTTTCAGCAGTATAAATCGCCGAATACACCTCCATACGCCTCGCATCTAACATAGATATAATAATGCCGTTTTTTTCTTTAATTTGATATGCCAAAGAATCTAATGTTGGTATTGAAATTAATGGTATCTCTAAAGCAAAACACAAGCCTTTTGCAGATGAAACACCAATGCGGAGTCCAGTATAAGACCCAGGGCCTTTACTAACTGCTATTGCATCTAAATCTGATTTTGAAATGTTGTTTTTAAGAAGTAATTCTTCAATATATAAATGAAGTCTTTCTGCATGAGAATATTGATTGTTATAATCTTCTTTTAATGCAATAATACTTCCGTTAACCGAAAGTGTTACAGAACAATTTGTAGTTGCCGTTTCAATACATAAAATTGTAGCCATTAATCACTTTATTTTCATTATTTTATTTCCCATCCTCTTCATCTTCAAGAGACTCTACCTCAACTTTATCGCCAGATTTTAATGATTTAGTAACGGTATTATAAGGCCCCGTTATTACTTCATCTCCTTCTTTTAACCCAGATACAATTTCAATATTTGTATCATCTTGTATTCCTGTTTCTATAACTCTCAACGTTGCTTCTTCTCCATTTTTAATAAAAACACATTCAAATTTTTTGGTATTAGAATTAGCCTTTTTTACTTTTTTCTTTTTCTTTGTAGAAGTAGTGTCTGTTTTTATAACAATTGAGCTTATTGGCACTCCAATAATATTTTCTTTTTTATTGGTAATAATGTCAACCGTCGCTGTCATACCAGGACGAAATGGCGAAAAGTTTTCAGGTTTTCCTTCTGTTAAATCTTTATACGATTCTGGAAGTATTCTAACCTTCACCTTAAAGTTTGTCACTTGATCTACAGACAATGCATTTTCGGCAGTATTTGCAATTTCAGTAACAATTCCTTTAAATTCTCTTTTTAAATACGCATCAACTTCAACAATGGTAGAATCTCCAACATTTACTTTAACAATATCGGTTTCGTTTACATCTACTTCTACTTCCATATTATTAAGATTCGCTACACGTACAATTTCAGTACCTGCCATTTGAGCGGTACCTACCACTCGTTCTCCTAATTCTACAGAAAGTTTTGAAATGGTCCCATCCCTTGGAGCAAAAATGGAAGTTCTTGCTAAATTATCTCTAGATTGTTGTACAGATGATTCTGCACTGCGAACATTGTAATAAGCGGACTTTACATTGGCTTGAGACATTTCGTAATCGGCAACAGATTTATCCCAATCAGATTTTGAAATAACTCCTTTTTCATATAGTGATTTATTTCTGTCGTAATTTAGTTTTGAGTTATTTAAACTCGCTTCAGCTTGTGTTAATTGTGCTCTCACATTTTCTAATCCAGCTTGCGATTGAGTTACCATAGCTTGAATTAAATCTGGATTTATTTTTACCAATAAATCTCCTTTATTTACTTGTTGCCCTTCTTTTATGGGTAACCCTATTATTTCTCCAGAAACCTCAGAAGAAAGTTTCACCTCAACTTCGGGTTGAATTTTTCCTGTTGCCGCAACGGTTTCAGTGATATCTAAAAACTCGATTTTGGTTATCTCTACACTTTTTCCCTTCGTTTTACTGCCAATTAAACCCGCATTATGTGCCCATAAAAGTGCTGCAAGAAAAACACCTCCAATTAAAATAATCCAAATAAGTTTATTCTTTTTCATATTTATTGCCCAATTAAGTCGGGTAACTTATTAAAATTTAAGCTCTGTCGCTGGAATTCCAAAAAATAATTCTAATACTTTTAATTTAAAAATATAATCAAATTTTGAGCGATTTACCTCTATAAGTGCTTTATCGTATCTAAGTTTAGATTGGCTAAAATCGAATGCATTTGTTAAACCAACATCATATTTTGTTTTAGCATAATCGTACGCTAATTCTTGAGACTCTAAAGCTACCAATGCAGCATCGTATGCCTTTTTCGACCCATCGGCATCCACATAAGCTTGATAAACATTAGATTCTAAATCTAATTTAGTTTGCTCTAATTGATATTCGAATCTTTTAACATTAATAATGTTTCTTTTCACATTATTTCTGGAAGAAAAACCATTAAATATAGGGACATTCATTTGCACCCCATAAGAAATACCATCGTTATTAGAGAGCTGGTCTCCATAAGGTAATGCTGGCGTCAAAATCAAACTCGTATTAGGAACATCTGCAAGAACAGCCTCTCCAGTACTCCCAACATATCCAATTTGTGTAGTAATTATAGGATTATCTGGATCTGTAAATTGAGATATTCTTTCTATGTCTGTTTCTCTAGTATTATAATTAAAAAACGCACTAATGGTTGGCCAGTAAAAACTTTTAGATATTTCTAAATCTTTTTGAGCCACGTCCATATTCTGTTCCGCTATTCTAACTTCATACCTGTTTTCTTTAGCAGAATTAATTACTTCCTCTACATTTTTACTAGTTATTTCTGAAAGTATTACATTAAATTCTTCCTCGGCAATATCAAAATTTTCATAATCATGAATCAATAACAACTGCGCTAAACTTATTAATGAAATCTTTACAGCACTTTCAGAAAGTACAATTACTTGTTTCTCGTTTGCACTTACCGCTTTAATTTCTAATAAATCTCCTTTTGGCAATACCCCTGCCTCTACTAGCTCTTGCGTCCTTTTAATTTGATCTAAGGTTACATTATTTTGCTCTAAAGCAACTTCAAGATTGGCTTTATTTAACAATACTTGCAAATAACCATTCGCAACAAATAATGCAATGTCATCTTTAATTTTACTTAAATTATACTGGGAAGAAAGTTGCTGCATTTTTGCTTTCTGCATTTCTCTATGATTTCTTAAACCCCTAAATACAGTAACGCCTGCAGACACATTATACGAAGAACTTCTAGAGGTTATATTTCTTAATACTCCTGTTGAAACATCTTGGGTTAATCCAGTGTTCCAGCTATTTCCTGCAGAAGCGTTTAATGATGGCAAGAAATTACCCAACGCATCACTCTTTGAAATATCTGAATTTTCCACCTCTAATGCAGACTGCTTTACCGAAATATTATTCTCAATAGCATAGGCTACACATTCTTGCAGTGTCCATTTTTTATTTTGTGCTGTTACTGAAATTCCTATGGCTAGGAATAAAAATACAAGTACTACCTTTTTCATATTACTAGTTGTTGTTGAATTTGTCTTTGATATATTAAAATTGTTACATTAATGAAGAAGAAATAAATTGAGATTAGCCACCTCGTTTAAACTCTTTTGCAGGTTTTAGTTGATTCCAGACTTTAATTTTATCGTCTTTAGAAATCCCACTTTTAATTTCTACATTAATTCCGTCGCTAATTCCAATTTCAATATCTTTTCTTTCAAATTTTTGATCCCCAACCTCCACTTCAACAAATGGAGTTTTTGTTTTTGGATCGTATTGAATCAATGCTTCTTTAAGCGCCATTACACTATCTGCTCTCGCTAAAATAATAGATGCATTTGCGCTTAATCCTGCACGAATAAATGTAGAGTCTTTTTTCTTTAAGGTTCCTTTAATTTCAAATTGAATAGCCCCGTTTTCATCTATTCCCTTTGGGGCAATATAATCTAACACTGCATCAAACTTTTTGTTTTCAATAGCTCCAATTGTGATTTCTAAAGGAAGGGCTTCTTTAATTTTACCTACTTCACTTTCGTCTACTTTTCCTTCAAAAATCATATTATCAACATTCGCTATGGTTGCAATAGTGGTTCCGTCATTAAAATTATTAGATTCAATTACCTGATTACCTGTTTTTACAGGAACATCTAAAACCATCCCCGAAACAGTTGCTCTAATCTCTGTGTTTGCTGCTGCTCCCATTCCAGTTGTTGTTCCTGTTCTAACGATATCATAATTCTGTCGAGCATTTGTTAAGCTAATTTGTTCTTGTTTATAGCGTTGTTTTGCTTGATTATAAGATAATTGCGCTGTATCAAATTCGTTGGCTGAAATCACCCCTTTTTCAAACAATCCTTTTTGTCTGTTATATATATTTTCTTGATTCTGAAATGCCAAACGTGCTGTTTCAACTTGAGTATTAATACTATTGATAGTGTTTTTAGCACTATTTAAAGATGATACATTGGGCACTACTTTTACTTTAGCTAGTAAATCTCCTGCCTTAACATATTCACCTGCCTCCACAAAAATTTCATCAATAATTCCTGAAATATTTGGTTTAATAAGCACTTCTTCCTTTGGTACAATACTTCCGGTAGCAACCGTTTTTTTAATTATAGAATACGTATACGGTTTTTCAACTTTGTAAACTACAGGATCCTTTTGGTCTTTTAAATAAATGTATCGTATCCCAAATGCAAATGCTATTAAAATAACTGCCAAGGTGATGATGGTTCCTATTCTTTTCATAATGATTTATTCAATTTATATTTTTTATTTCTTAATCGGTTCGCAATGCGTCAACTGGCTTCATCTTGGTGGCTCTTATTGCTGGTATTAACCCCGCCAAAACACCAAAAACTACTAGTATAAACAGCGCGATTAATATCACTTTAATATCTACCGACGGGTTTACAAAATTTTCAATTGGTCCAAGAGCATCAATGACTGTATTCATTAACCAAATAGCCCCAGATGCAAAAGCAATTCCTGCCATACCTGCAAATATTGTCAGCATCAATGATTCTTGAAGAATTTGCATTCTTATATTCCATGGACTTGCACCCAATGCTCTTCTAATTCCTATTTCTTTAGTACGTTCTTTAACGACAATAAGCATAATATTACTAATACCTATAGCTCCTGAAAACAATACAAGACTGCCAACAAAATACCCAACAAAGGTTAAAATCCCGAACAAGCCCATAATCTTTCCAAATTGCTCTGCAAGGTCCCAGTTTCCAATAGCTCGAATATCGTCTGGATGAATGGTATGTTGCTTTCGCATTACGGAAAATATTTCAGTCTTTAAATCGGTTATACTTGTTTCATCTTCGGCAGTAATCGCCATCCAAGCCACTCTTTCTCCATAATTAAAAACTTGTGAAAAAGTTGAAAACGGAACAAATATAGTATTGGCATCTTCTTCATCATCGCCGTTGCTATTACTTTTTTTAAAAACCCCAATTACTAAAAAATTTACTCCACTAATTTTAATATAGGTTTCTAAGGGCTCTTCCCCGCTATCATATAAAGATTTTACTACATCGACACCGATTACTGCAACTTTTCGCTTTTCATTAATATCTGAATAACTAATAAATCTACCCTCGGTAATATCCATAGGTTGCTGATAAATAAATTCTGGGTAATCTCCTGAAACACTAAAAGCTCCTGTTTTTTCTTTTCTAGTTACATTGTTTGCTCCTCTATAACCACCTAATTGATTTCTTGGGGAAACATATTTTAATTCTGGAAATTTTTCTTTTAAAATAGCAACATCTTGTATTTTAAAATTATACCGTCTCCCTTTTGGTAATCCTTTATAAGGCATCGATGTTCCTTGCGCCCACATAAAAATTGAGTTGGTTGCAAAATTTGAGAAACCCGAGGATACTCCATTTTTAAGGCCATTAGTTAGCGCTAACAATAAAACCAAAATCATAATACCCCAAAATACACCAAAAGCCGTCATTAATGTTCTAAAACGGTTTGCGTTTAATGCTTCTAATATTTCATCCCAACGGTCTTTACTAAACATCTTTTATATTTATTCTACACGTAATGCTTCAATTGGACGTATATGTGCAGCTCTTCTTGCAGGCACAAAACCAGCTAATGCTCCTGCGATTATTAAAATTATTACGGTAATAATTGAAGTTTTAAAATCTACTTGTGGTGATTTTATAAAGTCACTATCTACCATTGGACTTATAATTTCTAATAATGCAACTCCTGCAAATAGACCTAAAAACCCTGCAAATGCAGTTATAAAAATTGCTTCTTGAAGAATCATTCCTATAATAGAATTTGGCAATGCACCTAATGCTTTTCTAATCCCAATTTCTTTGGTGCGTTCTTTTACAACAATAAGCATAATATTACTTACTCCTACTACGCCAGCAATTATAGTTCCAATACCTACAAACCAAAATACATAACTAATGGTGGCTATTAAACTGTATATTTTTTTTGCTTCTTCTAAAGTGTTACTAATTCGTACAGCACTTCGATCGTCTGGAGAGATAATATGTTTTGTTTTTATATCGTTTTCAAATCCTTCAGACATTGCCATTGATAGCGCTACTGCCTCATCAAAATTATCAGACATTTTTACGGTATAAGCCAATGACCTTATTTTGTCTCCAGCATTAAATACCTGTTGTGCTGTTGTTAAAGGAATAAAAACTCTGCTTTCTTCTCTTTTTCCTCCTGGGTCTGTATACACTCCAACTACAATAAAATTGATTCCAGAAATCTCAACATATTCTCCAATTGGGTTTATATCTTTAAATATATCTTCTTTTATTTGATTACCAATGATAGCAACCTTTTTAATTTCGTTAATGTCTTTATTGTTAAGAAATCTTCCCGAAACCATACTCTGGTTTTCAATAAATTGTTGGTCAGGGTAGGCTCCTTCAACACGATAATTCCCTACTTCTCCTTTATAAACAACCTGTCCTCTCCAAACACTATACAATGAAGTTTTAAATTCTATATTATCTTCGTATTTTTCATTGAATTCTTCAAAATCATTATTTCTTAATTGAATAAGTCTTCCAGGATTTAATCCCTTATACTCTTTGGTAGTTCTTCTGGTTCTTATCGCAATACGGTTGGTAGCATCTTCTTCAAATTGTGATTTTACCCCTTTTTCAATACCACTACTAAAGCCAACTAGGATTACAAGAATGAAAATTCCAAAGAACACCGAAACCATTGTTAAAACAGTTTGGAGTTTATTCTTCCCCATGGTTTCAAATATTTCTTGCCAACTTTCTATACTAAACATTCGCTATGGTTTTTGCTCTTACTTGTTTTATTGTAGAATCATCAATTATAACACCATCTCTTAAATTAACAATTCGCTTACACATATGAGCAATATCATCTTCGTGAGTAACTACTAATATGGTTTTTCCTTCATCGTTAATACCCTGAATAAGCTCCATTACTTCGTAGGATGTTTTACTATCTAAAGCTCCAGTAGGTTCGTCTGCCAATAATACTTTTGGGTTACTAGCCAAGGCTCTTGCTATTGCAACCCGTTGTTTTTGACCTCCAGAAAGCTCGTTTGGCAAATGTGTTGCCCAATCTGCTAATCCTACTTTTTCTAGATAATGCATGGCTTTTTCTATTCGTAAATTTCTTTTTACACCTTGATAGTACAAGGGCATCGCCACATTATCTAAAGCCGATTTATAAGAAATTAGATTAAATGACTGAAATACAAAACCAAGAAACTTACTACGGTATTGTGCTGCAACTTTTTCATTTAAATCTTTAATAAGTGTTCCGTCTAAGTGATATGAACCTTCATCTGCTTCATCTAAGATTCCTAAAATATTGAGTAATGTAGATTTTCCAGAACCTGAAGACCCCATGATTGCAACCATTTCTCCTTCTGCCACTTCAAAATCTATACCTTTTAAAACGTGAAGAGAATTCGCTCCCATTTTATAGGATTTATGCAGGTTTTTTATTTCAATCATGGCTAATTAATTCTGTCACAAATTACAGCAATATATATTTGTAAAATGTGAAAATGGTGTTAAGAAATAAGGATTATAATCCTATTATTAATTGTTAATAAAACTCAATATTTAAGATTTGTTACAAAAAAAACCTTTTAAATTTTCTTATAACTTTAAGAAAACTAAAAGGCTGTTATTTACTAAAAAATAGTAATGTTTTATCTATATCTCTGTATCTTGATATTGTCTTTCATTACCATAAGTTTCACCATCATCAAATGAAAATTTTACTGATATTGTATCACCTCCTATTGCAGTAAATTTTATATAATAACTTGAAATTCCACTATTACTACCTTCATCGTAAGTAATTTTCATAACTTGATTTGCCTCATCTATCCATTCCCAAGTACCAAATAACTCAATTCCACCCCCAAAAGGAATATTTTGTTCATAATTCCCATTTGAGTTAAAATAAAAATCTGCAGTAGTATCACTTTCTATATACCACCATTTATTAAACAATAAATCTGTGGTACTTCCTGAATCTCCTCCATCATCATCGCTACTACAACTGGCAACTCCAATAAATAACACCATTAATAAGCTTAATTTAAAAAATTGTTTTTTCATTCTTTGATATTTTAAATATGTTTATAAAATTATTTAGTAAAATAAAAAAAAATGAAACACCAAATTATTTGTAGGAAAAATTAAAAATAAAGTGACTGTGGATTAATAAAACTATTTACTTTTCTTTAGCATTTTTTCGGCTGTGATAAATTGCATATCCAACTCCAGCAATCAACAAATATGGAAAGATCATTAAATACATAATCCCGTTGTTAATTCCTTTTGCTGCTTGCCCACTTTCGTCACTTTCTAATACAGCGCGGCACATGGCACATTGGGCTTCTGCGGGAATTGAAGTTAATAGTAGGGTAATTGTTAGTAATAGTATTGGTTTTTTAAACATTTTGGATAATTTTAAAACATCCCCCTTCAAAGGGGGAATTAGTAATATGGTGATATCATTACATAAACAATCACCCCACTAATAGCAACATAAAGCCATAATGGAAATGTGATTTTTGCAATCTTTTTATGTTTTTTAAATTGCCTTGTGAGTCCTCTAACAAATGTAATTAACACAAACGGAATCACAGTAATAGACAAAATAATATGTGTTAACAATATAACGTAATACACATATTTTAACGTTCCTTCACCACCATATTTGGTGGAATCTGAAGTCATATGATAGGTGATGTATAACAGTAAAAATAGTACCGACATCATCATTGCAGTTTTTATTAGTCGTTCATGATTTTTTCTATTTCCCTTTTTAATCTGAATTACAGCAAGTATTAAAACAATTGCTGTCAACCCGTTGATGGTTGCATAAATTGGAGGAAGAAATCCTAAACGCTCTACTCCTGGAATTCTAATTCCGAAGAGCGCAGCTACCGCAATAGGGATTACAATGGACAAAATCCATATTAACCGATTGTACTTTTTATTTACCTCTGAAGCTTCCACAGTTACAATAGCTTTTTAATGTCTTCTTTTAGCATTTGTATTCCTGAATCTTCCAAACCATTATAATAAATAATGGGGTTCTCATTTTCGTCTTTTCGAGAACGAATGTTTCCTTCTTGATCTATTAAAGCGAAAAATCCTGAATGTTCAAAACCTCCTTCTACTTCAGAATTTTCACCCACATAGAGGTTAAACCCTTGGTTAGCTAGTTTGTAAGTTTCCTCTTTATCTCCTGTAAGGAAATTCCAATTAGGATTGGTGATTTTATATTTTTGGGCATATTCTTTTAAAACTTCTGGTGTATCTGTTTCAGGATCTATACTAAAGGATGCAATGGCAAGGTTTGGATTTCCAAAAAACTCATTTTGAATTTTCACCATATTCTCATTCATAATTGGACAAATAGAAGGGCAGGTGGTAAAGAAAAATTCTATAATGTAAACTTTTCCCGTGTAGGTGTCGTTGGTAATTATTTTCCCTTCTTGATTGGTAAAACTAAAATCTGGAACTTTACCAATTACTGTTAAATTGGGTTTAGTAAAATTATCAACTATTTTAGGAATTGCCCAAATACCAAATAATAAAATGATAAATGAAATGCCTATATAAGAGTATTTTTTCATTTTAATTAGCGGAATTTTCTTTATTATACTTTTTTAACGCCAATCTATATTCAGCAAGTATCACCCGAATATCATCGCTCATTTTATTGTTAATTTCTGCATACACTCTTGCGTCAAATCCATATAAGACTCCTTCACCTTCACCTTCATCTTCATTTCTCCCTCGAAGATTTCGGTCTTTATCAATAATAAAAACGTAGGGAGAACTCAAATCGTTGTGTAGCGTGTAATTTGTTTTTAGAGAATTAAAAACATCTTTAACAGCTTCAGGAGTTGCATATACAAAATTCCAGTTTTCAGGGTTTTCTATTTCAGCGAGTCTTGATTTTAAAAAACTTGCTTCTTCTTGGGTTCCTTCAGGCATAAGGATTACAAACTGAAAATCTTTAAACTGATAGTTCTTTTTATAGATTTCGTGTGCTAAATTAAACGCATTGGCGTGGCTTGCTTCTACATCTTTTCCGAAGAAACACAAAACCGTAATATGATCTTGCAGGTATTTAGTTTTTCCATCTTCGGTTTTAAATTGGTCTATTTCTGAAACAGATTCTGTTAACACTGGGAGTTTTACAAAGTTATTTATTCCCGATGCAAAAAAAAGATAGGCGGTTATAGGAAGCAAAAACAATACTCCTAATACCGTGAATTTTTTTATTTTTTCTATAGCTTTCACTTTACAAAAATAATGGGAAAATAGTGAAGTATCCTCTTTTACAAATTAAATTTATAAAAAAAGCCCTTACTGAATTTACAGTAAGGGCTTTTAAATGTTTTATTCTTTATCTAGAAATTAAATTTCACATAATTAGAAGCGTACACATCGAAGATATAATTTCCTTCTACTAAAACGATGTATACAAGGTAAGTTACATAGAAAATAAATGTCCAAACTACGAAACGACGTAGAAAACTCACCTCATCGCGCATATGCATAAAATCCCAAGTAATGTAATAGGCTTTTACTAACGTTAATGCTAAGAATATCCAGTTTAAATATTTTAAAGCAAAAAGACTATTTGCTGTTAAAAATTCAGGTTTACTAATTCCTAATGCGACTTCTACTATTGTAATAATAGAAAGCAATATAAATACTCCCCAAATTTTTTGAACGTTAGATTTAAACTTTATAGTTCCTCTAAATATTGCTAAATTTTGTTCTGTATGTGCCATTTTTTAATTTTATTTCTTATTAAATAAGGTAGAATACTGTAAATACAAATACCCAAACTAAATCTACAAAGTGCCAATAAAGCCCTACTTTTTCAACCATTTCGTAACTTCCTCTTCTTTCGTAGGTTCCTATAATTACATTGAAGAATATGATTATATTAATCAAAACTCCCGAAAAAACGTGGAATCCGTGAAATCCTGTAATAAAAAAGAAGAAATCTGCAAATAACGGTGCTCCGTATTCATTGTGTTTTAGATTAGCTCCTTCTACAATTGCAATACCATCTGACTGTAATTTTGCAACAGACTCTTGACGGGACAAAACGGTGCGTTCTCCATTTTCATCAAGGTATTGAGTACGAATCAATATGGATTCGTCTGCTAAAAACCCTTTGGTAACTTCAGCTAAAGTAACACTTGTACCCACAGATTCTGATTGAAACCAAATACCTTCGTTACTCTGTTGTGTTATTCTTTCTGAAGGGATTGAAATTGCAAAATCTGTAATTGCTTGTCGTTCGCCTTCAGCATTTGTAAACTGAAGTATTCTTCCACCTTTAGTTTCAACTGCTCCGTAACTACCTTTGATAAATGTTCCCCATTCCCAAGCTTGTGAACCTACAAATATTGCACCTCCTATAATGGTTAGAAATAAATATACAATTACTTTATTTTTCTTCATATGGTGACCTGCATCAACAGCAAGAACCATAGTTACCGAAGAAAATATAAGTACGAAAGTCATAAATGCCACATAATACATTGGAAAATCTCCATGTATAAATGGAATGTGTGTAAATACCTCATCTGCTATAGGCCAAGAATCAATAAATTTAAATCTTGAAAAACCATATGCAGCAAGGAATCCTGAAAATGTTAAGGCATCAGAAACGATAAAAAACCACATCATCATTTTTCCATAACTAGCGTTTAAAGGTCTGTTTCCTCCATCCCAGGTTTTTTGGTCAGTGCCCGAATTTGCAACTGTTGTTTCCATAAAAAGAAATTAGTTTTTAATTGATTTCAAAAATACATATATTTTTTATCTAACAAAATAGAAAAACAAAAACAGGTAAATCCATAAAATATCAACAAAATGCCAAAAAGTTGTAGCTATCTCTATGCCAACTGTGTTTCCTTTTGTATATTTTTGTTTAGAATGATTATAAATTACAACCAAAACTGCTATTAGCGCAGCAATTATATGTGTTAAATGCATTAACACAACTAGATAAATAAATGATGTTGTTATAGTGCTTTCACTCCCTGTAAAAAAATATCCATTTGCTATTATTTCTGAAAAACCCTTAAATTGGAATATCACAAACGCGACTCCTAATAAAAAAGTTATCATTAACAACACCATTCCTTTTTTGCTTTCTTGAGCGACTACATTCTTTTTTGCAAAATGAATAGTAATACTACTTATAACAATCGCTATCAAACTTATGTAAAATGCTTCTGGAATTTGAAAGTCTGTCAACCAATCTGGTCGTTCTTTACTTACCACATAAGCACTTGTAAGTCCGGCAAAACTCATTCCTAAACTTATCATCCCAAACCAAAGCATCATTTTTTTTGCTCTGTCTACTCTTGGTTTATCATTATCTAAATTATTTTCCATCTGAAAATTTTTATTTATTGAAACATCCATTATCTAATAAATTTATCTGCCACATATACTATTTGTAATAAGGTAATATAACTTACACTTGCTAACATAAATTGTTTGGCTACTTTGTTTGTTTTAATTTTATAAAATCTAATAGCGAAATATAAAAACCCTAATCCTATTAAGCCTATTAAAACTCCAGAAACAGGAGTTAAATATAAATTACCCGTAACTCCAAATACAGGAATAAGCGATGCTAAAACAGTCCAAATGGTATATAATACAGTTTGTGTTAACGTATTCTTTCCTTTTTTTCCATCAGGTAGCATAAAAAACCCTGCTTTTTCATAATCATCATACAAAAACCAACCTATTGCCCAAAAATGGGGAAACTGCCAAAAAAACTGAATCATAAATAACGTTCCTGCTTCTATACCAAAACTACCTGTAGCGGCTACCCAGCCCAACATAAAAGGGATTGCCCCAGGAAAAGCCCCAACAAAAACAGAAAGTGGCGTTTTAGTTTTAAGTGGCGTGTACAAACTTACATACATAAATATGCAAATGGCGCCAAACATTGCTGTGATGGGGTTTATTGCATATAACGTCACAATACCAATAATAGTCAATATAACCGCAATGGTAAAAGCAGAATTGACGCTAATTCTTTCTGCGGGAATAGGTCTATTTTTAGTACGTTCCATTAAAGCATCTAAGTCCCTTTCAATAATTTGATTATAAACATTAGAAGCTCCAACCATACAGTACCCTCCAACGCTTAATAAAAGTAAGGTCGTTAAATTTACATTTTCTGCTCCAAGTAAATATCCTGCAATAGACGAAAACAACACGCTAATAGACAACCTTACTTTGGTTATTTCAGCGAAGTTTTTTAAAAATGATTTTTTTCTTGTATATGTTTGGATAACAGACACCCTATTTGTTTTTGCGCGACAAATATACAGTTACTCTTTTTTCTTTACAATATATAATATAGATTCTTATGTAAGAATAATAACTTTTTTTTGTTAATTTGGACTATCAATAAAAAAAAACAAGATGCGTAATTTATTTATTATAGGATTTACTTTATTATTAGGGTGCTTTACAACTTTCTCACAAGACTATATAGAAAGTCAGAAGAAAAACAGAAAAAAAAGGACAGAAAAAGAAATTGTTGAGAATAAAAAGAATAGTGATGAAAATAAGGGTAGTGAGGCGCAAAACAATTACAAACCAAAATCAGGAATTTCTGTTATAAAAGTTACTGATAGTATTTTCATGCTTAAAGGAGAAGGAGGAAATATTGTAGTTAGTATTGGTAATGACGGTGTTTTAATGATTGATTCTCAGTTTGCAGAAGCTACCCCTTATATTCTACAAAGAGTAAGTCGTCTTAGTTCTAAACCAGTACAGTTTTTAATTAACACACATCACCATAATGACCATACTGGTGGAAATAAAAACATGATTGATAATGGAACAATAATTTATTCTCATGATAATGTTAAAAAACGTTTAATTGAAGAAGTTGAAAGAAAGGCTCAAAGGGATCAATTAATAGCGTTTGAGCAAAAAGCTGAAAAAATTTCAAAAGATGAAAATAATTCAAACTCTGATGAAAAAGCAAAGGAAAGTGTCAAAGACATTAGTCAATTTATGAATAATGACAATATTTTCCCAATGATTACATTTTCTGAAAACCTTACTTTTCATTATAATGGCGAGAAAATAATTGTATTCCATGTTGATAATGCTCACACAGATGGAGATGTAATGGTTTATTTCACTAATAGCAATGTACTGCACACTGGTGATGCTTTTATTAACGCAAAATATCCTTTTATAGACATTGAGAATGGCGGCAGCTTTGCAGGTAATCTAAATGCTCTTTCAAAAATTCTAATGATTGCAGACAAAGACACTAAAATAATCCCTGGACACGGAGATATTTCGACTATTAAAGATGTAAAATATACTCAAAATATGATTTCATTTTTAACAAAACGAATTGCTTTTCATATAGTCTCTAAAAAAACAGAAAAAGAAATTTTGCAAATGAAAGATCTTACCAAAGAATTTGACAATAAAGGATTTGGTGATGGCTTTATTAGTACTGAAAAATTTATTAAAGCACTTTATAAAGATATTGCTAAAAAATATAAATAACTAAATTAGAAATCGTTATGCCAATTAAACAAATCGGTACGAATACCTAAATTAAACCATGTGGTTTGGTTATCAAAAATATCTTCTGTATCAACTAATGGAGTGAAACTTCTAAAAATAATGCTTCCGTACACTTTAAAATTTGTGGATGGGTTTAATAAATATCCTCCTTGAAATTCAGCAAAGAAAAAATCTGTTGTATTACCTTGAGCAACTTCATTCCCATTCTCGAAAGCTCTATCTCCTTCCTCTCTATAAATATCTTCACCGTAAAAAGCTTGATCTTCTTCGGTATTAAAATCAAATCCTCGCTTGGCAACAATAAACTTTGCATCACCAAATATTCTTCCAATATGATAATGACCTATTAAAAGAAATTCAGAAAAACTTGCTCCATAAGGATGCGCTATCGATTGATTATTGTGCCCATAGTTTAAGACTATGGTATTGTGTGAGTATGTGTAAGGTCGCACTCTGTTGTACTCTGTTTGTAAATACAGGTTTTTAAGTCCGAATGCATCATAATATTTCAAACCAATTTGATAGCCCGTTTTATTCTTCCAACTTCCTTCTCCTCCAAACACGTCACTTGAAGAAAACTCATCTATTATAAACTGCCCATAAGCATTAATACGGTCTGTAATTTTATATTTAGCACTTAGCCCTATTAAGGCATTCCCAGATCTTGAACCCGTTGAAAACTGAATAGCTTGATAAAATATAATAGGATTATAATACGCTAAATTAGAGCCGTCGTTACTATTTTCCCAAATTACAGATTCAAAAAAACCAATATTTAATCTTTTAGTGATGTTCCAACTTAAGTAATGACTTGCAATGTATTTATTTCTATAGGAATTGTTATCGTTTAATACTTCTGACCGAACATCTTTAAGCGACATATATAATAGTGTGTATTTTAATTTCCAAATGGTTGTATTGATTTTAAAATATGGATACGGACTTGCGTTATCGCTTAAAAACAATGAGCGGTGGCCTTCGCCAATAAAATTTTTGCCTTGCCCTAACTGAAAGTTAAAATATTTAGATGGTGAATAAGACACATATCCTGTAGCTACCGGATAATCGTAGGCATCTGTTTTAAACTCTTTTGCAATTCCTCTTCCTGGAATAATTGCCGGATTCCCGCCAGATGGTTTTATAGATTCTGCATACCGATTGTAATAGTCTGCAAAACGCCCTTGACTTTCATAAAACACGGTAAAAAAGTTTAATTTTTTACCTATCCCTCCCTGTACATATAACAAACGTGTATTATTATAAGTGTCAATATCTGCATCTATATCTTTTCCTATTTGTAAATCTACTCCTGGATCTAAAGTAAACCAAAAATCATCTCCTTTATAGGTAAACATATGCTCGTTCCACCATTTTCTTCCTAGCCAGGAATTTTTAGGTTTTAGAATTGCTTTATTCTTTTCTTCAAAATTGTAATATTTATTCACTTCGCTGTAAATAAAGGGTTTTTGAGTAGTATGAGTATTGGTTCCAACCTTATTTAATTCTGCATCAAACCTACTATAATACTGTGTTGAAAGCGGTATATTTAAATTACTTCTATATTCTTCATCTGTATAGGGATACTTTTCTATATCATCATATTCATTACTTAGACTATTCAAGTTTTCAGGTTCATCGTGAATCACATCTTCTTGGGGTTCTTCTAAAGGAATTTTAAATGGCATCGTAAATTGCATATAGGTAGGTTCCCCATTATACGTTGCTGGTGTAATTTTCGGTAACTGATTAAAGACGTTTTTTACTTCATCTTTAATCTCATTATAAACTGCGTCTATGTATAAAACCTTAAAATTTCCCGTTTTATCGATCTCAAAAAACACCGCTGTTTTTCCTTTATAATTTTCTTCTGAAACAATTTTTGGAGTTTTAAAGTTTTTGAATATGAATTGTTTTAGGGTATAATTAAAACAATTTTCAAGAGAATCTATAGAAATAGTTGCGCATTCTTTAAAAACAGGATATTTTTCAAAGTTAACTGTTGTAATTTGAGAATATGAGGAAACCGTAATTAATAAAACAAGAAATGAGGCAAATTTCTTCATTGTGAAATGCTATTTTTATTTTTGGAAAGATACGGATTTTTACAATGTTTCGCGTAAATAATCCCCATCTTCAATTGCTTAAAAATGAGGATTTATATTAATCCTAATTTATTCTAAAAACTATTGGAAGCATATATTGCACTTTTACAACATTCTCTCCTTGCCGGCCTGGTTTCATTTTTGGCAATTTTGAAACAACCCTAATCGCTTCTTTTTCTAATGCTTTTTCATTTGCACGAGCTTTTATATTAGAAACATTTCCGTTTTCATCTATATAAAACTGTACAGAAATTGTTTGTTCTCCTTTTAAATTAAGATACTCAAATCTATCAGCATTAAACTTCTTTTCAATAAACTTTTTAATTTTTAAAGACATGCAATTTCTCTTTTCAATATTTGAAGAAAGTAATTCGCATCCGGGAAAAACAGGGACATGTTCTACACCAAGAAGGCTAATAGCTTTATTTGATTTTGGGACTACATTAGTAACTGGTCGCTCAGGGATTTCTTTTCCTTTTGCCTTCGATTCGTTATAATCTGTAATCTCAGTTTCAGAATTAGCATTGTCATCAACTTCAACTACCTTATTAATAACCTTAGCTATAATTTTTGGTTGTTTTTTTACAGCTTTCTTTTCCTGAACCTTCTTTGGTTCTTCTAAAGTATAAAAAATCAATGGAGGTTCTTCTAAATAATTAATATCTGGAATAAACGTAGCTTTTTCTTTATTCTCAAATTTTGTTTGCATTATTGAATAAACAATTAGCAAACTAATTATTAAACTTAACTGGAAGAACAAAGTTGAATTCCACTTTAGATTAACACTCTTTTTGTCTTCTCTTTTTGACAATGTTTTTGATTGGTCATTGTTCAAATTGTGTTTAGATAATTTCATAACATAACTATTTAAGAGTTTATATACTCTCCTAAATACAAGTGTTATGCCAAAAAAAAAAAATCTCACTTTAAAAAGTGAGATTTTTATATTTATTAAATAAACTGTTTTTTTTTTAAAATTCTACTTGGAATAAGATTGGTAAAGAATATAAAACCCCTACAGATTTCCCTCTTTGTTTTCCAGGAACCATTTTAGGTAATGCTTTTACAACTTTAATTGCTTCCTGTTGTAATTTAGGATGTGGAGCACGAGCTATAACATTCACAACATTTCCGTTTTTATCTATTTTAAATTGCACAGATATTCTTTGTCTACCTTCTAGACCAAGATCTCCTGCTAGATCTGTGTTGAATTTTTTCTGAACAAATTTTTGAATTTTTTCAGACATACACTTTTTCTTTTCTGCATTCCCTTTTTTCTTTTCACAACCAGGGTAGATAGGTACATTTTCAATTACCGCGAAAGGAACATCAATATCTGGCTCATCATCTACTTCTTCAATCTCTTCAATTTCCATAATCTCCTCTTCTTGATCTACCTCTGCAGATTCAATAACAGTTTCTTCAATATCTGCCTCATCTTCAACCTCAACAATCACATCTGGCGCAGCTGGTGGCGGTGGTGGTGGTGGTGGTGGTGGTGGCGTATTTGTAATTGGGATATCTTCTTCTAAATCATCGTCATATTGCATTTGACTTTGTGAAATATCAGATTTATCATAGGTTTTATTCTCAATTGCTCGCCATGTAATAAAAAGCATTAATACCATTCCTAGTTGGAAAAATATCATACTTCTACGATTTAAATCTGATTTCGGATTTTTCTTTGGTTCCATAAAAGTGTATTTATATTGTTGCTAAAATATAGAAATTCTTTAGTAAATAAAAGGTTTCAAGTTTTTATTCTGTTTTTAACATTCCAAAACATCAACGCACCGATTACAGCACCTAATGTATTTGCAAACACATCTTCCATATCTGCTTGCCTAGAAGCGATTAACAGCTGTTGAATTAACTCAATTATTATGCCATAAATTAAACATACAAACAGAATAACAATAAGGCTCTTTAGATTAATTTGATTTTTTTGAGACACAAAATAATATAATAACCAGATAAATGATAGTATTATATATAATACAATATGCACTATTTTGTCATTAAGAAACCTAACTTTAGGTAATTCACTTCCTGGTAATAAAAAAGCAATTGTTATAAAAATAGTGTAAAATAGCCCTATAAACAAAAGGTATTTAAACCCCAATAATTTTTTTATAAGCTTCCGCATCTAGTAGGTCATTAGCTTCATCTGGGTTAGACATTTTTAATTTAATCATCCATCCTTCTCCAAATGCATCTGAGTTTACTTTTTCAGGTTCTGTTTCAAGGCTATCATTAAATTCAATAATTTCTCCTGAAAGTGGTAAAAACAAATCTGAAACTGTTTTTACAGCTTCTACTGTACCAAATATCTCGTCTTTATCTAATGTCTCGTCTACGGTCTCTACTTCAACATAAACAATATCACCAAGTTCTCCTTGAGCAAAATCTGTAACACCAATAGTAGCAATATCACCGTCTATACTAATCCATTCGTGATCTTTTGTGTATTTTAAATTTGAGGGTACATTCATAATATTTTAAATAAAAAGTTTTTAATTAATTTCCGAAGTTATAACGTAAGGTAAATCCAGTTCTAATGGTTGTTTGTGGAAATGCTGTTGAAATAGCATATTCTGAAAATGTGTGATCGTAATAAAACAACGCTGTAAGGTTTTTACTAAGCGCGTAATCTATTGACAGCTGTGCTCCATAAATAGTTTGCCCACCTGTTGTTTGGCTATTATCCAAATCCAGATAACGAATAATTGTTTTATTATCTCTTTTAGATAAGTCTATTTTGAAATTTAAATCACTTTTCATTATCGTCTTTTTCCCTCCAAAATTAGTTCCAATACGTAAATCTTTAATTCTATAACCTGCTCCAATAATAATTTCATCACCTTTAATTTCGGTTAATAAGTTATTCGCAAAACTAAGAGAGAGCGCTCTATCTTTCCTAAGTTCAAGAAGGATTTTAATTGAGTTTTTCATTTCAAAATCTAGACGCACTAATGGTGAAAACTGCTCAGTAAGGTTTACGTTAGACAATAAAATCTTGCTTTTATAATTCCCCGATTGGTCAACTGATTCAGGGTTCTTAGGATCATAATCTAAATTCGATTGAAATTGATTTACAGTATATCCAGACCTATATCCATGCTGAATTGAGAATCGTTTAAATACTTTTTTAAACCATTTCATTCTCATTAAACCCGTATACTTAAGATCCCAATTTGGAATAGGCACATCTCTAAATATGCTTGTACTTTCTTCAGAAGCATCACTTCCTTTATAGGCAGATAAAAATGCGGGGAGTAAAACATCTTGATGATTACTTCCAAAACCTATAGGAAATCCTGTTTCTGGGTCTGTGGAAAAATTTGCTGTTCCATAAAATTTTTCAGCGAGTCTATTTGCTATTACTAACCTATTACTTCTAAAATCATCAAAGGCAGCAGATCCATTTTCATCACTACTTTCAAAAGCTGTTTTAATCAACATAGTAGTGATATTGAAGTTCCCGTAAGTATTTGGTGTTAAAGATCTATATAATCCATCTTCAATAATATAATTTTCTGAATAATTTTCTGAATATATTCTACTCCCAGTTAAATCTATTTTTAATCCTGGGATTATCTCAATGTTAGCTTGAATATCTAGCTGTTTAGACTCTACTTCAGTATACTGTTCATTAAACTCTGGATAAAGAGTTAACCATCCTTTACGGGCAGCCAATTCTCTTACTTCTCTTTGGCTACCAAATGTAAATCCAGCTGTTGGTTTTAGTGAACCAGCAAATCCAACTGAAGGGGTATATCCCGGCAAGAAAACACCATTGTTTTCTTGATAATTTAGTTGGATCTTCTTAACCATAGTTACAATATCTATTAATATATTGGTAGCTCTTTCTCCGCCACTTAATGTATTAGAATTTCCAGTACCTGATATTCCTCCTCCACTCCCAGAATTTTTACCAGATGATGAAGATGCTAATAATGATCCTGTATTTTTTTCTTCTTTATTTTCTGATTTTTCTTTTCCATCTTTTCCTCCATCTCTAGAATTTCCAGATTTAATATCTTCTCCTCTTCCTGATTTTCTAGATTTAGAACTATTACTTTTCTTAATTTTCTTAATACCTAAATAACGGTAAAAAGATTTCATATCTAAACTGGAGTTAATACGATGTGTGCTTGCATTTTGAACTGAATTTCCTAAATTATAAACCTGTGTTGTTCCGTCCTCTAACAAAATAGGGGTAGCACTAAAAAAGTCACTGCTTTTTTGCCATTGATAATCTCCTGTATATGAATATGTAGCTCTTATGAATTTTAAATATGGGAATTTTTCAAAAGGTAAATCATAATTCAATTGAAGTGACTGAAAATGTTGATTAGGATCTCCAACATCAAAGAAACCATCCCAAATACCAATTTCATTATCAACATTGTAATCTATTGTGCCATCAGGATTTACTTCTCTATCAATATAATTTTTAACAACACGGTTATTAGAAGAGGTAAAATTAAATCGTAAGGATTTAGTTAAATTATAATTTATTGTGTATTGCCAATCAAATAAGAAATTACGTTGATATAAGGTAGGTACCCCAATACTATTCTCTGGTAAATTTAACTCTCTAAATTTTTGTTCATTATACTGCCTCACATAATTAGATCCAACAGATATGTTTGAAGGTAAATAATTGAAATTTAAATCTTTTAAAAACTGCCAGTATTTACTTCTAAATATTGAATCATTCTTTTTAAAAGGCTCTATTGTTTTAGATTGGAAATTATAATTATACGTTCCGCCAACACGAATATTTTGGTCTAATGATTCTTCAATCTCAAAATCTCGGTGATCTATTTGATTATATGAATACGAAAATGTGAAATTTTCTACATCATAAACTCTAGGTTTAGCATCACCAGTACGGTCTTTTCGAACTCCAATAAAATTAATACTTTTTCGTTTTGTGTAGTTTTCAGATTGTTCTTGAATTTCAGCTCTCCTAGCTGAGTTTGTCTCATTTTTCAATCTAGTATCTAATTCAATATCGTGAAATTCCTCATCGTATTTTGGGGTAATTAACTCTTCCGAAAATCCAAAATTAAATGGTAATTGAACACCCCATTTATTAGGAAGTAATTTTCCTAAATTAAGGTTGGTTACAATAGTATAAATCTGAGTGTCCTCTAAACTTCGTTGATTTGGACCTTGTTCTATAGAGCCAAAACCTGTGGTGCTTTTTCTTCCAGTTGCACTTAAGTTTGCAAAATCTGCAAAATTTACATCCATACTAGCAACAGCCGCCCAACCACCTTCATTACCTAATTCTGTCATACGCAGTTCATTGAACCACGTTTCTCCACAAATTTCGTTAGTTGTAGCGTTTTTTACACCCAACATAATAGTTCTTACATTTCCGAAACTTGGGTTCCCTTTTATTCCAATTTTTAATTCATTTTCAGGGCCAGAATATCCTCCATCTAACTCAGATTGGTCAAAAAACAATATCTCCGTAGGATCAAAATCAGGATCTGCCTGAGCTTGACTTTGTGCCAAAGATTTTACTTGTTGTAATAACTCTAAAGGAAGGTTTAACCTATTTTCAATGGGCCATATATCTTCCGAAGAAGTCGACCCAAAGGGTGTCGAATTTAATGGGATTTGGACTTCATAATAGTTTTGAGTAAGGTCATTACCTAACCTCATAAATGCAACCATATCACCATCAGAAAGTCCTGTTTCATTTTCAAAAGACTCTGTGTGAATAAACATTTCTACGTTTTTATATTGACGCATATCAAGATTAAAGTTTTTATAAACCGCTCTCCCATCTTCTGGTTCTAAACCACAAACTCTTAATGATAATGATTGTTCATTTTGTCGAATAATATTGTTATTATTATTTAGCTCTTCCCTTACAATTCCTGGAGGTAATCTATAAGGAATTGGCAATCTATTTTCGTTCTCCTCAATGCTTACCGTAAGGTTTTCAAACAAAGTATTGTCTTGATCTGGATTCTCTCCAGAACCATCTAGAGACAATTGGAATCTCCTATAATCACCCCTCACTAAATTTAAAGTTCCAAAACGTAAAATAACATCTTCATCAAATTGAGATAAAAACATCCGCATAAATCGAATAGATCTAAAATCTGCAGCTCCATTAATTGCTTGATCTGGCTCACTAATTGGAATTTTAAATTGAATCCATCTTGCATCAATTACTTCATTATTAGGAAGAGTAATTCCTGTAACATTCTTTACATCGGTAATATAATCATTGTTAGCAGCATCCATTCCTGGGAAAATATCCACATTATACTCAAAATAACTATCTACCGTATTCATGGTATTGTCACGATTTATGTCTTCCACATCAGGTATAGATGTTGAACCTCGATCTGTATTTCCTACAACTTCAGGAGAGTTCCCTTCAGTACCATTATATTTTCTATAGCGTTGTATAATATCCCCTTCTGCTTGTAAAAAATATTGATAGTTATCTCCTGCTGGATCTTGTAACCCTGCAAATTCTGTGAATAATTGCCCCTCCGAAACATCATTAATACCATCATATCCAACATCTTGATTGATACGTTCTTGACCTTGTGTATCAAAAGTATAAATTAGTGATTGACTGGTTGGCACTTTACCATAAGGTGTTGGTATCGTATTATCTGTACCCCCATCTTCAGGCAATCCATTTTCATATTGTTTTCTTCCATCTCTTAATATATCTTCAGAAATATTACCAAGATTAAAACTTAGTACTCCTCCATTAGATCCCGAATTCTCACCGTAGGGATCCATTAACCAAAACTCTATATATTCAACATTAGAGCGCTCAAAATCTGTTGTTGTTAATTGTCTTGTAATACCTCCAAATCTTGATGAGGGGTTGGGTATTTCATTCCCGCCATTTGCTTCTGGAGTAAAATTATATTGACCACGTTCTGTAGGTGAAAAAGCTAGATCTAGCGTAAATATCGCTTGTGTTTGGCCTTGAATAATATCTTGATTCGGGAATATTTCATCTCTAAATACTCGACGAGTAAATGGTGAAGAAATGTCTTCAACAGTTATCCCATCTGGTCTTTGCGAGCTATAAAAAACAGGGTCAATTGTATACCATGACAATTTTGCTCTATTGTAATTATACGCTAAATTATCTCCTAATTCTCCACCAAGCCCAATTGGAGAGCTTGAAAGAAACCAAGTTAAAGGCGCTCTTATATCAAGTTTAGTTTGTGCGGCTTCAAAATCATCTATATAGGAAGTCGTCTTTCCGTTTAAATCTGAAACTTTTGGTGCTCCAGGTAATAAATATGCAAATTCCCCACGTAAAGATATGTTAGATTCTACGTCTGTATCAATATTTGGAAGTTTATTTGTCAATCTAGTTAAGAATGGCACCTCTGTAGAATAATTTGCATTAATACCAAACATTGTATTATTGATTGGCTCTGAGCTAAAGGAAGATTTTTGTGTTAATGGGCGTTCATTTAAATTTAAATAGGTCGCTCCCATTTGAAATTTTTCATTAAAAATATGCTCAACATTAATTCCTGTAAATCGTTTTGTTTGTTGTCCAAATAAGGTGTTATTCTCTGTAGTAATCTGAATTGGTGTATTAGAATTTAGTAAAGACGGGTCTAAAATTTGTACTCTTCCTAATTGATAATTCACTGTATAGTCTACACCTTCAACTAATAGCCTGCCTCCAGCTGTTACAGTTACTGACCCCTGAGGAATATTAAATGCCCCAATTGGAATACCATCAGCTCCTGTAGACTTATACGTCCCTTTTAATTGAAACTTATTCTTTTCACTTTCTTCTTGTTCTGCTTGTGTTTTTGTTGATGAGTAAAGAGTTCTAAACACATATTTATTCTGGTTTTCATTATAAGTAGAAGGGATGTCATAATTTTCAGAACCTCCATTAGGGTCATAATCAAGCTTTTCAAATAAATGAGATCCAAATGGTTCTATATTTGTAAAAATAATTCGTCCATTTTGAGTGTCAACAGTTATTCCTGGAAGGTAATCAAAGAAACCATCTCCCTCTTGTTGAGGATCGCCATTAAAATTTAATCGATCTAAATTAAATACTTTTAGTAAAGGGGTGTTTTCAACTCCATCTGGCAGTAAAGGATTATCAGGGTCTGTAGAGACACTCGTAATGAAATTTTGTGGAGAAGGGTCTGTATATAAAATATTTAAATTAAAACCTTCTTGTTCTAACTGAAAAGTGCCAAGTGGATAAATGTTTTTCATCATTAAATCCCAAATCGGTTCATTTACATTTGTTATACTACTTTTTAATAATTTAACAACAAGGTTTTGAGAAATTCCTTCAATAGGCTCTTCCCCTTCTTCTCCGGGTATAGTCCCTCCCGATGCTTCTATACCGTCGCTAGAAAATTCACCAACTTGAAATACTTTCCCATTCACAGTAAATTGAAAAGCAACCGCTAACACTTCATCATTGTTTAATCGTTGGTTTAGTGAGATATACCCAAGCTGTGTATCTAGCTGATATTCGTTAAAACCCAGTCTTCGAGCATTTTCTAGTGTGACATAATCTAGACCATCTCTAACTTGCATGCCGCTAAACCCTGCTTGAACAGTTGCGATGTCACGAATTGCTGGATTTAAAACAGAAGGTTCACTACCTTCTATTCCAAGAGGATTAAAGTCGTTATTTGAATTGTTAGGAAATGAATTTTCTGGCGCATTAATAAACCCTCCAGGAGGAAATGGCAGACCAATAACATCTGGATTAGATTCCCCTATATCTTGTAATGCAACTATGTTTCTAACATTATCCGTTCTATTTGTAGTGTTTGTAATCCAAATCTCTGTTCTTGTAATCTGAATATTTGTATTAATAAAAGGGTATTGAGTCAATACCCTATCATAATTGTCTCTAAAATATTGTGCTAAGAAAAAATGTCGGTTTTCATCATAATCTAAAGCAAAAATCTCAAAATCATTTACGGTAGCTCCTCCTTCAGCAACTACTGTTCTAGTTTCAGATTTTTGTTCAGAAAACACCCCTGTTATTGTAGTTTTTCCAAATTGAAGTTCTGTTTTTACTCCAAACAAACTCTGTGCTCCTTGTATCAATGAACTGTTAAGAGGCATACTAACATTACCAACTTCAATTTTTCGAATTATATCATCTTCCGTTGGAGTATACTCTAACTTAATTTGATTTTGGAAATCAAACGTAGATTGCGTGTCATAATTTGCTGTAATCTGAAGTCGTTCTCCAATCTTACCAAGTAAACTTAAACTAATTCTTTGATCAAAATCGAAAGATAGATTACTTCTATTACGTGGTGAAAATGCAGGATTATCTTGTTTAGTGTACAATAAACCTAAATCTACCTCTACACTCCCTTGAGGGATAATCTCTATTGTATTTCCGCCAAAAATAGTTTCAAAGAACCCTGAATTTACATAAAATGCTGGGATTAAGTTTTTTTGAAGTTCTTCTGAACCTTCTTTTCGACCATCTGCAGCATCAATTTTTTCTTTAAAATAAGCTTTCATTTGCTCATTTAATATTAAATCTCTGTACTCTTCAGGAGTTAAAATTAAAGGATAAGTGATTTTGAAATTACCTATCATTTGTGTGTAGATATACATTCCTGTAATTGAATCGTATGTATATAAATCTTCTATACTAGCTGGATTTGGCAAATCCATACGCCCCATAGAATACCCTGTACTTGTAGAATCTTGTGAATATCCAGTTGTAAAACTGCTTATTATAACAGCTAAAACCAATAAAAGTTTATAACTGTTGTTTCTTAAATCGTAATTTTTTAAGCCCAATTTTTTATAAATTTTTTAAAGCTAATTTTATGACAGTTTCAACAGATGCTTCTGGGTTATTCTGTACAATTGTACTACAAACCTTTTCAGCTTGTTTTCTAGCAAACCCTAACGTTTCTAAAGCTGATAACGCTTCATTTTTATTAGTATTGCTCGAAACCGATGAAACCTCATCTAAGCCATAAACTTTTAATATTTTATCTTTTAAATCTAGCACTACACGTTGTGCAGTTTTAGATCCAATTCCTTTTACAGATTGTATAGTTGCTAAGTCGTTATGCGCAATAGCATCCATTACTTGTTCTGGCGTTAATGACGACAACATGGTTCTAGCAATATTTGCCCCAACTCCAGAAACAGATATTAACAGCCTAAATATTTCACGTTCTAACTTACCTGAAAATCCATATAATGTATGAGAATCTTCTCGAACTTGTAAATGTGTGTATAGTTTTACTTGCTCTTCAGAAGAAAGCTGTGAAAAAGTATGTAATGATATGTTAATTGAATACCCAACACCATTACAGTCTATGACTATATCTGTCGGGTTTTTCTCAACTAATCTTCCCTGTATATGGGTTATCATTGGCTGTTATAGTTAATGCCTCAAATATAGTATAATTATTTGCATCTGTCATCTTCATAAAAGCTAAAAAAACTAATCCTGATTGCAATTTTGCAACTCTTTTTCTCGTAATTCTTTTTGTTGCGCATCAACTACTGCAACAGCTGCTATGTTTACCATTTCTTCAACACTCGCACCTAGTTGTAAAATATGAACTGCTTTTTTCATTCCTAACATTATTGGGCCAACAGATTCAACACCATCAAGCTCTTTCAACATTTTATAATTACTATTTGCTGAATCTAAATTTGGAAAAATCAATGCATTTACTTTTTTACCTGCTAATTTTGAAAACGGAAATGCCTTTTTAAGCATTTTGGCATTTAGTGCAAAATCTACCTGTAGCTCACCGTCTACTATTGTGTCTGGGACAACTCTATGCAAATATTCTACTGCTTGCCTTACTTTATTAGCTTGTGGGTGTTTTGAAGATCCGAAATTTGCATACGAAATCATTGCAATTACAGGCTTTATACCAAACATCTTCATGGTATAGTTTGTCATTTGCGCAATGTTTGCTAGTTCTTTAGCAGTTGGATCAATATTGATTGATGTATCTGATAAAAACAATGGGCCTCTTTTGGTGAGCATAAGATTAGTTGTTGCAATTTTATTAACTCCATCATACTTTCCTATGGTCTCTATTACTGGACGTATAACTACTGGATACGATCGTGAATAACCAGAAATCATTGCATCTACATCTCCAACATTCAACATCATAGATGCAAAATAATTTCGTTCTCGCATTAATTTTTGAGAGGCATATAATGTGACTCCTTTTCTTTGTCTATTTTTCCAATATATTTTTGCATATTCATTCAGTTTAGCTCGCTGCTCATCGCTTTTAGGATCTAAAATTTCAACATTTTCATCAAACTCAATCTCTTTCATGAGCGCTACTATAATTTCTTTTCTTCCTAACAATATTGGGATACCTATTCCTTCTTCAAAAACAATTTGAGCTGCTTTTGAAACATCTAAATGGTCAGCTTCGGCAAAAACAATTTTTTTAGGATTTAACTTTGCACGGTTATGAAGCAAGCGAATAATCTTATTATCGTTCCCCATTCTATCGTATAATTCCTCTTCATATTTTTTCCAATCTGTGATGGGCTCTTTTGCAACTCCACTTTCTACAGCTGCTTTTGCAACCGCTAAGGGGATCGTTCCAATCAGCCTTGGATCAAAGGGTTTAGGGATAATATAATCTTTACCAAAATTCAACTTTGTTTCGCCATAAGCAATATTAACTTGTTCTGGCACGGGCTCTTTTGCCAAAGCAGCAAGTGCTTTAACAGAGGCTATTTTCATAGCTTCATTTATTTTAGTGGCACGTACATCTAATGCTCCTCTAAAAATAAAAGGAAATCCTAATACATTATTAACTTGATTAGGATGATCGCTTCGTCCTGTTGCCATAATAATATCATCTCTTGTTTTTATAGCTAGGTTGTAATCAATTTCAGGATCTGGGTTTGCTAATGCAAAAACTATTGGATTATTATTCATGCTTTTTAGCATGGCTGGAGTTAAAATATTTGCAATTGACAGTCCAACAAATACATCTGTACCTTTTATTGCTTCTTCAAGTGTATCAAGGTCTTTTGAAGTAGCAAATTCAGATTTTTCTTTGGTTAAGCTTTCTCTATCCTTTCTAATTACCCCCTTACTATCTAACATGACAATGTTCTCTGGCTTCACTCCAAAAGTTTTATACAACCTTGTACATGAAGTTGCTGCAGCACCCGCACCACTAATTACAATAGAAACTTTATCCATCTTTTTACCAGCAATTTCAACAGCATTTAATAAGGCTGCGGAAGAAATAATTGCGGTTCCATGTTGGTCGTCATGCATTACAGGAATATCAAGTTCGTCTATTAACCTGCGTTCAATCTCAAAAGCTTCAGGAGCTTTTATATCTTCTAAATTTATCCCTCCGAATGTTGGGGCGATGTTTTTAACCGTTTGAATAAATTCATCAATATTATGGGTGCCAACTTCAATATCAAAAACATCTATATCGGCAAATATTTTAAACAACAACCCTTTCCCTTCCATTACAGGTTTTGAAGCTTCAGCTCCTATATCACCAAGTCCTAATACTGCGGTTCCGTTAGAAATAACTGCAACTAAGTTTCCTTTATTAGTATATTTATATACATTGTTTATCTCTTTTTCAATTTCTAAACAAGGCTCTGCAACTCCTGGAGAATACGCTAAAGAAAGATCTCTTTGGGTGGCGTATTTTTTTGTTGGAATTACTTCTATTTTCCCTGGTTTTGGTTTTGAATGATAGTTAAGGGCTTCTCGTCTTTTACTTTGTTTGCTCATAATTATTGAAAAATTAAGTACACATTAAAGTGATTTACAAAGGTACGGAAGACAGAAGGAAATTCACACTCTACAATGCTTTATTACTATTTTTAAGAAACTCAATATTCCTAATTAATCCTGAAAATTTTGTGCGTTTTACAGGGTTTTTTTTGAAAATATTTTGAAAGACTTCCTCAGTAAGCTCTTCCCATTCTTTTTTAGAATATGATAGTAATTCTGGCTTCGGATTAAACAAGGGTTCGTTATGAGGTTTGCTAAAACGATTCCACGGGCATACGTCTTGACAGATATCACAGCCAAACATCCAGTCTTCAAACTTTCCTTTCATTAACGAAGGAATTTCATTTTTTAATTCAATAGTAAAGTAGGAAATACACTTACTGCCATCAACTACGTAAGGCTCTACAATCGCCTGTGTTGGACAAGCGTCAATACAAGCAGTACAAGCACCACAATGATCTGTTGTTATAGAGTCATAATCTAGCTCCAAATCTATAATAAGTTCTGCTATAAAATAAAAAGACCCATTCTGTTTAGTAATTAAATTACTGTGTTTACCTATCCACCCCAATCCGCTTTTTGCTGCCCAAGCTTTATCAAGTACAGGGGCAGAATCTACAAATGCTCTTCCGTGAACTTCCCCTATTTCTTCTTGAATGAAGTTCATTAAATGTTTCAATTTATCTTTAATGATAAAATGATAATCATTTCCATAGGCATATTTTGAAATTTTATATGTGTTTTCTATTTGTTGTTTTTCAGGATAATAATTAAGTAATAAAGAAATAACGCTTTTTGAATCAGGAACTAGTTTAGTAGGATCTAATCGCTTGTCGAAATGATTTTCTAAATAAGTCATTTCTCCATGCATATTCTTGGATAAAAAACTTTCTAATCGTGGGGCCTCTTCTTTAAGGAATTCTGCTTTACTAATTCCGCAGGATAAAAAACCGAGGCGTTTTGCTTCGAATTTGATAAGTTTAGTATGGTTGGTTTTTGAGAGCAATTTAAAACAATCCGCCTTGTGTGCTTCCTTTTATTCTTCCTAAATGTTTATAGGCAGCTTCAGTAACTTCACGCCCTCGAGGTGTTCTCATAATAAAACCTTGTTGTATTAAAAAGGGTTCATACACTTCTTCAATGGTTTCAATACTTTCGCTAACTGCTGTTGCTATGGTAGAAATTCCAACGGGACCGCCTTTAAATTTATCGATAATTGTGGTTAGAATTTTATTATCCATTTCATCTAATCCATGAGCATCTACATGGAGTGCTTCTAAAGCATATTTTGAAATCTTTATATCAATCTTACCAGTACCTTTAATTTGTGCAAAATCCCGAACTCTTCGTAATAACGCATTTGCAATTCTTGGAGTTCCTCTACTTCGTCCCGCAATTTCTATGGCTGCTTCCATACTTATAGGAACTTTCAATATCATTGCGCTACGCTGAACGATCGTGGTGAGGACTTCGGTAGTATAATATTGTAGCCGTGAGGATATTCCAAAACGGGCTCGCATTGGAGCCGTTAGTAATCCAGAACGAGTAGTCGCTCCTACTAATGTAAACGGATTTAAATTAATCTGTACCGAACGGGCATTGGGTCCAGACTCAATCATGATATCTATTTTATAATCTTCCATTGCAGAATACAAATATTCTTCAACAATGGGGCTGAGTCTGTGAATTTCATCTATAAAAAGAACGTCACGTTCATCTAGGTTGGTCAATAATCCAGCAAGATCTCCTGGCTTATCTAACACAGGTCCAGATGTGACTTTTACACCTACACTCAACTCATTTGCTAAAATATAAGCCAAGGTGGTTTTTCCTAGTCCTGGAGGCCCGTGAAATAAAGTATGATCTAAAGCTTCCTCTCTTAAGTTGGCTGCTTGAACAAATATTTTAAGGTTTTCAAGTACTTGATCTTGTCCTGCAAAATCATCAAATGTTAAGGGACGTAATTTATTTTCTACTTCTTGTTCTTCAGGAGTGAAATTATCGTCGGAGGGATCAAGATTTTCGTTCATATCAACTTCCTGCGAAGGCAGGAATCTTTTTTAATTATCTACTCAAATATAAACAAAAAAGCCTTCCGAAGATTGAAAGGCTTTTAAAAATAATATTGTGAGATTCTCAAATAGCTTATGAGATCCTAGTTTTTGTAAGTACTTTAATGAGACAATTCTTCTTCGTTATCTTGAAGTGGAATATGCTGCGGTACAAAATCTTGTCCAGCAATTACATAATCTGTATTGTCTTTATTCATTTTACTGTAATCGTACGACCATCTGTGTACTTCAGGAATTGGACCATCCCAGTTTCCGTGTATGTGCTTTACCTCTGAAGTCCACTCTAATGTTGTAGAATTCCAAGGGTTTTTTGACCCTATTTTTCCGAAGAACATAGAATTGATAAAGTTATATAAGAATATTAATTGTCCAATTGCTGTGAAAAATGCAAAATATGTAATTACCACATTAATATCTGTTAAGTCATCAAAATATGGAAAGTTAGTGTTGGTATAATAACGTCTTGGAAGTCCTGCCATGCCAATAAAGTGCATTGGGAAGAAAACCCCATAAGCCCCTATTGCTGTAATCCAAAAATGAATATACCCTAATTTTTTATTCAACATTCTACCTTCAAACATTTTTGGGAACCAATGATAAACTCCAGCAAACAACCCATATAATGCAGAGATACCCATTACCAAGTGGAAGTGAGCTACCACAAACATTGTATCGTGCACATTAATATCTAAAGCACTATCTCCTAAAATAATACCTGTTAAACCACCACTAATAAAGGTAGAAACAAAACCTATAGAAAATAGCATTCCTGTATTCATTTTCAGATTTCCTTTCCATAAGGTAGTAATCCAGTTAAATGCTTTTACTGCAGAAGGGATTGCAATTAATAATGTAGTAAACGTAAATACAGATCCTAAGAATGGATTCATACCTGTTACAAACATATGGTGACCCCAAACTATAGTTGAAAGAAATGCAATTGCCAATATCGAAGCAATCATCGCCCGATATCCAAATATAGGTTTACGAGAATTGGTTGCCATAATTTCTGAAACCAGGCCCATCGCGGGAAGTATCACAATATAAACTTCTGGGTGACCTAAGAACCAAAATAAATGTTCAAATAATACTGGAGATCCACCTTGATTATGTAACACTTCTCCAGCTATATAAATATCTGATAAGAAGAAGGACGTACCAAAACTTCTATCCATAATTAACATTAATGCTGCTGAAAGCAATACCGGAAAAGATACCACTCCAATTATAGCTGTTACAAAAAATGACCAGATTGTTAATGGAAGTCTAGTCATAGACATTCCTTTAGTTCGAAGGTTAATTACGGTAACAATATAATTTAACGACCCTAGTAATGACGATGCAATAAATATAGCCATAGAGACTAACCATAATGTCATCCCTGCTCCAGAACCTGGTATTGCTTGTGGTAATGCACTTAATGGAGGATAAATTGTCCAACCTGCATTGGCGGGTCCTGCCTCAACAAATAAAGACAGTATCATAATTACACTAGACAAGAAAAACATCCAATAGGATAGCATATTCAGAAATCCAGATGCCATGTCGCGCGCACCAATTTGCAACGGAATTAATAAGTTACTAAAGGTTCCACTCAATCCTGCTGTTAACACAAAGAACACCATTATAGTACCGTGAATTGTAACTAAAGCTAAATAAATATTAGGATCCATTACACCGCCTTCTGCCCATTTACCTAAAAATATTTCGTAAACTGTAAATTCATGATCTGGCCAAGCTAATTGCATTCTAAAAAGCAATGACATGGCAATACCTATAAACCCCATAAACAATCCCGTAATAAGGTATTGTTTAGAAATCATTTTATGATCTTGACTAAAGATATACTTTGTTACAAATGTCTCTTTGTGGTGATGTCCGTGATCATCATGACCTTCTGTGTGTTCTGACATATCTAGTGCTGTTTGTTAATTTTTTAAAGTTTCTGCCAATGGAGCTTGTTGTGCTATCCAAGAATTATACTCCTCTTCAGTTTCAACAATAATTTTCATTTGCATATTAAAGTGATTACTCCCGCAAATTTTATTACAAAGTAGTAAAAAGTCAAATTCATACATTTCTAACTCTTCTTCTCCTTTTGCAATTAACGCTATATTTTTTTCTGTTCTAATAGCATTAATATTTTCTACCTTAGTTATCACTTCTTCTTCAAGACGCATATCTTCGGTCGTAATATTTGGAGTAAACGCGAATTGAGTTACCATTCCTGGAACGCAGTTCATTTGTGCTCTAAAGTGAGGCATATATGCTGAGTGTAAAACATCTTGTGAACGCATTTTAAACAGCACTTTTCTTCCTATTGGCAAATGTAATTCACTTACCACTTTATCATCTTGTGCGTTTGGATCTGAAATATCTACACCTAATTGATTTACACCTTCAATTAAACGAACATTCGCTTCTCCTAAAGTATTATCATTTCCCGAGTAACGTGCTCTCCAGTCAAACTGATATGCATATAATTCAATAACAAGAGGATCGTCGTCTTCATCAAAACTCATAATGTCTGACCAAGTAAATAATCCATAGATAATTAGTCCTGCTAAAACTACTACAGGAATAATAGTCCAAATAAATTCTAATTTATGATTTTCTACATAAAATAATGCTTTCTTTTCTTTACTTCCTCTGTAAACAAAGGCAAAATAATGTAATAGCCATTGTGTGAAAATTCCTGTAACAAAAATAAGTATCCAAGTAATAAGAAATAAGTGATCTGTTTCAAGCCCATGTTCAGAGGCTGCTACAGGTAATAAAACATCGCTCCATTTCCAAAAACAATAAATAAGTAATCCGTATATGAAAAACACAAAAACTAACAAGAAATATCCTTGTTTGTTATTGTCTTTATCTGAGGCTACCTCTGAATTTTCTGATTGATTAAATTGAGATAATTGAAATATTTTATTTAATTGCCAAATAGCAACACCAAAAAGAATAATTACTAAAACTACTAAAAATGCGATCATCGTTATTTATTTAATAATTTTAATTAATAATGAAATTTCTTACTTTCTTTAATAAATGGATTTCCTTTTGCTAATAAAGGAGCTTTTGTTAATGCTGTAAAGACAACATATACAAATAATCCAAAGAAAAATAATATAGAACTAATTTCTGGAATTCCAATATACCATTGCGTTCCAACTGTAGCTGGCATAACCATTACGAATAGATCTAGCCAGTGACCTAAAAGAATCACTACTCCTGCCATAACTACAAACCAGTTTACTCTTTTATAATCACTATTCATTAATACTAGAATAGGGAATACAAAGTTCATCACTACCATACCAAAGAACGGTAATTTATAGTCTTCAATTCTTGTTACAAAATAAGTTACCTCTTCTGGAATATTTGCATACCATATTAGCATAAATTGTGAGAACCATAGGTAGGTCCAAAAAATACTAAATCCGAACATATATTTTGCTAAATCATGAATATGACTATCGTTCACAAATTCTAAATATCCTTGAGCTTTTAGTACCATTGTTACCAATGCTATTGTTGTAATGGCACAAACTATCATTCCTGAAAATACATACCATCCATATAATGTACTAAACCAATGTGGGTCAAAACTCATTAACCAATCCCAAGACATTATAGATTCTGTATAGATAAAGAACACTAAAAATGCTGCAGATATTTTAAAATTTTTCTTGAACCATTTTGCTCTGTCTTCAGACTCATCTTGTAATCTTGAATATTTTAATGAGAACTGACGATACAAAATCCAACCTCCTAAGAAAATCGATGCTCTTATCATTACTCCTACACCATTTAACCAGCCTGATTTCCCTTGCAATAGTTTATCATGAGCAATCACATCTGGGTCTGCCCATACAAACAAGTGATTTATATTAAAACTTGAAAGTCCAAGTAATATCAACATAATAATTCCCCCTGGTATTAAATAAGCTGTAATCCCTTCCATTACCCTAAATAATACTGGAGACCATCCTGCTTGTGATGCAATTTGAATTGCATAAAAAGCTAATACTCCTAAAGCTATCATAAAAAACAAGAAAGAAGCAATATACAAAGATGACCAAGGTCTGTTTTGTAATTGGTGCATTACATGTTCTAAATGAGCTTCTTCACTGTGTGCTTCTGTGTTTTCTGTGTTATTAGAATCTTCAGCTACTCCATGACTTTCTGCTGTTGTAGCAGCTTCAGCACCATGACCTTCGCCGTGATTACTATCTTTCAGCATTTCTTTTACCTCGGCAGTAGTACTAGGAGTTGCAAGAAATCCTGAAACGATTCCGATGGCACCAACAACCATAAAAATAATAGCAAAAAGTTTTAATTTGTTAGGTAACGTGTACATATCTTTAGCTCTTCTCTTAGTTCTTTATTAATGTTTTTCTTTTGAAGTAATTTCTTCTTCAGTAGTATTGTTTTCAGACATCTCTTCTTCAGACATCATTGCTGAATTCATTTGCATTTCAGACCATAAAGGCTCTCCATTTAACGTTGCTTTTAAATCTAAAACATACATTGTAATTTGCCAACGATCTTTCTCATCTGTTTGTGAAGCATGAGATCCCATTGAGTTTAAACCATACATCATTGTATGATAAATATTCCCTTCTGTTATCTTTCTAGCTTTATCTGCATAACTTGGAATTCCTAGAAACTTCTCTCTTTTTACAAGTATTCCTTGTCCCGCTCCTTTATCTCCGTGACAAATTGTACAATAGACAGTATACAATTCTTTTCCTTCAGCAAGGTTTTTTTCTGTAACCTCTATTGGATTTTTCAATTCGGTAGTCGCTAATACTTTTCCTTCAAGAGTGTTTTCATATTCATAAGGTTTCCAACCTCTAGAGATCGTTCCTTCAGCAGGAAGTAAGTTAGCTTGTTCGTCTGGCAATATTTCATATTCACCATTCGTTTCTGGCCCTACACCTTTATACATATTAGGCATAAACCTATAATTAGGTGTTTCTTTATCGAAACAAGAAGTTAAACTTAATGAAACAATAATAATAACTACTATGTTTACTATATTTTTCATATTAGTGATCTTCATCCTTATCAATTAATTTAATTTCTACGGCTCCAGTATTTTTCATAAATTCTGAAATCGTTTCTTCATCATGATTTGTAGCATCAACTTCCATTAAAAAATGATCATCCGTTGTACGAACATCTGGGTTTTCAGCTTTTTTGAAAGGCCACAATTTACTTCTCATATAAAAAGTAATTACCATTAAATGCGCTGCAAAAAACACAGTAAGCTCAAACATAATAGGCACAAATGCTGGCATATTTTCTATATAACTAAAACTTGGTTTTCCTCCAACATCTTGAGGCCAATCTTCAATCATTATAAAATCCATCATCCAAACAGAGATACAAAGTCCAATTACTCCATATATAAATGAAGTAATTGCAATTCTAGTATCTGCAAGACCCATTGCTTTCTCTAGTCCATGAACTGGGAAAGGCGTGTATATTTCCTCTATATGATAGTGCTCATCACGCACCTTTTTTACGGCCTGTAATAAGACGTCATCATCAGTATATAAAGCATGAATTACTTTAGATGCCATAATTATTTGTTTTTATTTTTAGTTGAAAACTCTACTTTTTCACCATAATGCTTTGCATCATCTCCATGTTCTGCTCTTAATTTTTTATAATTAGCACCCGATGATTTCAAAATTGTCTTAACCTCGGCTTGTGCAATTACAGGGAAATTTCTAGCATACAACAAGAATAATACAAAGAAGAATCCAATAGTTCCTATAAAGGTTCCTATATCTACAAAAGTAGGTTGGAACATTGTCCAAGACGATGGAAGGTAATCTCTGTGTAATGAAGTTACGATAATTACAAAACGTTCAAACCACATTCCAATATTTACTACAATCGATATAATAAAAGAGAACATAATACTTCTTCTCAATTTTGGAAACCACATAAATTGTGGTGAGAAAACGTTACACGTCATCATTGCCCAATATGCCCACCAATAAGGTCCGGTTGCACGATTTAGGAATGCATATTGCTCGTATTCTACTCCAGAATACCAAGCGATAAATAACTCTGTAATATAAGCCACACCTACAATAGATCCCGTAATCATAATTACGATATTCATTAATTCAATATGCTGTACGGTAATATAATCTTCTAAACTTGAAACCTTACGCATAATAATAAGTAAGGTGTTTACCATTGCGAATCCTGAGAATACCGCACCTGCAACAAAGTAAGGTGGGAATATAGTGGTATGCCAACCAGGAATTACCGATGTAGCAAAATCAAACGATACAATAGTGTGTACTGAAAGCACTAAAGGTGTTGCAAGACCTGCTAATACTAAAGAAACTTCTTCAAAACGTTGCCAGTCTTTTGCACGCCCACTCCAACCGAATGATAAAATACTGTATATTTTTTTATTAAATGGCGTTACTGCTCTATCACGAATCATCGCAAAATCTGGAAGTAATCCTGTCCACCAGAACACTAACGATACCGAAAG
>JAUVAS010000045.1 GCA_030591585.1 Flavobacterium sp. | reverse complement strand
CAAAGTGTACACCTGCGTCAAGTAAGTCTTTGACTTCTTGGTTGTTTTTGTTTGCCATTTTTGTAATAGTTTACTTTCTTGTGTTATTTAGATAGCAACCTTTTCTACATACTCTGTAGCTTTAGCGCAAGAGTATATTGTGTTAGGTTTAGATGCTAAACTAACTCTCCGGCTTTCGGAGTAACAGCTTTTTTAATAATGTTTGTCGAAATATTTCGACGGATATATAAGAACTTAAAAACATTGATTGGGCATCCCAAAAGATACCCAACCAAGTTGAGTTATGTGTTTGCTAAGCATCTCCAAAACAGGGTTGCTAAGCGTAGTCGAAATATTAACGTTTCGAGAATTGGAATTTTTTACGCGCTTTCTTCTGTCCGAATTTTTTACGCTCTAACATTCTAGGGTCTCTAGTTAATAAACCTTCTGGTTTTAAAACTAATCTGTGCTCTGCGTTTAACTCGCACATTGCACGAGAAATTGCTAAACGAATTGCTTCAGCTTGTCCTGTTGTACCACCACCATGAACATTTACAGTAATATCAAAGCTTTTTAAATTATCAGTCAAATTTAATGGCTGTAATACTTTGTATTGTAACGTTCCTGTTGTAAAGTAATTTTCAAACTCACGTTTGTTTATAGTTATCTTACCTTTTCCTTTGGCGATATAAACACGTGCAACAGCGTTTTTTCTTCTACCTATTTTGTGAATTACATCCATTACTTGTTGTTGTTAAGGTTTATGATTCTTGGTTTTTGCGCAACTTGTCCGTGCTCTGTACCAACATATACTTTTAAATTTCTGAATAAGGCAGCACCTAATTTATTTTTAGGTAACATTCCTTTTACAGATTTCTCTACAAGTCTTGTAGGGTCTTTGTCAAACAACTCTCTTGATGTCAAGCTTCGTTGTCCTCCTGGGTAACCAGTATGTCTTATGTAAGACTTGTTTTCCCATTTTTTCCCTGATAAAGTAATTTTTTCAGCGTTAATAATAACTACATTGTCACCGCAATCCACATGAGGTGTGAAATTTGGTTTGTGTTTGCCACGAAGTAATTTTGCAACTTCGCTTGCAAGACGACCCAATGCTTGCCCGTCCGCATCTACTAATAACCACTCCTTATTTACAGTGTTTTTGTTAGCAGATACTGTTTTGTAACTTAATGTATCCATTTAGTTCTTTGTCAAATTGTTAATAAATCATTGTTTTTGCCTTCTTAAAGGCTTGTTCCCTATAACAAAAGTTTGCTTTAGAGGGGTGCAAATGTAATACTATTTAATTGAATAACAAGTAGTCGTGTTTTTATTTTTTATAATAAAATTATGGTGTTTCATAAAGTTAATTTTCTCACGATGATCAATATCAACGCCGCTTTTTATTACATGAGAAAGCTATTCTAATTTTAATGCTAGAATCGATTTATCTTCATAGAGAATACGGTATTTAATTCTCCCATTTTCTTACTGCTGAAAACATTTTCAAGAACTAGATTATTTTCTGAAGCAATATTCGTTATTTTTTTAATGTTACAGTCTTCAGAAAGGATTATAAAGGTTTGATTTTCTTCGGAAATAAATTTTGGTAATTGCTGAAATAGATTTTCAAAATACTCAAAATCTTCCCCGCAAAACCAAGCTTGTTCTTTTGTGTTTTTAGGTTTTTTTGGATAATAAGGAGGATTGATGATAATAAAATTGAAATGTTTTCCTTGTATATTCTCAAATAGATCTGAATAAACACAATCTACTTCTAAATTATGTTCTGCTGAAGCTTTTTCCAAATACTCCAAAGCCGTTTTATTAATATCTGAAGCTGTCACGGTAGCACCTTTTTTACTAGCGAGTAAAGAGATGATTCCGCTTCCACATCCTAACTCTAAAAAGCTTTTGTCTTGCAATTCTATTTCGGAAATAAAATCTAATAATATTTTTGTGCTTAAAGTAAGGTGTGGAGGAAATACTTCGGGATGTACTAATACTTGGATATCTTGATAGGAATATTTTCTTGGTTTTCTGTAATAGAATTGTAACCCTGCATTTAAAAAGGGTTTGGTGATTCGTTTTATAAAGGATCTTACTGTTGTCATTTTCTTGCCCTGCAAGGTTTTTTTAATTATTTTTTTGTCATTCCGAGCTTGATACGGAATCTATACAGCTTATACCTGCAAGGTTTTTAAAACCTTGCAGGAGGCCTCATTATTCAGAATAAAAACCTTGTGTTTCGGGTTGACGATATTTCCATATTTTATGCAACACTTTAATTTCATAAGGGTATTTATAAAACCCTGTTCGGTATCTAATTTTTGAAATCCCACGTAAGAAACTCCTCTTAAATCCTTTAATTCTAAAATCGGTTGCTGTTGGGTAATACCCGTTGAGCACTGTTTCAAAATTTTTAATTTCATCTACCATTTCTGGGGTTAGCCATGGTGTTAGTGGGTTTTTTCGTAGATCAAAATTCTCCCAAGCTGGATCTAGCCAATCTTCTAAATGCTGAGGAAAACTAAAACCTGCTTTTTGAATTTGTTCATACAATTCAGACCCCTCTGTTGCAACAGGACTGTAGAGATAGATAATGATTTCGGCATCTGGGTTAATCTCTTTTATTTCTTTAATAAAATTGATATCCCATTTAATTTGTGCCATTACTTTTTCAGGTGAATCGGCTGGCATTCCTAATACGAAGGAGAGTTCTGGAATAATACCAATAGGATGTAGCCGTTTTACAAATTCTTTGATGGTTTCACCTGTTTGAGTTCCACCTTTATTCATTTGTTTTAATATCTCATCGTTTCCTGTTTCAGCACCCAGAAATATCATTTTACATCCAGCATCTTTCATCAATTGTAAATCTTCATCACTGTATTTGTTAATGGTATCAATTCTTCCTTCACCCCACCAAGTAATTCCGTCGTTCTTAATCAATTCAGAAAATTCTACCACTCTATTTCTGGAAGTAAAAAAGTTATTATCGTGAAATTCAATGGCTTCAATATTGTATTTTTTCCTAAAATAGGAAACATCTTTATAAACTGATTCTGCCGATTTTGCTTTCCAACGGCCATTGTAAATTGGCACTACTGCACAAAACGAACATGTAAAAGGACAGCCTAAACTGGAATGATAACTAAAGGTGTTTTTCCCTAAAAAGGTTTTGCTCAAGTAGTTTTCTAAACTATAAAAGGTGTCAAGATGTTGATAAGGTAATGGCGGAAGGGTGTCTTGGTCTAAAAGCTCTTCTTTAGCGGTTTTAATTATTATCCCTTTTTCATTTCTATAGATGAGGTTTTTAATTTTTAGCAATTCCGCTTCAAACGAAAGGTTGTCATTCCGACGAATGTCGGAATCTTTTGATGTATCACCATTCTCATTAATGAGATTCCTGCCTTCGTAGGAATTTATCAAAGAAGGAAAAGCAACATCTCCAGGACCAGAAATAATATAGTCTACAAAATCACTTTCTATAGAAGCCTTGAATTGGTTAGAAGCAAAATATCCCCCCCAAATGGTAATGCATTCAGGATATTTCTCTTTTATTTTTTTGGTAAAAGGTATCGCTTGTTTTAGCTGAGGTCCTGGCATTACAGTACAACAAAAATAGTTGTATTCACCTGTTTTAAAATAGGAGTCAATTTTTTGCCAAGCATCTTCTTCTAAGTTCCCATCTACAAAAACAAATTCGTATTTCCCATAAATAGATGCGCCTACTTGTAATATAGAGTTTGGAATCCTGTGTTTTCCATCAGCACTTCTAGGGTTGAAGATTAGGATTTTGTTTTTCATTTATAAAATATAAAGGTGCAATTTAACAATAGTTTAAAAATTATATAAGCTATTAATGTCTTTTAATTTGTTTCTGAATAGGGTTATTTCCTCTTTAGTAAATTCTTTTTTCCAGTTACCAGATGTCCCCTTTCGCAATAGTTTTTTTTGATGACTATCTTTTTTGCCAGAATCGTTTAATTTTCTATTCTGAAATGATTGATGTGCTACACTGTTTTTTATGTGATTTTCATTTTTTTCAATACCTAAATAATCTAATATTTTTTGACTTTCAAATTCTGGTGAATTAATTAAGTCTTCATATTTAATAGTTAGAACGCCTGTATCTAGATAAGCAATGAAATGTTCCTTCCACGAAGAAGCAAACCAAGGATTAATTTTTTTATTTCCGTTTAAAACAGCATCTATCATCTGTCGTTTCTTTTCTTTATTTGAAACTAACCTATTGTATGTTTTTTTTAAAATACGGTTGATATTTAAATTTCCTCTTTTTTCAGCTAATAGTTTTGGTAAAAAACTAAAATAATAGCTACCAGACACAACCACATCACGAGGGTCACGAATTATATAAATGATTTTGTAAATCTCAAGCTTTGATGCATTTTCAATTTCCTGAAAAGTGTGATGCGATTTAAAAACTTGAAATTTAGATTCTTTTTCTAAGCCTTCCTTATAAGGAGCATCTAGTTCTTCAAACCCCCAATCCCCTTGTAATGGACAAGAAACCAATTCAGCGACCAACCTACTTAACCAAGTAGTGCCACTTTTGGGATATCCTGCAACTATAATGTTTTGTTTAACCATTATTTTTTTCTTTCCGAATCCATAGCCAGAGAACAATTACGATTCCCCATTGTCCTAAAACTTTTAAAATCAAAGCTCCATTAATATCAAAATACTTGATTAGAAAATACCCTGCAATTACTTGAAAAAGAACAACTATAGAGGCGAATTGTGCAATTTTATTTTGTTTGTCTTTTTTATAGTATTCGCTAACTAAAAGGACGTGTAAAAATAAGGGAATTATAAAAACAAAAGCAAGACCATATTGCTGAAGTGTAAAATCTAATTGATATATTTTTGAAATTACCACATACATTAAAAAGGTTAGTACGATTGAAAACATCCAGCCGTAAATAAAAAATTGTTTTTTAATTTTTGATATTACAGAATTAGAACTTCGATAAAAATTTTTCAAATAAGGAGTAATTACAAACGAACTCGCCATTTGTGCTAAAGCTAAAAAACTTAAAAATATTTGGTATTTACTTAAATTAGTAACACTGAAAAAATGAGTTCCGTAATAGGCATCGATCTTTGTTCTAAAGGTTCCAACAGCAAGGGGAATAAAAAAAGGAGTTGATTTTTTTAATTCATTTACATTAAATTGAAGAGTAATTTTTCTAAAATCCTTTAAAAGAAAACCAGAAAACAATAACAATTTAATACCCTGAGCAATAACGATTGAAATCAAAAGGGGTTTTAAACTAAGAGTGTCCATCCAATAGAATACACAAAAGATAAGAGCTAGATTATACACTAATTCTACCCAAATATTAAAGATGAATTTTCTGTGATAAACTATTAAAACTTTGAATGATTGTGTTAAAAACTGAAGTAGAACTAATAAAAAAAGAATAATTTCAAGGTGATTAAAAATTGGGATAAAATAAATTAAAATTATACTTGGAATTAGTAAAATACTTCTAGATAAAAGGTTGTTAGTCCACTTCTGATTAATATTTGATGGTAATTTACTGAAGGATTTTAATAGATAGTCATTGTTTCCAAAAGATAAAAAAAGCAGAAAAACGTTTGTCCAAATTAATAATTCTGCATATTCACCCCACAATTCAACAGAATGATATTTTACAATAATAAATGATAATATTAATACAGATAAAACACTCAAAATCTGACTCATTCCAAAAAGAGAAATAGTTTTTAAACGCTGAATAATTTTACTCTGATTCATTATTTATCTAAAGCTTTTGTTACTAAACTATAAAATCCAATTCCTTTTTTAGCATCGCTTAAATATAGCAACTGATTTCCATTTATAATGGCAGGCTTTAATTTATGGTCTTTACTAAAAGTAACTTGTTTGTTTTTAAAAATTATTTGATTGTCAATTAATGAAACACTAATGGTGTCGATAGATTTAATGAGAATGCCTGTTGTTTTAATGTTTTTACCTTTCCCTGTCCAATACGTGTAAACTAAAACACCATCTTTAACCGTATAATCGTAGGTAAGGATATTGCTTTTTGAAAGAGAATTGAGATTGATTGTTCCCTCTTTCGGAACAATCAAAAAGAAATAGAAAGCAGTTAATGGAATAATAAATAGGAGACCTTTTTTCCAATGAATGTGTTGAAAACTTTCTTTTATTAGAATAAAAAATAATGCCAGAAATAACCACAATCTAGGAAATGAAAAAGGAATATTAAATTTTAAAAAATAAGAAACAGGTACAGAGCTAATTAAAAAAAACAACATCACAATTGTGATGTTTTTAAAGTTGAAGTTACTTTTTCTTGCAAAAAATAAAAGAGGAAAAATTAATAATAAATTTGTGTACGTACTTCCATAAGGAGAAAGTAATAGGCTTATAAGTATCCAAAATGAAAATAGTTTTAATTCAGATTTTTCATGTTTTGTTACAAAGTAACTCAAGACTAGAACAATAAGCTTAAAGAGAAAGAGGAGTGTAGAAAAGGTTGCTATGTTGGTTGGAAAAGCATACTTTAAAAACATAAACATAGATTGGTAATTCTGAACAAATTCTCCTGCAATTTCGCCATTTCCAGATTTTGGAAGTACAGTTTTGAAATAAAAATTCCAAATATCAAATCCACTAATTAATATAGAAAAGCTTAATAATATAATACAAGCACTACCTAAATATGCTATTGCTTTGAATTTCTTTTTAAAGAGTAACATTCCAAACAATAAAATTGGAAATACTTTTAGTAAGATTGCTAAGCCCCAAAACAAACTCATTTTTAAAAAAGATTCTTTTTTATAGGCCAAAAACCCTTCAGAAAGTAAAAAGAAAAGCAATAAATATACTTGCCCAAATAAGAAGTTGTTCCGAAGAGGGGTAAAGAAAATCAGAGGAATTAGAAATAGAAAAATTGATTTAATTTGATAGGTGTTTACTAAATTCCGAAGGCTATATAAAAATAATCCAAGGCTCAGAATATTAAAAACAACTTTTGCAGATGTTAATGATAGAAAGGAAAATGAATAAAAAAATAATGCTAGGAAAGGTGTGTTTGGTGCATAACTCACAAAAATATTTTTATAACCTAACGCTGCTATTTCTTGATTAAAAATATGTGGAAAATAAATTTCAGAGGTAAAGTGTCCCTCACTTAAAAATTTAGCTCCAAAATAATAATTAGAAAAATCGTGAGGAGCAAAATCAATAGCTTGATAAATAAAAACACTACAAACTATGGTTATAAAAAAATAACCTAGTGAACTAGATATTTGGTTCTTTATGTTCATTTTACTTGTCCTGAAAGATCTTGGAGACCTTGTAGGTATTGTTTAATTAGTGAATTTCGTTTCTCATTTATTTAAATCCAGAATAATATATTTTCTCTCATACCTACAAGGTTTTTGAAACCTTGCAGGAAGCAAACAACTTAAACCGAAAACCAATCTTTTGTAATAAATACCGCAAAGAAACTCCCAAAACTCCCAAACCATACGTAACACTTCTTCCAAAATTAATGGAAGACGAATCTTTTTCGTATTTCGCAGGACAGGATATTTCTCCTATTTCAATTCCTTTGTAACAAATTTGTGCTAATAATTGATTGTCAAAAATAAAATCATTCGAGTTGTCTTCAAAATTGATTTCTCTTAAAATACCGCCACTAAAACAACGATAACCAGTATGATATTCAGATAGTTTTTGACCCATTAATAAATTCTGAATCAAAGTTAATACTCTATTTGAAAAATATTTATAAAGAGGCATTCCTCCCTTTAAGGCACTTTTTCCTAAAATTCTGGAACCTAACACTACTTTAAAAACATCGTTAGAAATTAAAGAACACATCGCTGGAATTAGTTTTGGGTTGTATTGATAATCGGGATGAAGCATTACCACAATATCTGCATTTAAATCCAATGCTTTATTGTAACAAGACTTCTGATTGGCACCATAACCCAAATTTTCCTGATGTTCAATAATATGCTGAATCCCCAGTTTTTTAGCTACGGAAACAGTATAATCACTACTAAAATCATCGGTTAAGATAATCTCATCCACAATGTCAAACGGAATTTCACGATAGGTTTTTTCCAAAGTACTTTCGGCATTGTATGCAGGAAGTATTACCACTATTTTTTTTCCGTTGAGCATTTTATATTAATTGATATAGTTTACTTCTATTTCAGATTCTTCCCGAACGTTGCTAGAAACTTGCAATCCAGAAAATGGCGCGAATGATTCTATTTCATTTCGGTCGTATAAATTTCCTAAATAAAAGAATTCTTCGTGAATATGAGTTGGTAATTCAGATAATAAACTTTCAACTTCAGCAACTGACATTTCCCATTCTAAACTCAATCGCTCTGCCGAGGGTTCCATAAACGAAATATACAAAAGTTCGGTTAAAGTATGTTGTTGGTTTTCCTGAAAATCAACGCCATCAAAAAGAGAATTTTGCAAAATATGATGCGAACTTCTAAAATCGATAAGAATATCTTTAAATGCTAAATAAGGAATAAAACCTTCAAAATCTTGTTGTTCACTGAACAATGGCTGAATTTTAGATTCGTGGCACCACATACATTTTGCAGGTTTTCCAGCATTGGAATGTGCAGGATCTGTATGGCTGATTCTAAATCCATCTTTATCGAAAATCCCAAATCGTAGTTGCCCGTTTTGCATAAGTTCAACTGTTTCATATTCTAGTGTATTTCCTGTTTCAGGATCAATTTCTTCACAGAAAAACAACTGATTAAAACTATCTTGTTCTGAGAAGCTTACTAACCGATGCTCAAAAGAAACCCCCGAATTATTTACATATCCTCGTTCGGGATTCAGAGTGTAATTATCTAACAAATCTGACAATAAATAAGGAACTCCAGTTATTTCATAATAATGTTCTGGAGCACCGAGTAGTAGACTTACATATCTCCCTAAATCTATAGTGCCTGTTACTTGATATTCTTCTGAAGTAATAATCACTTCTTTCAGTTTTTTTATTTTTTCTAAAGCATTTGGATTGAATCCTAACTTTTCCAGTTCAATTTCAATGGTATTATTTTCAGTTGAAATTCCAGAATTTTGATAAGGTAAAGTAGCTCCCATATATGAAAGTGTCCATTCTAAACCAATTACAGCTTTCTGAAGTGTATCTTCTTCGTAAATTTTGTTCCATTTTAGTTTTAAGGGAAGATCTTCGGCAATAATATCATCGTAGGTTGCATTGGTGCAAGAAATAAAAGTAATACTTAAAAAGAGTAAGAGCTTTTTCATAGTTATTCCCCAACTTGATTGGGAATCTGTCATATTTATTTAGTAATCATCATCAATCCATTAGCTAAAATAGACTTCGTTTTTAATTTTAAAACTTTCAAATTATTTCTGTTTTTTCCTTTTAATAATTCTTTATTATAGTTTACCTCATTCACCACTCTTCTCACCGCATAATCATAATACTTCCTAGAATATGTTCTTTTAAAATCTATTTGTCTATCAGTAGAAGTTTCCCAATTAGGTTGGACCGTTATTTCTTTTTCAATTTCTGAATAAAGTGAAGTTCCTTTTATGGGGTAGGCAATTGTAATTGTAAAATAGGTTGGGTTTGCTTTTTTAAGATAATTGATGGTTTCGTTAATGTCCTTTTCATCTTCACCAGGGTAGCCTAACATTATAAAAGTTCCTGTTTCAATTCCTATAGCATTGGTTTTTTTAATGGCTTCGGAAACAGTATTTACATCAACTCGCCTATCCATCGCATCGATAATTTTTTGCGAACCACTTTCGGCACCAATCCATATTCGGTAACATCCAGCCTCCTTTAAAAGCTGAAGAATTTCATCGTTCAATCGTTCAGCTCTGGTGATACATTCAAACGGGATGCTCCTATTTTGTCGCTTAGTTTCTGAATGAAACTCCCGAATCCACTTATGACTTACCGTAAAAACATCGTCTACAAACCAAATAGTATCTGGATTGTATTTTTTCTGAAGCATTGCGAGTTCTTCTACTACTAATTTTGCAGGTCTTCTACGGTAGCTTTGTCCGTAGACCGCCGTACTACACCATTTGCAAGTATAGGGGCACCCGCGTTGTGTGTTAACGGTCATCGAGCTTTTTCCGTGTTTGTCTTTCCATACTTGAAGGTATTTGCTAATATTTATTCCTTCACGATTTGGTAGCGGAAGCGTACTTAAATCTTTTATTTTTTCACGGGGAGGTGTTTTTATAACGTGTTCGTTTTCTAGATAAGCAATACCATCAACCTGCGAAATATTGATTTCTTGAACGACAGCTTGATATAATTCGGTCATGGTTTGTTCACCTTCACCAATAACTAAATAATGAGCTCCTGTTTTTAAGTAATTTTCAAGGTTAAAAGTAACATCAGGTCCACCTAACACAATTTTAGGAAACCCATATTTTTCTTCTGAAACTAAAACCTTCACCAATTTTATTACATTAATTTTGGTCATTAAATTGGCATAGATAGCCACCACTTTTGGTTTTTGGGTTGCTATAAAATCTAGTTGCTTTTGTTGGTTGGAAAAAGTAGCATCAAACAAATGATTTTCAATATTTTGCTCATTCAAATACCCCGAAATATATAAAAGTCCCAATGGGGCGTATGGCTTCATGATTTTAGCCTCTATAGGATCTTCATATAAATAATATGCGTGGGTTAGAACGATACTCATTTTTTCTGAAATACAATTAAATAATGATCTGCATACTTTGACCAAAACCGATTTGAAAATATTTTCTCAGCCTGAACTAACAGTTTTAAAAGCCTCTTTTTATTTAAAAAAAACGACTCTAAATAGGAAGGTGGAATTTTGATTCCGATAGGTTTTATGGTCTTTGTATTATAATCATTCAATGCTAAAGATACTACATCTTTAGGGTTATAATACCAAGTTGGAACCTGAAGTCCTTCTACATTTACCAATAGAGGTTTGTTGGTGTTTCGTCTTCTAGCTTTTTTAAATTCTCCTTTTATTGAAAAATAAAAACGTTCCCACAAGCAGTTTTTAGGCATAATAACCAAGGCTATTTTTCCTGAAGGGCTAAGGAATGATTCAGAAATAGTAATAAAAGAGGCTAACTCAGGTTTAGATAAACAATTAAGACCTCCAAAATTTGAAAAGATTAAATCAAATTTTTCAGTAAATGTATCTGAAGTAATTTTAGTGATATCTAACTGTTGAAAGCTAATTTTGGGATATTTTTCTTTAGCTACGTTAATCATTTCAGAAGAAATATCGGTGGCTAAAACAGTATGCCCTTGTTGTGTAAAATAATGAGCATCTTCTCCAGTACCACAGTTGAGTTCTAGAATAGTTAGTTTTTTATTTGAAGAAATGTCTGTTTTCAGAAAATGATATACACGATCTCGTTGTGCTTTTCCTATTTGAGAATAGGTAAAAACGGTGTCGTAGTTTTTTGCGTGTTTGTCGAAATTTTCAGACATTTTATTTAACCACAGAGGGCACAAAGTTTTTTGTTTTGGTTTTGTCATTCCGTGCTTGACACGGAATCTATTACTATTTTTACACCTACAAGGTTTTCAAAACCTTGCAGGAGTATCGTGCTTAGACAAATGTTCCATTTTATCTAAAATCATCCTGTCTAATCTCGAACTCGGAAGATAATAAAAATACAAAAGCATGGATCGAAGTTTGTAAAAAGAAGTTGAAAAAGGATTCTTAAAAAAGCTTTTATAATTTGCTACTGCCTGACTCTTTCTATATTCTTTATGAACATAACGGTGTAACTTTTTATAGTAGTTAGAATTAAAGGTTCCTTGAAACATCATCGCTAAATCGTCTGAGTCTGTCCAATTTGCCTTTCCTTTAAAATCATCTTTTACCATCTCATAAAACTTAGTTCCAGGTAAGGGATACGAAACTGAAATACCGATGTTATCGGGTTGTAATTCTTTTATCATACCAACCGTTTTTGCAATATCCTCTTTGGTTTCACCTAAATATCCAAACTGAATAAAAAAGGCAACTTGAATATTTTTGTGTTTTAATAATCGAGTAGCATCATAGATTTGAGAAAGCTGTGTGCCCTTGTCCATGGCGTCCAAAATTTTTTGTGAACCACTTTCTGCACCTACCCAAACTTCTTTTAATCCACTTTCTGCTATGGAATCTTTGGTGTCTTCTTTTAACAATAAATCTACACGACTCTGGATTGTATATTCAATAGAAAGAGTAGCTTTTTTCAATTCAACATTAAACTCCTGAACCCAATTTGGTTTTAATCCGAAGATATCATCACACATCCAAAAGTTAGTGACCCCGTAATTTTCTTTTAAATAAGAAATATGTTTGGTAATATATTCTGGCGAATGGGAATTGTAGCGAACCCCATAAATAGGTTATGCACACAAATTACATTTGTAGGGGCAACCTCGTGTAGTTGCCATATTCAAGGTAAATTTTCTACTACGTTCTGCCCATACTTTTTTATAAGCATCGATGTCAACTAAATCCCAAGATGGCATTGGTAATTCGTCTAGGTCTTTTAAAACTTCTCTTTTTAGAGTGGTGATATATTCTTCGTCTTTTTTATAAACAATTCCTTTTAAGTTGGTTACCGATTCTTTATTTTTTAATTTGAAAACTAACTCTTTTAATGTCAATTCCCCTTCACCCAACATAATATAATCGGCTCCTGCTTCTAAGTATTTTTGATAATGATCGGTACTGTCTGAGCTATTCACAATAACGGTGCAGTTGTGTTTTTTTCCGATAGAAACCATTTTAAAAGCTGCCTCTCGCATGGTGGTCAAACACATTTTAGTGAGGTAGTTAAATCCATCATCATAAATAACTAAAAAGGTAGGTTTTTTTTGTTGGATTTCTGTTTCGATTTCAGCAGCGCTAGTTCGTAAATTGGTGTCGAATAAGGAAACTGAATATCCATTTTCCCTCATTAAAGAAGCTGCGTATAAGGTTCCAAGAGGAGGATAAGGCGTTTTATTTGCCCATTGTTTTTTATCTAAGGGGTAGTAATACGAATGCGAAAAAAGAATATCAAGCATGTTCTTTTTCTAAATGAATATTGTGTTTTTCTTTAAGTTCATCGTACTTTTTATTAAGGCGTTTAATCACTTTTCTTTGAAAATTTAAGGGATGGTGCTTAGATATATCTTTAGTAGATTTTAAAGCGATATTAAAATGTTTTTCTTCTAGTTTTTCAAACTTTATTTTCCATTTTTTATATGTAATTTTTAAGAAAAATGAATCTAACCAATCTCCTATTTTTGTGTTTAGAACCCCTTCAACAGTTCTTGTAGAAATCGGTTTTTTAATAGGGTTGATTTTTGATAACCCTTCGGCTACTGTTTTATTTGGCAAGAAAGAGTTTACCCATTTGTTTTGCTCGTAAAAGCTATGAAAACTTCCGTTGCCGTACATGGGAATCATGGTTGTTAACTCGGTTGCAGTAAATCGGTTTTTCTCATCAATTTCTAAAGAGTTGGTGCTGATAAAATAATTAACACAAAAGTATTTTTTAGAATTTAGTAAGAATACTTTTTTATATAGTATCAGAAATGTTCTTGCAATCCATAATCGTTTGGGAGAAGTGATGATAAAAAAATCAATATCACCTTCTTCATCATAATAGCCTTTTGAGAGTGATCCTGAAATCCCAACACCTTCCACATACGGAAATTTGGAAATAAGCTTTGAAACATTATTTGCTTTCTCCTGAATGTCTTTTGCCATTTGGTTTCCGGAAAGCCTTCTGTTTACTTGTGATTTGTCATCTTCAAAAAGATAGAAATCATTAATTTTAAAAAGGACTTTATCTTTTACCAATTCGTCTAATTCTTTTTTAATTTGTTCTTTGGAAGCCACTTCAGAAAAGGCATGAATTTCTTCCTCAGTAAGTGGATGCTGAAATAGAGAGAAATACAAAAGTGGTTTTAAAGATGTCAAGTTAATAGGTTTAGCGATTTCAATTACTCATTAGACGAAAATTCTAACTACAAGGACACAAAGTAACTATAAATTTTTATAATTCGTGTGACTGTTGTCACAAGTTATATACGGCCCTTGTTAATTTGTTTTTTTACTAAACGATTAAATGTATTAGAATGAGCTTCCTACTTTAGTGAGAATTTTAATGAGCTTCTAACCAATTGTCTCCCAATCCTAAATCAACATCTAAGGAAACCGAAAGTTTAAAAGCGTTTTCCATTTCAGATTTAATCAATGGTTTTAACTCGTTTAATTCGGGTTTGTAAATATCAAACACCAACTCATCATGTACCTGTAACAACATCTTGCTTTTATAATTACCTTCTTCCAGCTTATTGTAAATGTTAATCATTGCTATTTTAATAATATCTGCAGCAGATCCTTGTATAGGTGCGTTTACCGCATTTCGTTCTGCTGCTCCCCTTACAATAGCATTAGACGCATTGATGGCGTTTAAATAACGTCGTCGTCCTAATACGGTTTGTACATAGCCATGTTCCCGTGCAAAATTTACTTGTTGGCTCATAAAGTTTCTAAGCTTTGGGTAGGTTTTGTAATAGGTTTCAATTAGCTCTTTAGCTTCTTTTCTAGATAAATCTGTTTGATTACTGAGACCGAAAGCGGAGACCCCATAAATAATTCCGAAGTTGACCGTCTTTGCATTGCTACGTTGTTCTTTGGTTACTTCATTTAAGGGAACGTCAAAAACCCTTGCCGCTGTTGATGCATGAATATCTTCGCCGTTTTTAAAAGCTTCGATCATAGTTGATTCTTCGCTTAGTGCTGCAATAATGCGTAACTCTATTTGAGAATAATCTGCCGCCAGTAAAATATAGTCTTCATTTCTAGGAATAAAAGCCTTTCTAACTTGACGCCCTCGCTCTGTACGAATTGGAATATTTTGCAAATTAGGGTTGTTACTGCTCAGTCTTCCTGTTGCAGCAACTGCTTGCATATATTCTGTATGGACTCTGCCAGTGCTAGATTCAACTTGTTCTGGTAAAGCATCTACATAGGTGCTTTTTAGTTTTGCTAATCCACGATACTCCAATACATCGCTAATAATTTTATGGTCTTTTGATAAATAAGAAAGCACCTCTTCTGCAGTAGAATATTGCCCCGTTTTTGTCTTTTTAGGTTTGTCTACCAACTTCATTTTCTCAAAAAGAATCACTCCCAATTGTTTTGGGGAAGCAATATTAAATTCTTCTCCTGCTTCTTCATATATTTTTGAAACTAGGCTGTTAATGTCTTTTTCTAAATCTGAAGTTAAGCCTTTTAAGAAATCAACATCTAGATTAATTCCTTCTAATTCCATTGCAGCCAACACTTTTAGTAAGGGGAGTTCAATCTCATTGAATAATTTTTGGATGTTAGCATCGCCCAGTTCTTTTTCGAAATGCTCTTTTAACTGAAGTGTAATATCTGCATCTTCTACTGCATATTCGGTAATTTTGTCTAGCGGAACCTCTCGCATTGATAGTTGATTCTTTCCTTTTTTACCAATGAGCTCTGTGATAGAAACCGGTGTGTAGTTGAGGTATGTTTCTGCAAGGATATCCATATTATGGCGCATATCTGGATTGATGAGGTAATGTGCTAGCATGGTATCGAACAGTTTTCCTTTTACCGAAACATTGTATTTCGCCAATACCTTGATGTCATATTTTAAATTCTGACCAATCTTCTGTATGTTCTCCGCTTCAAAAAATGGGAGAAGCATTTCGATGAGCTCTTGCGCTTCTTCTTGGTTTTCTGGGAATGGCAAATAGAAACCTTTGCCTACTTCCCAAGAAAATGCGATTCCCACTAACTTAGCAGTAATGGGATTTAATCCCGTAGTTTCGGTATCAAAACAGACCGAAGTTTGCTTCATTAAATTCTGAAGAAATAACTTAGTTCCCATTCCCGGTTGCACAGATTGGTAGAAATGTTCGGTGTTTTTAATGGTTTTTCGAGAACTGAGTACGGTATTGTCTGAAGGTTCTCCATCGCCCCCAAAGAGGGAAAATTGACCTTGACCAGCAGATTTACTTTGGACACTGAGCGGAGCCGAAGTGTCTTTTGAAACATCCCCCTTTGCCCCCCTTTGAAGGGGGATTTTCTTTGATTTATCTTTTGAGGTGCCTGAGTTTGTTTCAGAAGAAAAAGTATTGGTGAAATTAACAATCATTCGTCTGAACTCTAGTTCCTGAAAAATTTCGGTAACCGCTTTCATATTAGGTTGAGACATCTCAAAATCTTCTTCGTGGAATTCTACTGGGACATCCAACATAATGGTTGCTAATTGCTTAGACAAGATGCCTAACTCTTTGGCACCCTCTACCTTTTCTTTCATTTTTCCTTTAAGCTCGTGGGTATTGGCAAGCAAGCCTTCCATACTTCCGTAGGCGGCAATAAACTTTTTTGCGGTTTTATCTCCCACTCCTGGTAGTCCTGGAATATTATCACTAGCATCGCCCATCATTCCGAGGTAATCGATTACTTGTAAAGGGTCTTCTACTTCAAATTTCTTTTGTATTTCTGGGATTCCCCAAGTTTCATAACCACCGCCAAACATAGGACGGTACATAAAAATGTTTTCAGAAACCAACTGAGCAAAATCCTTGTCTGGTGTTACCATAAAGACCTTGTAATTTTGTTTTTCAGCTTGTTTAGAAAGCGTTCCTATTACATCGTCTGCTTCAAACCCTTCTTTAACCATAATGGGAATGTGCATTGCTTTTAAGATGCTTTCTATATAAGGAACCGCAATTTTAATTGCATCTGGAGTGGCATCCCGATTGGCTTTATATTCTGGGAAAGCTTCTTTTCTAGCCACACTTCCGCCTTTATCAAAACAGACAGCGAGATGGTCTGGGCGTTCTCGTTTTATAACATCTAAAAGGGAGTTCATAAAACCCATAATGGCTGAGGTGTCTAGCCCTTTAGAGTTAATTCGTGGGTTTTTAATAAAGGCATAATAGCCCCGAAATATTAATGCGTAGGCATCTACAAGAAATAGCCGTTTTTTGTCTGACATAATTTAAATATATTTATTTAATGTCTTCTCGAGCGCAGTCGAGAGGTTTTTTTGAAGTTACTATTTAATAATGAGTTCTCGACTGCGCTCGAACGGACAAATTAAAAACTTCGTAATTCCTTCAAAAATAAAAACAGTAAAAAGATATTCAATAAAAATCTAAGTGTATTTTTGAAAACTATTTAACATTAATAAAATGAACACATTTTCAATAGCCATTCACGGCGGTGCAGGAACCCTTGTAAAAGGAATGATGACCCCTGAAAAGGAAATCGCTTATAAACAAGCGTTACAAAAAGCATTAGATAGAGGCTATGCGCTATTGGAAGAAGGAGGAACGGCTGTAGATGCGGTAGAGAAAGCTGTAAAAGCCTTGGAAGATTCTCATTTATTCAACGCAGGAAAAGGAGCTGTATTTACTGCCAACGAAACCCACGAAATGGATGCGTCTATTATGGATGGTAAAACATTAGAAGCCGGAGCAGTGTCTTTAATTACAGGAATTAAAAATCCGATATCTCTAGCACGTGATGTCATGGAAAAGAGCGAGCATGTTTTTTTAGCAGGCGAAGGTGCGATGCAGTTTGCTAAAGCAACTGGGTATGAGCTTGAAAAGTCAGATTATTTTTACGATGAATTACGTCATCAACAATGGTTAGCCATAAAGGATACCGATAACTTTCAGTTAGATCATAGCGTGAAAAAGGGTTCTAAGTTTGGGACCGTAGGAGCAGTGGCTTGTGATAAAAACGGAAATATTGCTGCGGCAACCTCTACAGGCGGAATGACCAATAAAAAATGGGGGCGAGTAGGAGACAGCCCCATGATTGGAGCAGGGAATTATGCCAATAATAAAACTTGTGCAGTTAGTTGTACGGGAAGTGGTGAGTTTTTTATAAGAGGTGTAGTGGCGTATGATGTTTCTTGTTTGATGGAATATAAAGGGCTGTCTTTAGAAGAAGCTTCTAATGAAGTAATTAACAAGCGTATTTTAGAAATAGGAGGCGATGGTGGTCTAATAGTGGTAGATGCTCAAGGAAATATCTCGATGCCTTTTAATACCGAAGGGATGTATAGGGGACTAAAAACTTCTAGGGGCTTAGATCGTATTTTGATTTATAAGGAGTAACAAAGGTGTTTTCTGAATGGGATAAACCTGTTTTTATTTTATTCTCGGATAAAGATAGCATAATGAGTGGCTTAGATTTTTTTTTTATGAGCTAATGCCTTCTATCAAGGAACAAAAAAAGATACTAATCAAAAATGCAGGGCATTTTTTACAAGAAGATAAGGGAAAAGAGATTGCTCAATATATTGATTTGTTTATAAAAGAAAAATTAAAAATAGCCGCTAACAAATAATCGAGTTAAAAAAACAGGTTTTATTCCAACACGAATTCACACGCCTTTAACACGGAGTATCCATACACTATCCATACAGTATCCATACAGTATCTATACAGTATCTATGTAGTCATTATTTTATAGACCCGTCCTAAAAGCTATACAAGTTAAAGGTTAAATTTTGATATAATTATACAATATTATTTGTTAATCATTAGTGGTAAAAGGCTAAAGGCTTATTTTTTTACAAGGCCTGCTGCTTCGTTGAAAGAATAAAGATTTGATATTAATTGTTATACAAACAGCAGTTTAAGTTATTGTAATATTTTTTTTGAATTTTGTCTTTTTTAAAAGCTATTATTATGAATGTCTCTAGGTATTTTCTCTTTTACGAACGATTAGTATTTCGTCGTCTGAAAATGACATCCAAGCAAAGTCGTATATCCAATGAAATGTTTTTCCTTTAGAGTTTACATAGGAATGGGTAAGGTAATTAAATCTAAATTTTTTTTGTTCGAGGGTAATTCGGGTTACTTTTTTCTGAACTGCATTTTTCCCCATAATTTCTAATAATATAGCTCTATTACGATGTAGTATTCTATCTATTTTAATAGAAACCTCTTTGGTTACTCTTCTTAAGTTTACGTGGTAGTAGTTTTTACATTTGATAGAACAGAATAGTTTATCTTTTCTACCAGCAATTAATTTAGAGCAAATTTTACATTTATTTTTACTAGGGTTCTTTTTAATCACTGGCTTTACCTTCTATTAGTTTCTAACGGTTAATATACGGCTATTATCTAAATTATTAGTTTATTATCTAATAAATGATGAGGTTTATACTCTATTACGCTGTATTATGATACCTATTATTTACGATTGTTTGCCTAACTCTAGAAGGATTAAGGTTTATATACCTTTTTCATTAACAGAGGAACGGGCGTTGTTTAAAAAGATTAATTCTAGTTTTTGGCATCCTACACAAAAGTTGTGGTCTGTGGTTAATACTTCGGAAAACTTAGAATTGGTAAAGTTTATTTTAAACAATAATTATGTATCGAAGCCTCTTATACTTCCGAAGAAAATAACGGTAAATAAATTAAATGAGGTTTCGGTTTCTGCTTTACTTGCACTAGAAAAAACACTTATTATAAAGCGGTTTAGTGCTGCTACTGTACGTATGTACAAGAATAAGTTTAGTCTTTTTCTGTCTAAATTTATGGAACGTGATTTACGGCAGATTTCGAAAGAGGAAATTGAAGGTTTTGTATACGAATTGGTTGTTAAAAGCAAGATTAGCGAGAGTTACCAGAACCAGTTAATTAATGCTGTTAAGGCTTATTACGAGCATGTATTGGGGATGCCTAGGGAGTATTACGATATTAAAAGGCCTAAAAGAGCGCTTAGTATTCCTAATGTTTTAAGTGAAAAAGAAGTGCTTAAGATTATTGAAAGTCCTAAAAATATTAAACATAAAGCTATATTGTGGACTATTTATAGTGCGGGTTTACGAATTTCTGAATTGGTAAATTTACGGATAGTTGACATACACTCTGACGAGGGTTTTATTTTTGTTAAGGATAGTAAAGGTAAAAAGGATAGGAAAACCATTTTGTCTCCACATTTAGTTGTGTTGTTAAGAACCTATTATAAAGCGCACAGACCTTCTTATTGGTTGTTTGAAGGACAGACAGGTGGAAAATATAGTGTTGGTAGTGTGCGATCTATATTTAGGAAGGCTGTAGATGTAACCAACTCGAATCCTTGGTCTACGGTGCATACGTTGCGACATTCGTTTGCCACGCATTGTATAGAGCATAAGGTTAATTTGCGCCATATACAGACGATGTTAGGTCATAACTCACCTAAGACTACGGAGATTTATACTAGAACCATTGAGATAAATAATAAAAAAATTACGAGTCCGTTGGATTATTTATTAAATAATAATACCTTACAGACATAAACGATATATCAACAATTGTGGATATACACATGTTCTACGCAATTTGACCAAATCAACAAAATGAAAGAAAACTTCAAGATTACTGGACTTTTTTATGAATCAAATGGATATAAATTTAGAAAAGTTCTGAATATTAAAAAAAATGAATCCAAATTGAAAATTCCTGACTTAATGGTTGTTATGATGAACCCTGGAAAGTCTCGACCAATAAACGGAATTGACAATAGCAATGTGGAATCGGAAGCAATACCTGACACTACCCAAAGTAAAATAATGGAAGTGATGCTGAATTGCGGATTTGAATACTCTCGAATTCTAAATCTGTCTGATGCTAGAGAAACAAGCAGCGGAAAATTTTACCAAATGATTCCTGTATTTGACAAAGAAAATATTGCTCACTCAATTTTTGATAAACGCAGGAAAAATGATTTTGAAAAATATTTTATAAAAGGTGTGAAAACTATATTTGCTTGGGGAGTTGATAATTCGCTAACTGAATTAGCCAAAAACGCAATTAACAGAATAGGAAACGAAAATTCTTTTGGAATAAAAAAAACTGGAATGGAATACGCATATTATCATCCTTTACCACCAAATTATTATAAACAAAAAGAATGGGTGGAAAAGTTAACTGAACAAATAAAAACTGCGTAGAACAACGGTAATCGTTGCACAAGCTCAAATAAATCAAAATAATTAAAGAAAAAGCCTCGTTTTAAGAGGCTTTTCTTTTGTATTTAGTTAATAATCACTCTTTTTTCTGGTCTTTTAAAAGAGCTTATTTTG
>JAUVAS010000105.1 GCA_030591585.1 Flavobacterium sp. | reverse complement strand
TTCCAGTGGTTATAGAGGAAACTCCTGGTAATTCCGTAATGCTTTCAGCTAGTGTGATGGCTCCACTTTTAGAAATATCTTGAGAAGACAAACGCTCTACTTTCATTACATTTTCTCCTTGGAGTTTATGAAAAGGAGTAGAGATAATAACCTCGTCCATTTCAATAGCGCTTTGAACCATAATAAGATCCTGTATAATGATTTGATCGTCTAAAAAAGTGATTTTTTTTGAGATTGTTTCATATCCCAAAGAAGAATACACAATATTAAAAGTTCCGTTGGGAATGTTTCGAATTTCATAGTTGCCATCGAGATCTGTAATGGTTCCTTTTTCTAATTTTGGCAGATATATGGTTACTGATATGGATTCATTTTTTTCATTATAAATGGATCCTGATACTACATTTTGTGAGATGGCACTTGAATAGATAAAAAGTGCAATTATAATTTGATATAATAATTTCATTTATTCTTGATTTAAATTTAATAAAAAGTCTAGCTAATAATCAAGAATATGTTGGAGGGCCTCTAAGGGGTTTTGAAAGATTATAATTAAAGGTGTATGAGTAATTGTATGAATTTATGAATGTAGTTTTAAACTCAATTGAAGTTTTAGTTACAACCTCAGATAATGGTTTGTAAATAAAGGGAGTATAATTGAAATCACAAATGTTACAATTAGTTTTAGCTTCATGTAAATGTGTGCTGTTTTCGGTACAAACTGTATGTTTATGATCGTCTAATGCATGAAAAAACTGTGTAAATAAAGGAAATAGTATAATTATATTAAGCAGTATACTTATACTAATAGTCCTTATGTTACTCTTTTTAATCATCATTTTTTAGAAAAAAACCTAAGCCGATTCTTTTGAGCATTTTCTTTTCCATATTCCAAAAAAAAGCAAATTGTCCAAAGAACCATCCAATTATAACAAGTAGTATTTGATAAAATATAAAGCCAACAAAAACGTATAATATCCAATAAAGTATTGGGGTAAGATTTTCTTTATTGATTCCAAGAAGTTTAATGATAGGTTTTCCAACAAATAAACTAGCAGAACCAGTAACTGAAAAAACTATAAAGATGATGACGATTTGCCAATTAGAGGTTATTCCCCAACGCTGTTTCAATTTCTCCATTATAATTTCTGCTTGTATTTATATTGAAAATATTCAAAGTAATTATATAGCAAGTAATTTACTTCTAACCCATAATGAACATTGGAATCGTAATTGATTTCGGCCTCATATAATTTCCGCATTCTGTCTCTATAAACTCGATTATTATATTCTAAAACATAAAGTCTATTTCTATTTTCAAGGTAATTCAATCCATAATGTCCCATTGGAGGCTGAGCTAATAACCAAGAATCAAAACCAATTTCTATGATAATAATTTCATACTCTAATTCATCATTAGCTATTCGTATTGTATCATTTTTTACAATTTTAGAGGCGGTATCTGTAGCACCTTCAATAGTTGTTTTCCCACAATTACAACTAAATAGTACTAATGAAATAAATAAAATTGAAAATAAAGTTTTCATGTTTTTATTCAAAGTTACTAAAAACTAGACTGTTAAATTAGGTTTTAACCTCCTTTAACACATGGAGTTATACTAACAATTAATTTAATAAAATACTTTTAATTTGCGCTGCCAATTCTGTTCCAATTCTGTCTTGTGCTTCTTTGGTAGCAGCACCAATATGTGGTGTTAGTGAAAGTTTACCATTCATTAAAACCTTAACAGCTGGTGTTGGCTCGTTTTCAAAAGTATCAATGGCAGCAAAAGAGAGTTTACCACTTTCAATGACTTCAATTAAGGCTACTTCATTTATTACACCTCCACGAGCTGCATTTACTATTGCTGCTCCATCTTTCATTAATTTAAATTCCTTTCTTCCAATTACATAGTTTTTTTGAGCAGGTACGTGTAAGCTTATAAAATCGCTTTGTTTTAAAACTTCTTCAAAAGGAATGGATGTAAGATCCATATTGATGAATTGCCCATCGAAAAATTCTACTTTTACCGTTACATTTTCAATAAACTTATCGCTTACAATCACTTTCATACCACAACCTAAAGCTATTTTAGCAACTTCTTGACCAATGCGTCCAATACCTATAATACCTAAAGTTTTTCCTCGTAATTCTCTTCCGCCAGCATAATTCTTTTTTAAGTCTTTAAACCTGCTGTCTCCATCTAAGGGCATGTTTCTATTAGAATCGTACAAGAAACGAACACCTCCAAATAAATGTGCAAATACTAATTCTGCTACAGAAGCCGAAGAAGCTGCAGGCGTATTAATTACTTGAAGTCCTTTTCCTCTAGCATACTCAACATCAATATTGTCCATTCCAACGCCACCGCGACCTATAATTTTAAGACTAGGGCAGGAGTCTATAATATCTTTTCTTACTTTGGTAGCACTTCTTACCAGAATAACATCTATTGAATTATCATTGATATAACTTATCAATTCATCTTGTGCAATGGTATTGGTTATTACCTCGAATCCAGCTGCTTCTAATGAATCTATTCCTGTTTGTGATACTCCGTCGTTTGCTAGTACTTTCATATGTATTCCCTGCGAAGGCAGGGATCTTATTAATTAAACTTAATTTTACTTCTTTTTATCCTCTTCGTTCTAATTCTTTCATTACATCCACCAACACCTGAACGCTTTCTAAAGGCAGTGCATTATACATAGAGGCTCTGTAGCCACCGACACTCCTGTGTCCTTTAAGACCATTGATTCCAGCTTCATTCCAAAGTGTGTCAAATTGCTCTTTTAACTCATCGTTTGTTAGATTGAAGGTTGCATTCATTTTTGAGCGATCACCTTTCTCAGCAACAAATCCTTTGAATAATGGATTTCTATCTATTTCTGAATAAAGCAATTCAGCTTTTTGATTATTAATTTCTTCAATAGCAGAAATCCCTCCCAAGTCTTTTAGCCACTCTAATGTTAACATTGAAACATATACCGGAAAAACCGCAGGCGTATTGAACATACTGTCCTTGTTAATATGAACTTGATAATCTAACATAGAAGGGATGTTTCTAGAAACCTTTCCTAATATTTCTTCCTTAACTATAACCAATGTGGTTCCTGCAGGGCCCATATTTTTTTGTGCTCCCGCATAAATTAAATCGAATTGTGAGAAATCCATTTGTCTAGAAAAGATATCACTACTCATATCACAAACATTAACAATGTCTGTTTTTGGGAAGTGATTTACTTGTGTTCCAAATATGGTATTATTACTGGTAATGTGAAAATAATCTATATCACTAGGTATAGTGTAGTTTTTTGGTATATAATTGAAGTTGTTGTCTTTAGACGATGCTACTTCAACTATATCTCCAAACATTTTAGCCTCTTTAATAGCTTTATTAGCCCAAGTCCCTGTATTTAAATAGGCAGCTTTTTTCTCTAATAAATTGTAAGCAACCATTAAGAATTCAAGACTTGCTCCACCTTGCAAAAATAAAGCTTTGTAGCCTTTATTTTGAAGTCCTAAAAGCTCAAGTGATAAACTTCGAGCATTTTCCATTACATCAACAAAATCTTTACTTCTATGAGAGATTTCGATTAATGATAGGTTGAGGTTGTTGAAATTAATAACTGCTTTAGATGCTTTTTGCATCACTGACTTCGGTAAGATACAAGGGCCAGCGCTAAAATTGTGTTTTTTCATTTGTATGAATTTTTGCTAGTACAAAGATGTAAAATCTAATACCAAAAAAAGATTAATTTGGCGTTAATTTATGAAGACAATTTCAACAAAAAATCCAATGTATCTATATTATCTGCATAATCCCATAATTGTGGATCTTGAGTTTCTCCAAAATTAATTTCACTGTTGATACCAGCCTTAGAAACAATGCATTGTATGTTTTCTTCTTCGGCTTCTAAATGATTTTTTAGAGATTCTAAATCCTCATAAGTTTCATTAAATAAAACAGCAATAGGAGAGGAGAATCCAGCATCCTCTTTTAGTAACAGAAAATCATTGTCTAGTAGCTTTCCTCTAGAGATTTCTGTACTCATCAAATATACTGCTTTGTTATAGTCGTAGTTGTTTATATACTTATGATCATTAATGACCTGTTTCCAACTAAACATCGCTTTAAAAAAGTTGTTAAAATCATAATCTTTCGGAACATATAATTTAGAGACATTACGGCAACCCATTCCAAAATATCTAAAAATATCATTAGCAAGATTTTCAAGCTGTTCTTTGGTTTCATCACCAGTTAACACTGCAACTGAGTTTCTGTTTTTTCTAATAATATTAGGATATTTTCCGAAGTAATACTCAAAATACCGAGCTGTATTATTACTTCCTGTAGCTATAACTGCATCGAAGTTGGTTAGTTTTTCTTCGGTAAAAGAAATACACTCTTTAAACTTTGATTCCACTGCAATTAAATAGTTTGCCAAATAGGGAAGTAGTTGCTTGTCGTTAGATGATAATTTCACCAACACGTTGTTTCCAGAAATCAGCACCGACAAAAAATCATGAAACCCTACCAAAGGTATATTTCCAGCCATTATAATAGCTACTGTTTTGGGTTCTGAATCATTAAAGTTATACTTTGAAACCCACTGATTTAAATTTTCTTGGCTAAGCGCTTCCCCCCAACTTTTAAAAGCAAAATGAATATTCTCTTGGGTAAACCAGCCATTATGAGATTTAGCAAGAGGTATGAGTTCTTTCATCCCTTCAAAAAAGGAATCGTTC
>JAUVAS010000033.1 GCA_030591585.1 Flavobacterium sp. | reverse complement strand
GTTGGTAATGTCTGACTGCTTTGTTGGAAATCACAAGGATCGGTTGGATCTGTGCCATCAATAACCTCATCACCGTTAGTTACACCATCGCCATCACAATCCATAGCATCCCAATCTGTACTCGGGGCACCATCTTGATTGGCTACTATTAAATCACATCCATCTAATGGATCTGTACCATCAATAACTTCTTGTCCGTTACTTACGCCATCACCATCACAATCTAATGCTTCCCAATCTGTACTCGGGGTACCATCTTGATTCGCTAATACAAAATCACAAGGGTCGGTTGGATCTGTACCATCAATAACCTCTTGGCCATTGGATACACCATCACCATCACAATCCATAGCATCCCAATCTGTACTCGGTGGTAAGGTCTGATTTGCAGAATCATAATCACAGGGATCTAATGGGTCGGTACCGTCTATTATTTCTTGTCCATTGCTCACCCCATCGCCGTCACAATCCATAAGGTTCCAAGCTGAACTAGGAGTTCCCATATTTACTACACCAAAACTACATGGATTAGTTGGATCTGTGCCTTCTAATATTTCATCACCATTGGTTACGCCATCGCCATCACAATCCATAGCATCCCAATCTGTACTCGGTGTACCATCTTGATTCGCAACTATTAAATCACAAGGATCTAATGGATCCGTACCGTCTAGTATTTCTTGTCCATTGCTCACCCCATCACCATCACAATCTAAAGCCTCCCATGCTGGAGTCGTTGGTACACTTTGACTGCTTTGTTGGAAATCACAAGGATCGGTTGGATCTGTTCCATCAATAACCTCTTGGCCATTGGATACACCATCGCCATCACAATCCATATCATTCCAAGTCGTACTCGGTGTACCATCTTGATTCGCTAATACAAAATCACAAGGATCTGTTGGATCCGTACCATCAATAACCTCTTGGCCATTGGATACGCCATCACCATCACAGTCCATATCGTCCCAAGTAGTACTCGGAGTTGTATCTTGATTCGCAACTATTAAATCACAAGGATCTAATGGATCCGTACCGTCTATTATTTCTTGTCCATTGCTCACCCCATCACCATCACAATCTTCAGCAGCCCAAATTTCAAATGCAATTTGCAGAGGGTCGTCAGCTGGCAAACCTGGATCAACTTGAGCCGTACCATTAGTAACGCTACAAGGATCAGAAGGATCAGTACCATTTGCACATTCTGTTGCATTATCTTCTCCATCGCCATCACAATCTAATAATCCTAATGGATTTGAAGGATCTGTAAGCAATAAAGCGCAAATATCAAAAGTTCCATTAATTATTTCAGTACATGTAGCAACAACATCAATATCTTCAGTTAAATCATCACCAACAGTTATTGTATCTGTTTCATTTCCAGAAGCAGCAGTCGTAGTATTTGTAATTGTAGATCCAACAGTACCAACATCTATAGTAGCAGTTATATCTAATGTTGCAACTCCTAATACTGCTAAATCACCTATATCCCATAATCCAGTAACATTTGCATACGTGTTTATTGTTCCACCTACTTGCACTGAATTAACAAAGGTTACTCCTGTAGGTAAAATATCTATTAATGTAACACCTGTTGCATCTGCTAAACCATTATTAGTAACCGTTATAGTATATACAATTGTATCACCTTCGTTTGGTATATTATTATCTACAATCTTAGTAGTTACAATATCAGCATTACAAGCCGTTGTATCTGCAGGGTCAGTAACTGCAGTTCCAGTAGTAATGCCTGTACCATAAGGAGCAGCAATAACAGTACCATCTGGGTTTGTAGCTGGAGGTGTTCCTAAACCATATTCACCACCATCACCACCATCGGCATTGGCATCTACATAAGCTTCATTAGCATCAGAACAACCGTCATTATCACTATCTAAGTCTAAATGATTTGGTATGCCATCACTATCTGTATCAAGTAATATAAAAAGAGGGGTTCGTAGCACAAACCCTGTAGTTTCTAATCCTTCTCCTTCTGAGTTGGCGTGAATCACTTTAACACCATAAGGCTTTCCAACCTCCATAGCTAATTGAATGTTCAAAAGAGCAGTTGCTCCAAGAGCATTAATACCTTGTCGTAAAACCTGAGTGTTATTGGCAATAGGGTTACCACTAGCAAGTTGCGCTCCTCCAGAAACAAATGTATGTGTAGTAGGAAACGTATTCAAAGCCACAGTTGGGTCTGTATTTAAACTATGTTGAAAAGTAAATACCCCTTCTTCTACTCTTCCTGGAAAAGCCCCACCAATATCATCTCCTTGAACTCTATGTTCTACATCTGGAAAATAAATATCACTAGAAATTATAGAATACCCATAATTATGGTTATTTATGTTTGGAATGGCATAAACTAAATTAACAGCAATTTCTCCTCCAGATGCTCCTACTTCTATTGTTGGTGTATACGCAGTACTGCCTGTACCTCCTTCACCGGCACCATCTCCAGTAATACCAAAATAATCTAAAGTAAGTGTTCCTAAAACATTGGAAGCGCCATCTTCAATAGGAATTGTGAATTGTCCACCACCAACACCATCTTCAACTAACATTACAGTGCCAATAACAAAACTTGCTATAGAAAGAGATTCATCAATATCTAAAATACCATCATTATCATCATCAAGATCACACACATCGTCAATACCATCACCATCTGCATCTATTCCGAAAAACGATACCGTTACCGCTGCAGTTATCACACAAGGTCCTGGGGAATTTACCGTATAGGTATATACTCCTTCTCCTGCTGGTGCAGGAGACCATACACCTCCAAAAACTGGAGAACCTCCTAATGCAGAAAATAAATCAGTTTCAGTAAATACTGTTCCTGTACAAATTTCTATCGCACCATCTATTCCGGCACTTAAGGGCGGTAAACATATAACTGTTTCCTCACATTCATCAGGAATTCCATCTCCATTGGGATCTGGATCTGTTCCTAAAGCAGAACAATCAGTCGCATAAATACTTATTTCATCTATATTTGGCGCTACATTTGAAGCAGAATACGTAATACCATTAATAAAAGAGCCTGTACAATTTGCTGCAGATAAATCGTATCGTAATGTATATGTTATCGTATCTGATTGCCCTGACAATAAAGAATCGTAACCCGTTAATAAATTATCATCAACACCTGGATTATACGCTGCATTTGTTGTGCCTGCTGGAAAAGGTCCCGACGCCGGAGTCAATACAGCACCTCCACTTGCAATTACAGGAAGACTAAGCACTGAAACCACCGCACATGCAGGTACAACAAGAGAGTCTCTTGCTTGCAAATTATACGCAGGAGCTGGTCCAAAATTTTCTAACACAACTTCATACGTTACATCGTACACATAGGGTGATGACTCTACATAACTAGATATAGACTTTGCACTACCGATTGTTGTTGCACATGCCGCAACAAAAAATGGTGGTGAGGTTGCTGTACCACAAATAGCAGAAACTCCCGTTACTGTATAATAACCTGGTAAAAATGCCGTATATGTTTGGCTGGTAGCCCCTGGAATAGGCACACCTTCATGATTCCATTGATACGTACTATAGAGACCAATAGATTCCAATACAACACCATCTGAAGCACATAGCGCTCCTAGTGGCGACAAACTAACTTGAGGTGATTTTGTGAAATTCGTATAAAAAGCATACGCACCCGTTCCTCCATTGGCATACATCATACCAATATGACTTAATTTTGTAGAAGTAACTACAGCATTTACACCAATGGCTGGAGCAACCTCAGTATAAGTATCCCAAATTAAACCTGCCGCAACTAGCCCAGTGACTAATGGTGTTACTATTATTCCATTTATTTCTACCACAGCTCCAGATTGAGCTATTATGTTTATATTAGCATTTGTTCCAAACGAAAGGAATTCAGAATGTAAGGTGCCTGTACATTCTAATGTTGGAATAATTGACAAGCCTGTTTCCGCATCACCACCTCCTGATTCTTGATAGATATAAGCATTAATATTTACACCATCCACACCATTAGTAGATGTGCCAATTTCCCTTAATGTTATTAGCATAGGAGCACCTGAAGTAGTAATAGGGAAAAACAAACGCATATTATCTCCTGCATTAATTACTCCTTGAGAAGCTCCATCTTGCCACACTTCTGTATTATTATTATGTGCCACTACATTCACATTTTCACCATAAGAAACTCCTGCATTTGTTTTACCGTATAACGAAATATAATCTGAACCTATAAAATTTGTTGGAAGTGTTTGGTCATAACCACTATCCCCAGCCAATGAAGCATGCCATGTTATATATGAACCTGTTGTTAATACAATGTCTTTATCTGACGTAACTAAAGTACCGTTTAAATTTTCATTTTGACCAATACCTGTTGCATCAGCACCAAAAGTATAGGTTTGCCCTTGATTTAAAATAATTGTTTGCGCTCCTGTACCGTTAAAAAAAGGAGCTGCGTCTTGTGTTGTAATATTTATTGTGGTTGATCCAGGTTCCGTTGCCATTACGGAAAAATTATGACTTGTTCCTAAAGCTGCGTGGTCTCTAGTATCGTACTTATGTCCAGTTCTAAAAGATTGTCCCAAACCTGCATTTCCTTTAGAGGTTAAACTCCAACGATCAGAACCAGCAGTAATTTGCCTTAAGGTTACAGAAACTCCCTGTTCAGCAGTAACAATAATTCCTTTATTGAGTGCTGAAAATCTTTGCCCAATGAATGTAATTCCAGATGTATTAGAATTATTTGTAAGACCTAAATCAGTCACTACAGGAGTCCCTGCTGTTACAGTAAAATTGGCTATTAAGGTGCCATCTCCTTTTGTAACGGTTACAGGAATAATCCCTGGATCATTGGTGCTTACAACTAACTGTACCGTACCATTAACGCTAGGTTGATTGAACGCTATATGCGTAGGTGCAATATAGTGTATGGTATCAAATTGAGCATAACTGTTACTGGTAAAAAATAAAGTCATGCAAATAACTAAACCTTTTATAATTAACTCTTGTAAGTCTGTAAGTTTATTATATGCTGCGTTAATTATTAATGATTTTTTCATAATTAGTGTTTTATTATTATTTTAACAAGAACTTTGTTTTTTTCTTACCAAATGGATAAAAAAAAAACAAATATATAAAAAAGTAAGAAAAAACTTGCGAAATATTTATTTTATAATATATAAATGAGTAAAGTGCGTGAAAAATAGACGAAATGCTATTTTATAGGAGGTTTCGCTACTATAATTAACATTTTCATTTATTTTTTAACATTTCAACAAAATCGTTTAGCAAAAAACATCTAAGTGTTAACACGTAGATAGAGGTATCATGATATAGTTTACAAATACTCCTCAGTTACTTGAATAGCTTTTTTTAATCATAATATAAAACGGACTAATTAGTTTTAAATTTTAACATATTATCACTATTGCTTCTTTTTTTTTTATGTTTTCTCGTTATAATACTTTTATTTTCGATGTAATACGTTTTTTAACATATATTTAGTAAGTTTTTTCTTACTTTTTTATATATTTGTTTTTTTAACCCCAAAATTTATTAAATATGAAAAAACTTATGTTTATTTTCGCTATTATTGCATTAGCTGCAAGTTGTACACCAGAATCAATTGAAAGTAATGAACAACAAATTGACAAAGCAGATTACGAAGTACCACCAAATGGATAGAAAGAAAAGTATTAAAAAAGGGGTGGCTATATCATTATTATTGATTGCCACCCCTTTTTTATTTTACGTATATAAATATGCCCCTACAGATTCAAAAGAATGGGAAACCATTTTTGGAACTATTAATGCAGGCAATTTTAAAAGCGCCCAATCTTTTGTACATGTACTTTTTACTAAAATTACATTTATATTACTAACAAGTATTTGGTTTTTAACTTCAAGGAATTGGTGGAAATATGCGATTTTAGTTCCTCTTATTATGTTTCTGTACCAACTCTATGGAGTTATCAATTTCCAGATTCAATATATCGATGAATTTGACTTTTGGTATTCACTACCCTTTATAGCACCTGTAATTATTTTCTTTATTTATTTATCGTATTTAATAAGTAAAATAGATCGTCACTATGATAAAGTAAATGAAGAATTAAACGAGGATGCAAAAGAAGAAATTAAGAAAATGTTTAGCGACAGTTTATAATCTCCCCTCTCTTTTAAAATTATTTTTTTTTTTGACTAAAAACACTTTGCAGTTGTTATAAAAGTTTTAAATTTGCAACCGCTTTGACAACAAAGCTATGTTCATATAATTTGCGAAAATAGCTCAGTTGGTAGAGCGCCACCTTGCCAAGGTGGAGGTCGCGGGTTCGAATCCCGTTTTTCGCTCGATTCGTTATTTCGACCTAATTCACTTCGACTCCGTTCAATGATCGGACGAAGTTATAAAACATACCAATGCTGAAGTGGTGGAATTGGTAGACACGCTGGACTTAAAATCCAGTGGGCAGTAATGTCCGTACGGGTTCAAGTCCCGTCTTCAGTACAAAAGCCTTATCATAACGATAAGGCTTTTTTGTTTTCTAAATGTAACTGCCATTACTCCTCATGCTGCTCCTTATTATGAACTGGAGAAACATAAATATTCAAAATCCGGTGATAAACATCTTCGTTAGTAGCTTTAGATAAATATTTCTCAAAGTCTTTTAAAGTCGACTTCAGTTAAAACTTTATTAAAATATTTTTTTTATGTTGTCCGCTGAAAAAAAAAAGACGAAAAACACAACTTTAACTGTCTATAGATTTTTAAGAAAACGTGAAAGTTTTAATCAGACACTACTGTTTTTTTTTTATAACTTAACTGTCAATCCAAGACCTCCCATTGCACCTTGAGTACTTCCTTCACCAAGTTCCAAATAAACCCCCCATTTATCATTCCAAAACCACCTTCCCCCTACATGAAGAGCTAAATCAAAACCATTGTTTTTATTATTATTTCCGTTGTAAATTGCATAACCAGCACCAGCACCACCATAAACATCCCAAGACTCGTCTGTTAACCCAAATAAATTATCAAAATAGTAATTTGCTTTAACATGTAATGTTAACCAATTAAGATCAAAATTAGTCGATGCACCAGGGGCAATTGTAATGTCTTTATGTACTGGAATTTCGTAATTAGCACCTATAAGACCAAAATTTAATTCACTTCTAGCCTGACCAAATACATTAGCAACAAAGCAAGTGAATATTATCATAAAGGGTAAAGTTGTTTTTTTCATAATATTTAGATTTTAATTCTTCCACAAACTTATGAAAAAAAAATAATGTGTTTGACAATACATAAAACTAATTGATTTTGACCCGTCCTGAAGTATGTATACACTAAACAACAAGTATATGTATAAAAATGCAATCAAATTGTATAATGGAGTAAGATTACACTTATCTTTAGACTTTAAAACACCGAATATGGTATATAATAATGCAGCATAATTCAATTTTAACCCGTAACCGTATTTTAGGACTAGACAGTTACCCCAAATGAGAAAATCACTCAACTTAACAATAACTATTTTCATCCTTTTAAACACTCAAATTGCTTTCTCCCAAGAATGGGAAAATTTAAAAGACTACAAAAAAAAAACTGGCCAGAATGATCTTCAGAATGGTTGCTGGTTAAAAAAAGATAGAAAGAGAAATACGAAAACTTGGAAACAAGCTAATAAATACAATCTATCGATAAATAGCGGAAATCTGAAATATAAAACCATCCGCCAAAAACGTGATTTTTATATTTGGTTTGATGAGGAACGAAAAAAACTAGGACATGAAATAAATACAGCTGGGGTAGCAGCGGTAGTCGCAGGGCAATTTTCCAATTTTGATAATTATTTTATCCGAATATTTATTATTAGAAACAAAAAAGTAGTTTGGTTTGGAAACGAAGGTTCAAAGAAGGTATTAGAGTTTGTTTTTCCTTTACTTAAAGAAGTTTATTTTTCAAATAAGATATTAAAAGGACAAGAAGCAAAAAGTTGGGATACTAAGAATGGAATAATAGAACAATGCCAAATTTTAGAACCTATTTATAATCAATTATCTCCAAAAGAAATTCACAAATTAGAACGTATGGCGAAAGGCAAAGGCATCTATAATCTAGGAATTAAAAATGAACTAAAGTTTGAAGGAGACATCAGAGATTGCAAATCAAGATATGAACATTCATTTTCTAAGTTGTATCCGTTTTATTTAAAAAATAATTACCGTATCTATGAAAAGTCTATCGTCCCCTGAGATTTTAATTCAAACTCAATTACTTTTAAGGTATCAAATTCATATCTCCTAATCCCTCTTCTACGCCTTCCTAACAGTTCTTTAAATTCAGGTTCGTATAATTTTGCTCTATGAAACTCTTTACTGTTTAAATAACGAACCACTTTTTTTGTAGACATAGTCTTAGGTAAAACTTTGGCTGTTATTAAATTTGCAAGTATTGATTTTAGGTCTTTCGGAATCATATTTTTATATTAAAGTTCTGTTTTTCAGAAATCTCTCTATAAATTTACGATATAATTTTAATACTGTAGCCTATTTTTTAAACTTAATCTTGGTCTTCGGTAAGAGCATTCGTTTTATTTCATTTAACTTCATTAAGGCCTCAACAGGGGTTAACGTGTCAATATCTATTTCTAAAATTTCTTCTTTTATTTCTGCTAAAAGAGGATCGTCTAGTTGAAAAAAGCTAAGTTGCATTTCATCTTTTGCAATGGCTTTCATTTCTTCAGTAAGCTCTTCAGAAGAATGAGATTTTTCCAAACGTTTCAATATTTTATTAGCACGGTCTAACACTGCTTTGGGCATACCTGCCATTTTTGCTACGTGAATTCCAAAGCTATGATGAGAACCTCCCGGAACTAACTTCCGAAGAAAAAGCACATTGTCTTTTAATTCTTTTACCGAAACATTGTAGTTTTTAATCCGCTCCAAAGTTTCAGTCATTTCATTAAGCTCATGGTAATGTGTCGCAAATAAGGTCTTTGCTCTACTTGGATGTTCGTGCAAATATTCGCTAATTGCCCAGGCGATTGAAATTCCATCGTACGTACTAGTTCCACGTCCAATTTCGTCCAAAAGCACCAAACTTCTATCTGAAATATTATTCAAAATACTCGCTGCCTCATTCATTTCTACCATAAAAGTAGATTCACCCATAGAGATATTGTCGCTGGCACCAACTCTCGTAAATATTTTATCTACTACTCCCAATCGAGCTTCTTTAGCAGGAACAAAACTTCCAATTTGAGCCATTAAAACTATCAAAGCAGTTTGCCTAAGTATCGCAGATTTACCACTCATATTTGGTCCTGTAATCATGATGATTTGCTGCATTTCTCTGTCCAAATAGACATCGTTTGCAATAAAAGGCTGGTCTGGCGGTAATTGTTTTTCAATCACAGGATGCCTTCCTTCCTTAATATCTATCTCGAATGTATCATCAATAAACGGACGTGTGTAGTTTGATTCTATCGCATTGCTAGCAAATGAGCACAAGCAATCCAACTCACCAATTAATCGTGCATTTTGTTGCACCTGCCCAATAAACTGAAGCATCCACTCAATTAGTTTTTCAAAAATGGCTTGTTCTAAAACGGCAATTTTTTCTTCGGCTCCAAGAATCTTGGTTTCATATTCTTTAAGTTCTTCAGTAATATAACGTTCTGCATTTACCAACGTTTGTTTTCGAATCCACTCTTCAGGAACTTTATCTTTATGGGTGTTTCTAACTTCAATATAATACCCAAACACATTATTCGACGCTATTTTTAAAGAGGAGATTCCAGTACGCTCGGTCTCCCGTTTCAACATGGAATTTAAATAATCTTTCCCTCCTTTTGCAATACTTCTGAGTTCGTCTAACTCTTCTGAAACTCCTTCTGCAATAGCATTCCCTTTTTGAATATTTACAGGAGCCTCTTCGTATAAAGTCGCTTTAATTTTTTCACGAAGTAAGTCACAATCCTGTAATTGTTCACCAATAATTTTTATGGATTCGTTATTTGCCTCTTGAGCTTGTGCTTTTATAGGAATAATTGCTTCCAATGAATTTTTAAGCTGAATCACCTCTCTCGGACTTACCTTCCCTGTGGCAACTTTCGAAATTAATCGTTCTATATCGCCAATACGTTTTATGTGTTGCTTAATTTTATCTAACACTACAGAATTACCCAACAAATAACTCACCACTTCATGGCGACTTACAATTTTGTCTTTATTTTTTAACGGAAGGGCAATCCAACGTTTCAACAACCTTCCTCCCATAGGAGAAATGGTTTTGTCGATAACATCTAATAAGGTTACTGCATTTTGCGAAGCCGAATTATACAACTCCAAATTTCCCATCGTAAATCGATCCATCCACACATACTCGTTTTCGGCAATTCTTGAAATTTTAGAAATGTGCTGAAGTTTGTCATGACGTGTTTCTTCTAGGTAATGAAGTGCTGCTCCAGCTGCAATTATTCCTGAAGAAAGATTTTCAATTCCAAAACCTTTAAGCGACGTAGTTTTAAAATGATTGTTTAAAGTATCTGTAGCATAATCGGACTGAAAAACCCAATCTTCCAAATGAAACACATGAAAATTATCGCCAAAGGTTTCAGAGAAAAGCTTTCTTTTTTGTTTAGAGAACAGTACTTCGGAAGGGTTAAAATTCTGAAGTAACTTATCAATATATTCAGCCGATCCCTGTGAGGTTAAAAACTCTCCCGTAGAAACATCGAGAAAGGAAACTCCAATTTCTTCTTTTTTCAATGTTGAACCAAAATGAATTGCTGCTAAAAAATTATTAGATTTTGACTGAAGAATATCATCGTTTAAGGCTACACCTGGAGTTATTAATTCGGTCACTCCTCGCTTTACAATTTTTTTGGTAAGTTTTGGATCTTCAAGTTGATCACAAATGGCAACTCGACAACCTGCCATCACTAATTTTGGCAAATAGGTATTTAAAGAATGATGAGGAAAGCCTGCTAGTTCTATCTTTTCACCATTACCTCCATTATTTCTAGCAGTTAACGTAATGTTTAAAATACCTGCAGCTTTGATAGCATCTTCTCCAAAAGTTTCGTAAAAATCCCCTACTCTAAATAACAATAAAGCATCGGGATATTTAGCCTTGATACTATTGTATTGTTTCATTAAAGGAGTAACTTTTTTTGCCATTTTTAAAATAGATCTGAATAGGCTAAAGTAAAAAAATACTTCTTTTCTTTAAAACCCTTTTTAGCTGAATTATTGGCTTTTATCAACAATTTTAAAAATGGAAGATTGTATTTTCGCAATCATGAAAAACAGAAAATTAAAAAACAACGAGCTAGATCGTATAACTCCTGAAGGCTTTAAAGCTTCAGAAAAAACACCACTTATTATCATACTCGATAATATTAGAAGTTTAAATAATATTGGTTCTGTTTTTCGTACTGCTGATGCTTTTCTAATTCAGAAAATATATCTCTGCGGAATTACTGCTACACCTCCACATAAAGATATCCATAAAACTGCTTTAGGAGCAACCGATAGTGTGGATTGGGAATATGTTGAAAACACCATTGATTTAGTTGAAAAACTTACATCTGAAAACATTCATATCGCAAGTATCGAACAAGCGGAAAAATCTGTTTCTCTTGAAAATTTTAATACTGAAAAAGACACTACTTATGCTATTGTTTTTGGGAACGAAGTAAAAGGTGTTTCTCAAGAAGTGGTTTCTGCAAGTGACACAGTGATTGAAATCCCTCAATATGGCACTAAACATTCACTTAATATTTCGGTGAGTTGTGGTGTAGTGGTGTGGGATTTGTTTGTGAAAATTGGCTGTAGGCTATAGGTAAAGAAAAAAAACTAACCTGTAATTTCTCTTAAAACCTGCAAATAATCTGCTCTGTTGTTTACAAAGTCCAATGCTGAAATGTCGATAATTTTAATGTTATCACTCTGCTGATTTCTAATAAACTCCATATATCCTTCATTTATTTTCTGAAGGTATTCGGCTTCTATTTCCTGTTCAAAATCTCGCCCCCTATTTTTAATGTTTTCTAACAACCGTTCTGTATTTTGATATAAATACACATACCTATCTGGACTTGGAAGCTCTTTATGCATTAAATTAAAGAGCTTTTTATATAACGTAAATTCTTCTTCTTGAAGGGTAATCTTTGCGAAAATCAAAGACTTATAACCGTCATAATCTCCAATTACATTTTCCTTAAACAAATCGTATTGGGTTAAATCGTCCAATAATTGTTGATAGCGATCTGCTAAAAAAGACATCTCTAACGGAAATGCAAATCGGTCAGGTTCTTTGTAAAATTTTGGTAAAAACGGATTTTCTTTAAAGCGTTCCAATACCAATTTTGCATTAAAATCTGATGCCATTTGTGTTGCTAAACTTGTTTTACCTGCGCCTATGTTCCCTTCAATAGCAATGTATCTAAATTTTGAAATATCAAAATTCTGAATTGGATTCCGAAGCCATTTAGATTGTTTTATCAGTTCACTTTTATCATTAGTTTCAGATAAAAGTTCAACAATACTCTTTTCGAGTTTTGAATGAATAAATTCAGAAGAAATGTCTAGTAAAGGTTGTAATACAAATTTCCTGTTTTGTATTTCAGGATGCGGGACTAGTAGGTTTTTATTTTCAATTATTTCATCGTTATAAAATAAAATATCAATATCGATGGGTCGAGAAACATAGCCTTTAGATTCATTTCTAACTCTACCTAATTCCCTTTCAATAGAAAGTATTGTAGTAAGGGTTTTCTCTGAACTGTAATTACTTTCCACCAAAAGCACACAATTTAAAAAATCATCACCTTCAAACCCCATTGCTGGTGTTTTATAAATAGGCGAAATTTTAACGATTGACCCCAATTGTTCAAAAATAGCAGTAACCGCAAATTGAAGGTTTTTAAATTTATTACCTAAATTGCTTCCTAAGGAAAGATATATTTGATGGGCTGATTTAATGGGTTTCTTATTTAAATTGGAAAACGAAATTAAGAAAGTTTTACCACAAAGTCCACAAAGAATTTCGTAATAATTATAAAAACGTATCTGTACTAATCAGTATTATCCATGTTCCTATATGTTTTTTCACAAACTGTAAGGATTCTTAGTTTTTCTCCACTAATATCCAATGATATTGACATATATTTTAACAGGCATGTTGCTTTCGGCAGTTGGGGTAATTCCATTGGGAGCTTCTAATATTGCAGTAATTACAACTACAAGTAAAGAATCTCTCTCAAAAGGATTGCGCATTGCAAGAGGTGCAGGTGTTGGAGAAGTAGTTCTAGCATTTTTTGCCTTATGGTACACCAAAATGCTTGCCAATTTTTTTGAAATGAATGCTTGGATTCAAATTAGTTTTATCGGACTATTTTTTATCGGGGTTTATATAGGTACGTTTATTACGCTCTATTTTTACGGAAAGTTAAGTCGCAAATCTGCACAAAAACAACGTGGTGAAAAATATAAATTATATAGAATTATTGGTATTGCTTTAATATTGATTTCTACACTACAAGGTCTACGATTTTTTATTAACTAACCGTAATATTCACCACAAACCCTTCATTACTTCGTACATTAAAAACGGTGGCGTCTTCAAAAATTAAGTATTGCCCTTTAATGCCTTTAAGCACTCCTTCATAGTTAAGGTGCTTTGCTATGTTTAAACTTTTAAGTTTTTTAGGATATTGTAATACAGGAAAATCCATATGGGTTTCGGTATTATTTTCAATAAAATATTCTTTTGCCTCGTCTGGAATATATTGTTTTAACTTATTACGCCATTCCACCAAATCTTCATCTTCAATTTCATTCTTCAACATCCTTCTCCAATTTGTTTTATCGCCTACATGATTTTTTAAAGCGACCTCGGTAATTCCTGCCAAATATCGATTGGGAACTTCTACAATTTCAATGGCTTCATGAGCACCTTGATCTATCCAACGTGTGGGCACTTGTGTTTTTCTAGTCACTCCTACTTTTACACTACTGCTATTCGCTAAATAAACAATATGAGGTTTTAGTTGCACTGCTTTTTCATATTCCAAATCACGATCTTCAATATTTAGATGTGCTTTACTTAATTCTGGATTGATAATCCAATCTGCTGCTTGAGGGATTTCAAAAAAACAATCGTAACAATATCCTTGACGGTATATTTTCTTTGCTTTTTCGCAGTTTAAGCACTGGTATCCTTCAAAAGAAATGGATATTTTTTTATTAAGCAATTGATTGATATTCAGGAAATCATCCTTAAAAACCAAATAATATTGAATAGGTGCCCCAAATTCGGTTTGCATTTTTGTGAGTACTCCGTGGTAGTTCATAAGTCTTTAATGATTAAATAAGTAGGGCATACTTCGACCTTGCTCAGCACAAGTATGCTGCCAGCCTGCCGTAGGCAGGTTCGCTATTAGTCATCCCCTTGAGTATGAAAAGTTTTAACTTACTCGTTTCATAGAAATAAAATGACTATTTTTATTGCATAAAGGTAACTATTCAGTTTCAAATTTATTAATATTTTTTCTTTTGATTACCCCTTCCCTAAAGGGTGCAAAACAAAAAATGATTATACTCCCTTTAGGGCTAGGGGTTAAATTAATCATTTTATTAACAGAATACAGTAACTAAAGAGTTGCAATAAGAATTAATATGCCGATACCAATAGTAAATTCATTAGCCTCCTGGGTTTTAAAAAAGAGAATTCATCAAATAGATTTATTCTTAAAGTACCCTATTGACGTACAGGAAGAATTATTAAAAGGTCTAATTTATAAAGCACGGTTTACTGAAATTGGCAATCAATACGATTTTTCAAGTATAAAAACCTATAGTGATTTTGCTGAAAGAGTCCCAGTAACCACCTACGAAGAGAACGAATCTTTATACCAACGTGCTCGAAAAGGGGAAAGCAATATTTTTTGGCCGAGTCCTATAAAATGGTTTGCAAAATCTAGCGGAACGACCAATTCCAAAAGTAAATTTTTACCTGTAAGTGACGAGTCATTAGAAGAATGTCATTATGCAGCAAGTAAGGATTTATTGTGTTTATACTTAAACAACAACCCAGATTCTGAACTGTTTTTAGGAAAAAGTCTACGCCTTGGAGGCAGTAAAGAATTATATAAAGAAAATGGGACCATATTCGGAGATCTTTCAGCAATATTAATTGACAATATGCCTTTTTGGGCAGAATTTAGCAGTACTCCAAGTAATGAAGTTTCGTTAATGTCTGATTGGGAAACTAAAATGCAGGCAATTGTAGATGAAACTATTAATGAAAACGTTACAAGCCTTTTAGGTGTGCCTTCTTGGGTTTTGGTATTATTAAATAATGTTATTGAAACTACCCAAAAGAAAAATTTATTTGAAGTTTGGCCAAATCTAGAAGTATATTTTCACGGCGGAGTAAGTTTTGACCCTTACGTAGAACAATACAAAAAAATATTGCCCAAAGGAAACTTTAAGTATTATGAAGCGTATAATGCTTCAGAAGGGTTTTTTGCTATTCAGGATAGAAATGACAGCAAGGAATTACTACTAATGCTCGATTATGGGATTTTTTATGAATTCATTCCAATGGAATCTCATAACACTTCCGAAGAGAAAACTATCCCTTTAAGCGAAGTAGCACTAGGAAAAAACTATGCTATTGTCATTACAACCAATGCAGGTCTTTGGCGCTATAAAATTGGAGATACCGTTCGGTTTACTTCTATAAATCCTTTCAGAATAAAAGTAACAGGACGCACCAAACACCATATTAACGTATTTGGAGAAGAGCTAATTATTGAAAATGCCGAAGCGGCTTTACGTAAAGCTTCTAAATTAACTCATTCTGAAATTGTAGATTACACGGCTGGTCCTATTTTTATGGAAGGAAAAGAAAAGGGTGCTCACGAATGGATTATTGAATTTAAAAAACTCCCAGATAATAATGAAACATTTAAACAATTGTTAGATGCTTTTTTACAAGAAGTAAATAGCGATTATGAAGCCAAACGATTTAACAATACTACCTTGAACTTTCCAACGATACATATAGCAAGAAAAAACCTTTTTAACGATTGGCTTAAAAAACATAATAAATTAGGAGGACAGCATAAAGTTCCTAGACTTTCCAATACGAGAGATTTTTTAGAAGAATTGCTTATACTTAATCAATTGTAGTTAAAAAAACACTCGTTTAAAAACTCTTTTTATCGACAAAGCATCTTTGTCATCTCCCACCAATACTGGTATTGCTAAAATTGTGCACTTTAACGAGTATATAGGTTGTTACAACAAATATTTTTGGTAGTACTTTTCTTACTATATAGATTTGCACTGTTGAAATGAATAAACAACCTCACATGAAAAAAATTGCTTACATAGCATTCACTATAATTTTTGCAGTATCACTTGCTTCTTGCGGAGCTGGAGTCTCTGCAAAAAAAGCCTCTCAAAATGAAGTTGCTGGTTATACATTAAAGAATAAAAAAGAAATTATGGAGCAAAAAATACTTCATAAAAAAAGTAAGACGATTATCGCAACACCATAATCAATATATAAAATTCAATTTATAAAGTAAAAGCCTCTAATTTTCAAAAATTAGAGGCTTTTACTTTATAGTTATTTTTCTATTTACGAAACCGCCTTCAACTTCTTAATAATAGATTTATTTAGTTTAGACACTACATAATCCCTATTCACTTCCAAGGTTTTTTCTTCGCCATCTGGCATTTCAAACATAGCATCTGTTAGTACTGCTTCACATAAAGAGCGCAATCCACGTGCTCCTAATCTATATTCCACTGCTCTTTCAACAATATAGTTTAATGCATCTTCGGTAATTGTAAATTTGATACCGTCCATTTCAAACAATTTTTTGTATTGCTTGATAATAGCATTTTTAGGATCGGTTAATATGGCACGAAGGGTTACTGCATCTAATGGGTTCATATAAGTTAATACTGGTAGACGACCTATGATTTCAGGAATTAACCCGAAGTCTTTTAAATCTTTAGGGATAATATATTTTAATAAATTATCTCTGTCTACCACATCTTCCTTCATAGAAGCACTAAATCCAACTGCTTGTAGGTTTAGGCGTTTTGATATTTTACGCTCAATACCACTAAACGCTCCTCCTGCAATAAAAAGGATATTTTCAGTATTTACTTCAATAAATTTTTGGTCGGGATGTTTACGCCCTCCTTTTGGTGGCACATTTACAACAGTACCTTCTAACAATTTTAATAATGCTTGTTGTACTCCTTCCCCACTTACATCACGAGTAATTGATGGATTATCACCTTTTCGCGCAATCTTATCTATTTCGTCTATAAAAACGATTCCGTTTTGTGCTTTTTCTAGATTATAATCAGCAGCTTGTAGTAACCGAGTTAAAATACTTTCTACGTCTTCTCCTACATATCCAGCTTCAGTTAACACCGTAGCATCTACAATTGCTAACGGAACATTCAACATTCTAGCAATAGTCTTAGCTAAAAGGGTTTTACCTGTTCCGGTTTCTCCAACAATTATGATATTACTTTTTTCTATCTCTACATCATCGTCTGTTTTTTTCTGAAGCAATCGTTTGTAGTGATTATATACTGCAACCGACAAGATTTTTTTAGAATAGTCTTGGCCAATAATATATTCGTCTAGAAATTTTTTAATAATTCTAGGCTTCTTTAGCATCAACTCATCTGTTAAATCACTATTATCTGAATGCAATGCTTCTTCTGCTACAATACCGTGAGCTTGTTCAATACAGCGATCACAAATATGAGCATCTAATCCTGCTATCAATAAGTTAGTTTCTGGCTTTTTACGACCACAAAACGAACATTCTAATTCTTCTTTTGCCATAATCCTTACATCCCTGCGAAGGCAGGGATCTTTTTAAATACCGAATTTGTTTTCAGTACTAATCTCTCACTAATATTTCATCAATCATTCCGTATTCTAATGCTTTATCGGCTTTCATCCAATAGTCACGATCAGAATCTTCGTATACTTTGTCGTATTTCTGTCCAGAATGTTTCGAGATAATTTTATATAATTCTTCTTTTAAAATCAATATTTCTCTAGCAGTAATCTCTATATCACTCGCTTGACCTTGAGCTCCTCCTAAGGGTTGGTGAATCATAACACGAGAATGAGTCAATGCGCTTCTCTTACCTTTCGCGCCAGCACATAACAATACTGCTCCCATAGAAGCTGCCATTCCTGTACAAATTGTTGCCACATCTGGCTTGATAAATTGCATGGTATCATAAATTCCAAGTCCAGCATACACGCCTCCTCCTGGAGAATTGATATAAATCTGAATATCTTTAGAAGCATCCACACTTTCTAAAAACAATAATTGCGCTTGAACAATATTGGCTATTTGATCACTTATTCCTGTACCTAAAAAGATAATTCGATCCATCATTAAACGTGAAAAAACATCCATTGCTACCACATTCATCTGACGCTCTTCAATAATATTTGGTGTAAAACCCATAGGATTCATACTACTCACTATAGAATCGTAGTACATGCTATTGATTCCTTGATCTTTAATTGCAAATTTCTTAAACTCATTTTCGTAGTTCATAAATATTGTTTTGTTTTATTAAAAAGGCGTTGAATACTGTCTATTCAACGCCCTAAAGATACTTATTTTTTGATACATTTCATCCTTGGATTCTGAATCAAGTTCAGAATGACAAAAGGCTCCAGAAGGTTTATTTACTATACGCTTCCTTAATAAATTTGTCGTACGTAATTTCTTTAGTCTTCAATTTTGCATTTTCCTTAAAAAATGTTAATAATTTCTGACCGTTTAATTGTTCTGAAAGTCGCTTTACTTCTTCTTCATTAGACATAATACGAGCTGTGATAGAATCTAATTCTTCTTCTGAAGGATCCATCTGCCCATATTGTGCCATTTGCGCTTTAATCATATTTTTTGAATAGTCTTTCAACTCATCAAAACTCACTTGAAGTTTGTATTCATTTCTTATTTTACCTTCTATAAGTTGGTATCTTAACCCTTTCTCACTTCTTTCATATTCTGCTTTTGCTTCTTCTTGGGTCATTGGTTTTTCACCTGAAAACTGAATCCAACGTGTTAAGAAATCGCCTGGCAAATCAAATTTTGTATTGGCAATTAAAGACTCAACCACCTCATCCATTAATTTTTGATCACTTTGCTGAACGAATTGCTTTTCGGTATCTTCTTTAATTTTTGCTTTTAATTCAGTTTCAGATTTCACTACATCTTTCCCGAAAATTTTATCGAAAAAATCTTGGTCTAACGCTGCCATTTCACGCTTGTTTACTTCTTTAATTTCGAAGTTTACTTCAATTTCTAATCCGTGAGCATCATCGTGAGAAACGTCTAAATAGGTTTGATTTTGATGATCGTCTGCAAACAACCCTTTCGTTTTAAGAGATACTATATCACCAATTTTTGAACCTATTAATTTTTTAAGCTGTGTTTTTCCTTTGATTACATCTAAAGAGAAAGAAGTGTTTTTATCGATTCCTTTTTCTTCATTAGTAAAAGTTCCTGTAATCTCATCTCCTTTTTCAATTTCATTTTTAGAAATTAGCTTCCCATATTGGTTACGCATAGAAGTTACTTGACCGTTCAACATTTTATCATCAGCAACAATCTTATAATGATTAATAGCTTTTTTCCCTTTTATGTCTACTTCAAATTTTGGAGATAATCCCAGTTCAAAATCAAAAGAAAAACCTGGAGCATTCCAATCTATTTCCTTATCATTTTTAGGAAGTGGATTGCCTAGAACATCTAATTTTTCTTCGGTTAAATACTTATGTAAAGAATCTTGAAGTAGTTTGTTTACTTCTTCAATTAAAACAGCTTTTCCGTATTGTTTTTTCACCATTCCCATGGGCACATGTCCTTTTCTAAATCCAGGGATATTGGCAGTTTTACGGTACTTATTAAGTACTGATTTTACTTTGTCTGAATAATCTGCTTCTTTAATTTCTACGGTAACAACAGCATTTAAGCTATCTATGTCTTTTCTTGTAATCTCCATTTTCTAAAATAATTTAACCCCCCTTTTTTGGGAGTGCAAAAATACGAAATGAAAACCCTCAATACAAGGAAATTAAGAACAGATTAAGATCGTTTGTCTTCTTCTCCAAGTATTGAATGTAAAATTGGCTGAAGAATAGACAATAGCATACTAAACAACAATGCCCACCAAAAAGAAGTAACAGTAAATGAATCTAAGAAATAACCTGCTAATTGTATCATTGCAGCATTAATAACAAAAAGGAATAAACCAAAAGTTATAAGGGTTGCTGGTAGTGTTAGGAATATTAAGAGAGGTCTTATAAAACTGTTTAAAATACCAATAACCAACGCCACCCATATAGCATCTGTATAATTATCTACCGTTATTCCAGGTAAGATTTTCTGTAAAACAAATACTGCTACAGCAGTTAGTAATAATTTAAGGAACCATTTCATATTAATTAGTTTTATATTTTTTATAAAGATAGGAAATTTATCACTTCATTATAAAAATCGGGAAGATTCTCTGCATGCAACCAGTGCCCTGCATTGGAGATTGTTTCAATTTTAGCTTTCGGAAAATGTTTGAATATTAAATCCTCATCCGAAGCTTCAATATAGTTAGAGTTTTCACCCTTTAAAAACAATGAATCTCCTTCATAAATACAATCTTTATCTAATGCTTTTCCAACTTCATCGATATTTTTAATTAGTACTGGAAGATTTATTCTAAGTGCCAATTGATCTTGGAATTTCCAATACAAGTTTTTAGCTAAAAACATCCTGATTCCTTTATTCTGAATATATTTTAAAAGTACTTCATCTGCAACTTTTCTAGTTTTTACAATTGAAAAATCCAATGATGACAAGGCTTTTAAAATTTCTTGATGATGTAATGGATAGAATTTTGGGGCAATATCTGCCACAATTAATTTGGCAACTAGTTCTGGATACATTGCGGAAAATTGCATCGCTGTTTTTCCGCCCATAGAATGCCCTAACAACACTAACTCTTTCAAATTATAGTGATCACAATATTTTTTCAAATCTTCGACCATTACATCATAGCTAAACGTGTCGCAATGAAAACTTCTCCCGTGATTGCGTTGATCTACTAGATGTACTTGATATCCTTGTGTCGAAAAACGTTTGGCTAAGGTTTTCCAATTATCACCCATTCCTAAAAAACCATGAAGGATAATAAAGGGAGAGCCTTCGCCAATAATATTAGAGTGTAATAGCATTCTTTGTTTATTTTATATCGCTTACTTCGATACGATTTTGCTAAGGCAAAATCACTCAGTAACCGTTGCTTTTTATAAATTAATGTACTCTGAGTGATTTTTCTTTTTTCGAAAAATTGTATCGAAAAGTATCTTGATTATTTAAGTTTTCCTAAATATTGAGTAATCACATGTTCCATTCCCATATAAATAGATTCACAGATAAGAGCGTGACCTATAGAGACTTCTAATAAGTTGGGAATATTTTCCTTAAAAAATCGAATATTTTCTAGCGATAAATCGTGTCCTGCATTAATTCCGAGACCTAATTCGTTGGCTCTAACTGCACAATTTACATACGGTTCTATTGCTTTTTCATTTCCTAAATCATATTGAGCTGCAAATTCTTCGGTGTATAACTCTATACGGTCAGTTCCTGTTTCAGCAGCACCTTCAATCATTGCAATTGTTGGATCTACAAAAATAGAGGTTCGAATGTTGTTTCGTTTACATTCATAAATAATTTCAGACAAAAAACTTTTATGAGTAACCGTGTCCCAACCTGCGTTAGAGGTTATTGCATCTACCGCATCTGGCACCAAAGTAACTTGTGTGGGTTTAATTTTAAACACCATTTTTAAAAAGGAATCTATTGGGTTTCCTTCTATGTTAAATTCTGTAGTTATAATAGGCTGTATGTCAAACGCATCTTTATATCTAATATGTCTTTCGTCTGGACGTGGATGAACCGTAACACCTTCAGCGCCAAATTTCTGAACATCTATTGCTGCCTGTAAAACACTCGGGGAATTTCCTCCTCTGGCATTTCGGAGTGTTGCTATTTTATTTATATTGACACTAAGTTTTGTCATGGCTTACTTTTAGAATTTCAAAAATACAATTCCAACTAGGGTTTTACATATATATTTTAAGTAATTTGCAAAAAATAAACATTGTGAATACGCAACAATATATAATAAATGATATAAAGCCTTTTAATGTTACTATCAACATTTTAGAAGTGCAGAATACGTTTAATCAACTTACTTATTCGCATATACCTGTGACAAAAGATGCGGTTTATATTGGTAGTATTTCGGAAAATGATGCTCATTGTTTTGAAAGCACGAAACAATTAAGTGATTATTTATATTCTCTTGAAACTTTTTTTGTTAGAGAGAATACGAATTGGTTAGATATTTTGGAAGCTTTTGCAATACATAATAGCAATATTATGCCAATATTATCTAATAACAACACCTATTTAGGTTATTATGAATTAAGTGATATTATGTCGTTATTTAACAACACTCCCTTCCTTAATGAAGCTGGCGGAATTATTGTGGTTGAAAAAGGTGTTCGGGATTATTCTTTTAGTGAAATTTGCCAGATAGTTGAATCTAATGACGCAAAGATATTAGGTGTTTTTATTTCTAAAATGAATAATGAAACTATTCAAGCAACTATAAAAATTGGACACACAGGCATGAATGCTATCGTTCAAACCTTTAGAAGGTATGGGTACCATATTACTTCTAGTCATGAAGAAGATAAATTTTTAGAAGATTTAAAAGACCGTTCAAATTACTTGGAAAAATATCTTAATATATAATAATGAAAATAGGTATCTACGGACAATTTTATCATGAAGATTCTGAAATTTATATTCAGCATATATTAAATGTACTTCAGGAAAAAGAAGTTGAAATTGTTGTTGAAGAAAAATTTCTGAAAAGCATTAACAAGCACAAAGATATTTCGAAAAGTTATTCTAAAGTTTCTTCATTTAAAAATATCGATTCAAGTTATGACTTCTTTTTAAGTATTGGCGGCGATGGCACTTTGCTAAAATCGGTCACTTATGTAAAAGATTTAGGAATTCCTATTATAGGTATTAACACAGGTCGATTAGGTTTTTTAGCAACGATTCAGAAAGAAAAAATAACCGAAAGTTTACAACAGATACTAAATGGTGATTATACTATTTCAGAAAGAAGTTTATTGTCAATTACCACAGATCCAACAAACGAAAAAACTACAGAAATTAATTTTGCTCTAAATGAAATTGCCATAAACAGAAAAAACACGACTTCAATGATTAAGGTTGAGACTAAGATTAATGGCAAACATCTTACTTCTTATTGGTCAGATGGCCTTATTGTTTCCACACCAACAGGCTCTACCGGATATTCGTTAAGTTGTGGCGGTCCTATAATAGATCCGAAAACCAACAGTATTGTCTTAACTCCTATTGCTCCTCATAATTTAACGGTTCGCCCCTTTGTGATTCCGGACAGTAGCACAATTACTTTAAAGGTGTCAGGAAGAGAAAAATCGTATTTAATTTCTTTAGACTCTAGAATAGCCACCCTGAAAAATCAGACTATAATCACCATTAAAAAGGCTTCTTTTTGTATTAAATTAGTTCAGTTAAAAGAAGATAGTTTTATTAAAACCCTTCGGGAAAAATTACTTTGGGGAGAAGACAAACGAAACTAATCCCTTTTTCTACAATAATTTTCACTAATAATTGTTAATCAACAGAGACTATTTAGCTTATAGTCCATAGAAGCAAAGTTTATTATTATATTTGCAAACTTTTAGTTCTTATGAAGTTATACATAACCATAATTTTAGTCATTTTTAGTGTCGCATTTGCGAACTCTCAAACTTATGAAGTAGGTGGGTTTTTTGGTGGCGCAAATTATATTGGCGATGTTGGAAAAACTACTTACATAGCCCCAAATACTGGTGTTTTTGGAGCGCTATTTAAATGGAATAGAAGTCAACGACATTCTTTTAGAGGATCCGTACTTTTTGCAAAAATTGAAGGGGACGATAGTAATTCTAATGATAGTAGAAGAAAAGAAAGAGGGTATAGTTTTAAAAATAATATTATGGAAATTTCTGCAGGTATAGAATTTACCTTTTGGGAATTTAATATGTATAGTGGTAAGCCTGTTTCTGCTCCTTATTTATATACTGGGATTACTTATTTTTGGTATCAAGCATTGTACAAACCACCAAACGGAGATATTACAAACTATGATAAAGCTGCCTCTTTTGCAATTCCTATAGCAATAGGATATAAAGCAACCGTAGGTAAAAAATTTGTGTTTGCAGCCGAAATAGGCGCAAGATATACCTTTACAGACGACCTTGATGGCAGCAACCCAATAAAAGGACTTGAGGATAATGAAAGCTTAAAATTTGGAAATGTTAATAATAATGATTGGTATGTCTTTACTGGTTTAACAATTACCTATACTTTTGGAAGAAAACCATGTTACTGTAATTTTTAACAACAAATGTCATTACTAGACCAAATAGATCGCACAAAACTTCCTAGCCATATAGCTATTATTATGGATGGAAATGGTCGTTGGGCAAAAAAAAGAGGATTGCTTAGAAATCTTGGTCATAAAAGTGGCGCAAAATCTGTAAAGCAAGTTGTTGAGGCTTGTGCAGAAATAAATGTTAAATATTTAACACTTTATGCCTTTTCCACTGAAAACTGGAACCGACCAAAATTAGAGGTAGAACTGTTGATGAAGCTATTAATTTCTTCATTAAAAAAAGAGTTGAAAACACTTCAAAAAAACAACATAAAATTAACTACCATTGGCAATGTCGATTCACTTCCAAAGTCGGTACATAAAGAACTTATGGATGTTATTGAAAAAACAAAAAAAAACAAAAAACTTACACTTTCTCTTGCATTAAGTTATGGATCTAGAGAAGAATTAATAAAAACTATTAAAGAGATTAGTCTTAAAGTTAAAAATAACCTAATTTCGCCCGAAAATATTGACATATCGGTAATTAATAATCATCTTTACACCCGTAATTTGCCAGATGTAGATTTATTAATACGCACCAGTGGTGAGCAACGTATTAGTAATTTTTTACTTTGGCAAATAGCGTATGCTGAATTGTACTTTACAGAAGTACTTTGGCCAGATTTCACAAAAGAAAACCTTTTTGAAGCAATATTAAACTATCAAAACAGAGAACGAAGATTTGGAAAGACCAGTGAACAGCTTAATTAATAGTCCACTTTTATATAATTACAAAAAGGTTTATTGTATTCTAATTTTTACAATATT
>JAUVAS010000097.1 GCA_030591585.1 Flavobacterium sp. | reverse complement strand
CATAGTACCTATAGGAAACGAGTTGAGGAAATACCTCAGATGGTCTCACAAATAGGGAAGGACTGAACGTAATTTTCTTTGAAATTCGCATAGGAGCAACAAGTTGTAGCCTATGCTTAAATTAAAAGATAGTATCAAAGGTGTAAAGAGCTTTGATGTGATGGATCTATCTGAAATGGCCTATAATTTAAAGAAATATCTAAAATTCATAGATAGAAAAGTAAGAAGTAATGCCCAATCACTTTGCTTTTTACTGATCCAAAAAATAGGTGTCTTATTTGTCAAAATAAGCGCTTTTAAAAGACCAGAAAAAAGAGTGATTATTAGCTAAGTACAAAAACAAAAGCCTCTTAAAATGAGGCTTTTGAGCTATTATTTGCTATTTTTTATAGCTTGTGCAACGATTACAGTTGTTAGGCAATGTTTTTTTTATACACCAAATTCAAAATATCTTCGACAAAAGCCTTTATTTTCTGAATTTCTGGTTTGTAATTCGAAGGGTGCCCGCATTTATTTCTTAGACCGAGACAACTATTAATCAGTTCGTTTTTTTCAAATTTGTCATAAAGACCAACTTTTTGACTTAAATGTAGAGTTGTTTCGTCCTTTATAAATTCGAAACTGTCCACATTCTTTATTTTTTTAGCTTTTGGTTCTATGATTTGAAGTTCCTTGTTTATTTCAATTAATCTCGTTGAATCTATTATCTTTTGCCTAATATTTTTTATTGAAGCAGACCAAATGAATATTACTCCTGCTCTTAATGCACCACACCTGAAACAATCTAATCCCTCCATTAAATAATCGATTTCATTTTTGTCTTCTAATTCAAATACAAGATGTTCAAGGTCTTTAAAATCCTCAACTTCTACGTCCTCGTTCAATCGTTTATCTAAAGGGGAAAAGTATATTTCATCTGTTCCGTGAATTAATTTCGAATATTTTAAATGTGTATCATAAGATTCTAAAGAAAGACTTCCTAAAATTTTTATAAGCGGAACTCCAAGCTCGTTTAAATGCTTGATGTATGAATGTCTAATAGATTTGGATTTTAATAAAGGACTTAGGTTTAGATCCTTTATTGACTGGTCAATCATTTTTCTCACGCTTGTCGGTGAGTATTGTTTGTTTTTGTCATCTGGGCTATAAAAAAGCCAATCGGTCGGCTCGTAAGCCATATAGTAATCTCTTAAAGTCGGAAGAACTCTTTTCGAAAGGAATGCGGTTCTTTTAATTTTTCCATTGTTATCTTGAACTTGAATATTTGGTCTTTTTTCTTTTGACCTAATATTTTCTAATTTTAAGTTCAATAATTCTCCAATCTCTAAACCACAGGAATACATTAATAGAATGATAGACTTGTGTTTTAAATTTCTTTTAGTTTCAATAAGTTCCAGAATTTCACTTTGAGTAAAAAACTCAGCCTTTTTTGGCTTTTCAGCGGGTAATTTAAACTTATATAATCCGTGTTTTTTATTGTTTAATTCGTCAAAATAAAAATTGCAAGCGTAAATAAGTGTTTTGACTGTAGACCTTGATTTTTTTTGGATGATTAGCGATTGAGCATATTTTGTAACTTGCTTATTTGTTATTTCCAAAGGGGAGATTGAAGGGTAGTAGTCGAACAATCTGAATAACTGACTTGAGTAATTTTTCACAGTCGTTTCTTGATAATTTCGATTTCTTAAATCAGACAATATTTTCTCCCTCAAGTCTTCGCTCATTTTTTTTTAATATTGCCTAACATATGTATATCCACAATTGCCGATATATCGTTTATATATTTAACGGTTAAGATACAATTATTTTATAATAGAAAATTTAAATCCATACTTGTCTTTTAAAATTACTTTGCTACTCCTAACGCAATTGTTATCTTTGCAATCCTACTTTCAAAAAAGAAAGTTTTGCAAAATATAGAAGAAAGAAAATGTTCGATAATTTAAGTGAAAAATTAGATAAAGCCCTCCACGTACTTAAAGGTCATGGGAGTATTACAGAAGTAAACGTAGCTGAAACTCTAAAGGAAGTACGACGTGCTTTACTAGATGCCGATGTTAACTTTAAAATTGCCAAAGACTTTACCAATAGAGTAAAGGAAAAAGCGCTAGGTCAAGATGTACTTACCTCGTTGCAACCTGGGCAACTAATGGTGAAATTGGTGAAAGATGAATTAACTGAATTAATGGGAGGCGATACTGCTGGAATTAATTTAAGTGGTACCCCTTCTGTAATTTTAATGTCTGGTTTACAAGGTTCTGGTAAAACAACTTTTTCTGGGAAATTGGCCAATTATCTAAAAACCAAAAAATCTAAAAACCCATTATTGGTTGCTTGTGATGTGTATCGTCCTGCTGCAATAAACCAATTACAAGTAGTTGGAGAGCAGATAGGAGTGGAAGTATTTAGCGATGTAGGAAATAATAATCCTGTTGAAATTGCTACCAATGCTGTCGCTTATGCAAAAGCAAACGGATTTAATGTAGTGATTGTCGATACTGCGGGTCGTTTGGCTGTGGATGAAGTGATGATGACCGAAATTGAAAACATTCATAAAGCGATTCAGCCACAGGAGACTTTGTTTGTGGTAGATTCCATGACAGGTCAGGATGCAGTAAATACGGCAAAAACTTTTAATGATCGACTTAATTTTGACGGAGTAATTCTAACAAAATTAGATGGTGATACAAGAGGTGGAGCAGCTATTTCGATAAAAAGCGTAGTAGATAAACCTATCAAGTTTATTGGTACTGGTGAAAAAATGGAAGCGATTGATGTTTTCCATCCTTCACGTATGGCAGATCGTATTCTTGGAATGGGAGATGTGGTTTCGTTAGTGGAAAGAGCCCAAGAACAATTTGATGAGGTAGAAGCTAGAAAACTTCAGAAAAAAATCGCAAAGAATCAATTTGGTTTTGATGATTTTCTGAAACAGATTCAGCAAGTGAAGAAAATGGGGAATATGAAAGACCTTATCGGTATGATACCTGGTGCAGGAAAAGCAATGAAAGATGTAGATATTGATGATGATTCATTTAAAGGAATAGAAGCGATTATTCATTCTATGACACCTGAAGAAAGAAGCCAGCCGACACTTATCAACGCAAGTCGTAAAAAGAGAATTGGAAAAGGAAGCGGAACTTCTGTACAAGAAGTGAATCAATTAATGAAGCAATTTGACCAAATGAGTAAAATGATGAAGATGATGCAAGGTGGTGGTAGCCGTAAGATGATGCAGGCAATGAAGGGAATGCGATAGTTTCAGTACGCAGTAATTCAGTACGCAGTAATCAGTAAGTTTGTTAAATAAGGAGTTTGAGTGCTCGATGAAGGAGAGTGTATCGAAAACGGTGCGAGTTCAGTCCTAAATAATAATGGTTGAGGACACTGTGTGGTTTTACGATGTAGAAGCAAAATAGTATCGAAGTGGCAGGCGACAGAAATAAAAAATAACAATAATAATTTTTGTCATTCTGAATTTAATTCAGAATTCAACATTAAAATAAAAATATGATTCTTCTAGACGGTAAAAAAACATCGAGTGATATTAAAGATGAAATAAAAGTTGCAGTAACTGCAATGAAAGAACGTGGTGAAAAGGTGCCACATTTAGCAGCTGTTTTAGTAGGAACAGATGGTGCGAGTTTGACATATGTAGGAGCTAAGGTTCGTGCTTGCGACTTTGTTGGATTCGATTCAACTTTAGTGGAGTTGCCAGATACTACAACCGAAGAAGAATTGTTAAACGCCATTAAAGGGTTAAATGAAAATGATGCTATTGATGGTTTTATAGTTCAATTACCATTACCAAAACATATCGATGAGCAAAAAGTATTGATGGCAGTAAATCCTAATAAAGATGTGGATGGATTTCATCCAGAAAACTTCGGAAAGATGGCGTTGGATATGGAAAGTTTTATTCCTGCTACTCCCTTCGGAATTCTTCAATTATTAGAGCGTTATAACGTTGAAACCAAAGGAAAAAATACGGTAGTTATTGGTAGAAGTCATATTGTTGGAAGACCTATGAGTATTTTAATGAGCCAAAAAGGACCTGCAGGAAACAGTACGGTTACGCTTACGCATAGTCATACTAAAAACTTATCTGAAATTACCAAACAAGCCGATATTATTGTGGTTGCGCTAGGTGTTCCAGAATTCTTGAAAGCTGATATGGTAAAAGATGGAGTGGTGATTGTTGATGTGGGAATTAGCCGTGTTCCAGACGCTTCAAAAAAACGTGGTTATGCTATTAAGGGTGATGTTGCTTTTGATGAAGTGAGTGCTAAATCATCATTTATTACTCCAGTACCAGGAGGTGTAGGGCCTATGACAATTGCAATGTTACTAAAAAATACTTTGTTGGCTAGAGAACGTAGTAGCAAATAGAATTTGAGAGTCAATCGTTGAAAATTATCCTTTCAAATAATTAATACTTACTGTTGCCGTCTCATTATTGGGAAATTTTGAGAAGTGTTTTTCGTCAGTTGTAATCCCTAACTCATTAATCACTTTCTGAAAAACATCTAATTCTAAAATAAACTGATCTGAAAATCCATGAGTCGCATCATAAGCTGTTGCTGCAGTTAGGCCTAAGTTTTTAGCAGTAATATTTGGGTTGATAGTATGTAACTCAATTAATAATAATCCAAATTTCTTAATATAGGGAACCCATTTCTCAAAGTGTTCTTTTAGGTTTTGTTCTACTACAGAATTATTTAACCTTCTGCCACAACAAGCATAAGCTCCTGTGGAATTACTTTTTCTTTTAGTCTCAATTTTTTTGGGTTGTGACCAAGGTCGGTTATGATCTAAGAAGGTTCTTACGTTTAATAAATCGCTTAATTTAATATCGTAATTCCCTAAAATGTCTTCTTGTAATTGCTTCGGGTTTCCAATATCTCCCCAAATTACTTTTGCCCAAATATCGGCTTTCACCAGATTAGCCCGAGTAACTTTTAAGGCTGCTTTATTATAATCTACACCCACTAAAAACAAAGGGTATTCTTCTAGCATAGTACCGCGTTTGGTGCGTTGTTCAATCACTTCAAATAAATGAATTAAAAAGGCACCATTGCCACAACCCATATCTAGAATGCCTTTGGGTTGTTCTTCAATAGGTTTGTTGAAAAGGGCAATAATAATTTCATCTATTTTTTTGAAATATGCCGAATGTGCACCACCACTTCCCCAAACATTCATCTCTCTGTCCACATGAATTTCAACAGAATTAGGAATCGAACTTCTAAGAATATTTGCATTCCCAAACATCAATTCTTCTGCTCTTCTAAACGTTGGGATATATGAAACCGTAACGCCATAAGCGGAAGCTCTTCTTGCAAAAAAGAGGCCTTTATTGGTGAATTTATAGTGATTGTTGCTTTTGGTAAACCATCTTAAATAATGTAAGAAATCTAATATTTTACAGAAACTTTCTGGGTCTTCATGAAACTCTTCTGCGCTAAAAGAAGCTTCCATAAAGTATTTGTGAAACATCCCATCCATCCCTAAGAAAACGGTGATTGGTCCCACTAAAACACCTTCAATATGTCTCGAAATTTGTTTTTGGACTTCTAATTCTAAAGGGTTTGTTGCCGTTGGGGAGTATTTCTTGTTTTTGTAATTTATAAAAATTCTGTTAAGAATTGAAAACTGTTCCTTATCTAAACTTCTTGGATGAAATTCTTCAGAGATTTTAATAAAATGTACTACATCTTTATAGCGTTCCATATTTGAAAAAGCAATTTCACTTGTATCATTTTTAGAAATAGAAACGGTATTGTTTGTGGTGTCAACTTTATATTGTAACCATCCTTGTGAAGCCAGCATTCTTAGCCCTACGTTGAGGTACCCTTCGTTGGTATTGAATTTTGAAGTGATTTCAGAAAGAAGAAAACTATCTTTGCTTAGTATAAAGTCAAGTACTCCTTTTTCTTTTAAAAAGTATGCAATAGGAGCGACTGCAATTCCGTCTAAATGTCTGAATAACTGTTCTCGGTATTCCCTTTTTTCTTCTTTGGTGAGCATTAGACAGGTTTATTAGTTCTTGTAAAAATAGAGAAAAAAATGAAATAGGAGTTTATCGATTTAAGATGTACTAAAAAACCCTCTTTACTATAATTTAGTAAAGAGGGTTTTGTTAATGATTTGTAAGTTAACTTCTATTCTTTTTCAGAAGCTTCTAAAGCATCAATATCCCAAGATAACATAAAGTATTTAATCTTAGCTTCATCTGGAATGTTAACTGCTTCTATCACAAAGTTTGGATTATATCTCAAGTTTTCGGGTAATTCTTTTTTGTCGATATTAATAAAAAGATCACTGTCTTCTAAAAAAATTACTACAGTACTTAGTGTAGTTTCAATATTTGCAATTTTATAATTGTCTTTAACATCTTTAAAAGTACTAGTAGTGTT
>JAUVAS010000092.1 GCA_030591585.1 Flavobacterium sp. | reverse complement strand
TTCTAAACTTATAATTAATAGAATTACCTTCTCCTTTAATCTCATCATCCATCTCTTGTCCCTGAAAACCATACCTGTAATCACTGGTGTTTTGGTGTCTATTTGGTAAAAGCATGCCGAAAGAAGGGTAATCAAATCCTTTACTACAACAGTATTTATAAGAACGTTTGCAATATTAAAATTGCTAAATAATTACCATTTTTAGTAATTTTCATCTCTTTTTTAAAGACCTTTTTGGTTATTTTTTAGTGTTTTCTAGCTCCAAAAATATAGCCGTAAATGTGCTTCAAGATATTTCTTTTCTTTGGAAAAACAAATCGTTTTTCTTGTTATCATTTACTGAATATCAATAATTCAAATTAATGAATTTGCAAAAGCATCGGATTACTACATTAACATGAATTTTTTTAATCTTTTTAGTTTTATAAAAAACTAAATTTGAGACTCAAACTAAACACTTTTTAATCAAATTTAAAACCCTGAGATACTTTTATTTTTCTCATAAGTTCTGTTCGAATTTTCGAATGAGTTAGTTAAGAAGTAATTACTATCTCTTAGCCCTTTATCGATAGTCCTTCTTTAAAAAATTAATTCTCTTTTTCTTTATCCATCTTAGAATTTACTCTTGGGATGGAGCCTTGTAACGGACACTAATGTTAAACATTATTACCGTTTTTGACCTATTACCTTATTCTTCTTCATTCAAAGAAGAGCTTTTGAATAATATATTTAAAAACTTTTCTTGTTTTGGAAATTTACTATAAAATTCATTTTTTAATATATCAATATCATGTTTCAGATATTCTATACCTTTTTGAGTAATTATATAATTTTTAATTCTCCCTTCGACTTCTGTAAATAACATATCTGATTTAACAAGATTATTAATAGTATTACGAGGGTCAAAAAAACCAAACTTCCACTCTAAAACTTTCAATAAATCATAAGAATTTGAAAGTTTAGGAGCACAATATATTACTAATAATATAAGTCTTTCTTTATAATTTTTATTAATTCCCGCCATCTGCTTCTTTTGTTAGTTGCGCATCTCCAGCATTAATAGCATCTTCAGTATATAACTTCTTCTGATAATCTGTATGATACATGTCTTGTTCTTTCAATGTTTGATAATGTGCATCTTCATATTCTAATCCTTGTTCATCCATTAACTGTTTTTCTCTTAATTCATGTTTAGCAAAGTTTTTATCAATCTCCGTTGCATCTATTTCTTTATTTGCTATTTTTCTCATCCTTTCAAGCATCACAGAATTTTCTGCCTTATTTCCAAATTGTTTTAAATGACTAGAAACAGTTTCGATAACATCGTTTGTTATTTTAAAATTACGAGAAAATACTCTAGGAACTATCTTATTCAATTTGGATATCAAACCAACTTTTGGAATATAACTTAATCCCTTTTCTCCTGCAAGACCTATAATTAAAGTAGAAATTATCTCTGATTTATCTTGCACACTTCCATTAAGTGCCTTGTCGTAACCTTGAGCTATTGAAGTTTTAAAAGCACCCATTGTTGCCTCTGTGGTAGTCCCAAATTTTTGATCTAAATATTTTTGCTGACCTACTGCATGCATTGGTGTTTGGCTATTGTATGTTGATAACCCTAAAAGAAAATTCCCTGTTCCCTTTAAAGCATCTTTTGGGTTTTCCGCCATCCATACAATACCTTCTGCTGTATTAGCAGCTGCAAGTACAATCCCATCATAGACCTGTAATAGTTTTGGTTTGTGTTCAGCTGGAACAAATTTAGCACGTATAAGATCTTGAACTGTAAACTCTAAACCTTCTAATTCAGTACCATCAATCACTCTATTCTCACTAAATGCATAAGTAGAATTCCAAGGATAGGTTTTAAACAAAGGATCAACCGAAAAGAATCTCCCCACCCTTGGGTCATGCATTCTAAATTTGTAATTGATGCTGTTACCTTCTCCTTTTATCTCATCGTCCATCTCCTGACCTTGAAAACCATATCTATAATCTGAAGTGTTTAAGTGCCTGTTAGGCAGCAACATGCCGAAAGAATGTTAATTATTATTTAAAAGAACGTGGTATAAAGAAACAAAAAAAGCAACAATTTTACAATCATTGCTTTGATTATTTCTTAGAAATATTTATTAAATATTATCCTTCAATATGTCGTTTGGATTTACAATTGGAAGAATATAATCCTCCAGAACAGTCCCTTGAAATCTTGTCATTAAAACTCCTCTTGAAGTTGAATAAGCTATAGATGCAATTGAGTTCATAAGAATATGTTCTACATCTTCAAGATTATCATCTTCATCTAATTCCATCAATTCTTCTAAGTTTTTTACATGAATCATATAAACAAAATCAAACTTTGCTCTTGCTTCCTTTTGAGAATTAGTGCTTTTAGTTTCAATTGAAAAACCTATATCTGTTTTAAGTAGTTTAGCCTCTGTATTAAATGAAACATCAAAAGACATATCTGTTTGATAGCTTTCAATTTGAGTGCCATCGAATTCAAAAGGAGCTTCTATTTCTCCTTTTATAATCTTAAATTCTTTGATGATAAGTTTAGTAGCGTCAAAATGCTTTTTGTCCATTACGAAGCTTTTAATTCAATTCTTTTAGTAGTTTTGAAATCAATAGCAGTAGGCTTTTCAAAATTCAAAGTATTATTATAACCCAATGCAGGTTTATTTTTATAAACCGTAAAACTCGCAGATTTACCTTTAGTTACCGTAGTAAAATTAAGGGAAATAGGGACATTTATTATATCTGCTTCTAAAACATTTTGCAGTTTTGCTATTGTTTTTAGAGTTAAATTATGTTCTCCTTTAAGCCACCTATTTATTTCTGAAGGTCGTTTATCAAGCTTTTTGGCAAGGTCTTTTTGAGAAAAACCTTTAATATCAAGCAATTGATTTACCCTTAATACTATATCTGTATACAATGCTACAAATATTTTTGTTTCTTCAGGGATTTCTTTTAGTACTTTCTGTAAAAATTTGTTTCTCATAATTCAATTAATATTTTATCGTTCTTTCCATCTAATCCTACAATACTCTTATATTTAATGCAAATATCATTATCTCTTAATGCTTCAATTATTTTTAACGAATATCTATGAGCGTCATGAAAATGCATGCTCACGCCAGAATCTTTGTGAGCTGGACCTTTTGTCAGTTTTATTCCTCCATTAAAGAGTATAACAACTGAGTCTGAAAGTCGCAAACAATATAATCTAATTTTGCTGTTAAAAATTTGGAAGTTAATTTCATTGATCTTTGCTTGTCCAATGGCTTTACCCTGTTTTTTTGGAGGAAGAGCTGTTGCTTCTTTTTCTAATCTATTAAACCAACACTCTTGAGCTCCAAGTTTATTCCCAATACTAGTAAATATAAATTCAATCAAATCATAGAATTCATCTTTATAATCAGTTTTAGGTATTCTAATAAAGAAATCCTCTGTTTGTGATAACTCACAATCTTCAGGTTCTCTAACGGTATAAAATGTTACTTTTTCCTCTTCATCGGAAAACTTTTCTAGAACAAACATATTCACTTTTAAGTTAATTACCAAAAAAATTCACATAAAAGTGAATTTTTAAATAATAATTAACATTATTTACAAACCACTAAGGTATCTAAATATTACCAAAAAACAACTTCCTTGTTCAAAAAATATATATAAAAGAACGTCTTTTTATACAATGATTCAACTACTATACCAAAAGGAATAATAGTTTTAAATATTTGTCGCAATATTTTAATTAAAGTTACAACACATTTTTTCCATCGGATGCACAATGGCTAGTTTTTTCTTTAGTTTTTCAATGTCTGTTGTTTTGTAACGAAGCATCAAAGCTACACCCATAATTAAACAAATTGCTATGGATGAAGACCCTCTTCATCACTTTGAAGAAATACGAGGAATGTTCTCTGTTATGGATGGAGAAATCTTAAGATTTATCCTTGAGGCTAAGATTCCACTTGAGAAATTTATCCGTTATGAATTAGCTTCACGTGGATTTGATAAAGACCATAAGTGGGTAGGGTTTGAAAAAGTCGAAGAAATTTGGCTGAAATAAATGAATACTTCAAAACACCTGTCTTACAGATAGGTGTTTTTTGATATCTTGATAATTGAGGAATTATCAATATCTTTATAGGATAAATTATATGAAATCATAACAGACAATCTAAAGAAAAAAGGTCCAAGAGACGACCAGCGCATTAGTACACAACCCCACGAAATTGCTTATTGGAAAAAGAAACTAAACGTAACTGGGCAACAATTGGCAGGGGCTAAAAAAGCTACTGGAAGTACTAGCGTTAATGTTATTAAAGAATACCTGAAAAATAAAAAAAAATAGTTCTAACCTATTTCCTTCAATATCTATTATTATAGAGGGAGACTTGAAGTGGTCAGCAGTGATTATGATTGAAACCACCGCTGGTTAATTTTAATAGAGCCGAAAAACTTTGGCTTAAATAATTTAATTTAAAAGCACCCATGTAAAATGGGTACTTTTTTCTAATTTAATAAAACAGTCTTAAAAAGAGTGTCCTACTTTTTATAGCAAGTCCATTATTAACACATTCACTTATATGGGACAGTTTATTTTAAAAGTATCGTAGAGATAGCAGTACTCTGGATAACCTTCTTAAAGCTGCTAAATTAAAAGCTATTTAAATATGATAGAACAAAAATCAATACATAGAAACATATCAATCATATCTATAATTCTTATAGTATCTTATTTCTTTTACTTGTTTAATAAGAGGTTTTTAACCCTACAACTTTTAAATGATTATAAAATTTGGAATCATACAACACTAGAGTATTTCATGCCAATAATTCTTTTACCTATAGGAATATTTTGCTTATATCGTTATAAAAAAATAGGCTGGATTATTACTAATGGTTTATTAATGTACTTTGTGTCAACAGCTACTTATCAAATGATTTTAGAGTTTAAATGGGGTGTTTTAAAAAGTGGTACAGAAAAACACGATATGATATTCAATAGTTTTCAATCTGGAAGTGGAATATTACTATATATTATACAAGTGACTGTATTATCTGCCATTCTAATATATCTTAACACTAATAAAATTAAAATAACGTATCACATTAATACCCAATTTCAAATTACAACTCTTCTTTTACCTATTGTGGTTGCAATATTATACGCACTTATTTACTAAGCCATTCTTGAATAATATCATCCGTTATCTCAACTTTACATATTTCTTTTTTAAAGATTTTTCTGCAACATAAGCCAATGGTGTATCATTTGACAATAAACTGTTTTCTAAAAAAGGCTTAACACTTTCAGAAGTCCACCCAGCGCAAGCTGCCGCTAAACCATATCTTGGGTCTGTATATCCTCTTTCTCTATCTTTTCCAAAATCTAAACAAAGAGATATAATCTTTTCTTGATTTTCCAATGATGGAACCATTTTATCATATCCTAATACTTCTAAAGCGCCTTCCATCTTTGAGTAATCTCCGCTTTCTAAACTTTCTATCACATCTTTGACATCTTCTAAACTCTCTCGATTTAGTCTTATATAAGATTTAGTTGAAGTTAAAAGGAAAAATCCTTTATCAATATAATCCTCTTTAATCTTCACTTTAGAATCTTCATTACCGATAAAACCTAATGTCTCAACAATCTCCTCTTCTGTATCTCTATGAGATTTACCTTCTTCTATTCGCAATGCTTCCAATAGGATATCGGAATATTCTATTAAAAAATTCTTACGAATAAATGCTGTAGCTTTTCTCCTTTTTACAGTAGATTTTCCCAACAAGGCTTCTTCTAAATTCTCCATTTTCTATTAAGGTCTGTTATTAGATTTTTTTACATTTTGTTTTTTTGATGTTAGTTGTGCATTGTTAAAGCTATTTGACCCTTTTGCTCCTTCTTTAGGATTTCTTGCTTTCATATGGTCTACCTCTGCCTGATTCATATTTGCTTTGACTCCTTTTTTACTTTGTACTGGCGCATCAAGAATAGTTCCATCAATATCACTTCTTAAGTAACCTCCATTAGCTTTTCTATTTGCTTCTCTAATTAATTCTTTTTGTTTAGCTGTGAATCTTTTTCCTGAACCAACAAATCTAGAATCTTTTAAAACTTTAGAGTAATCTACAGCTCCATTCCATTTAGGCATTACTGCTTCATCTGCGAGTTTCAAACTGTTTTTACCTATCTGCTTTAAAGCAAATTTACCTAAAGCTTTGAGTAAAATAGCACCATCTACAATACCATAAACAAGTTCTACCCCTGTATTAAGATTCGATGTAAAAGTTACCGAACTCGCTCTAGCTTTTGCTCCATAAAAACGCATCCCATCTTCTTTCTTTCCTTTGTAGTGCTCATATAGTTCTGGTGCTGCTTCTAATAATGTACCTAAATAAGCGTGGTCATCTATTCTACTGTTAAAGAAATATGCGAAAGACAGGTCATCTGCTAGCGGTAATTCAGCATATGATGCTTCAAAAGATGATTGATTAGGTAGTCTGTTTTTTTGAAAAGGATAAAACTGAGTAGGTTCTTTCTTGGTAAATTCCTCTTGCGGATTATGCATATAGAACGTATGCTCTTTATCATTCTCAATTACTTCTACAGATAAAGTCAACTGTTGAAAAGAATTACCCTCACTATCAAGCATATTAGAAAGGTAATAGTAGAAGTGTATTTCGTCATTTCCATCTCCATCAACATAATTAATAGGATTTCCTGATGCAAATTGATAAGGACTTAACCAAGGTTTATTAACATTATCTGTCCTAAACCATCTACCAACTCTTGGGTCATACATTCTTTGGCCAAAATCACAACTATTCCCTTCTCCTTTAAGTTCATTATCTAGCTCCATTCCATTGAACCCATACCTGTAATCACCAGTGTTTGCGTGCCTATTTGGTAAAAGCATGCCGAAAG
>JAUVAS010000043.1 GCA_030591585.1 Flavobacterium sp. | reverse complement strand
CGATCACTTAATGCTTTTATAATTAAATACTGACTGTGGTTGGTATCTTGGTACTCATCTACCAAAATATAGCGAAAACGGTTTTGGTATTTTGCCAATACTTCAGGAAAACGAGTTAGTAATTCGTTGGTTTTTAGCAATAAATCATCAAAATCCATCGCTCCTGCTTTAAAACATTTGTCTACATAGCTTTTGTAAATATCCCCCATTCTAGGGACTTTTGCCATGGCATCAGCTTCCATTAACTCTGGATTACTGAAGTATGCCTTTACCGTAATCAAACTATTTTTATACGAAGAAATCCGTGAATACACCTGCTTGTATTTATAGACATCTTTATCTAAATACATCTCCTTAATCACTGCCCTAATCACACTTTGTGAATCTTGTGTATCGTAAATAGTAAAATTGGAAGGATAGCCTAATTTATCCGCTTCAAACCGAAGAATTTTCGCAAACACACTATGGAAAGTCCCCATCCATAAATTTTTAGCTTCACTCCCTCCTACAATGCTTGCGATACGTTTTTTCATTTCGCGAGCAGCTTTATTGGTAAAAGTTAAAGACAGAATACTAAATGGATCTACTCCTTGATGCATTAAATGCGCAATTCTAAAGGTCAATACACGTGTTTTACCCGAGCCTGCACCAGCAATAACAATCATTGCACCATCTTTTTGGAGAACAGGAGCCAATTGGGCTTCGTTAAGTTGTTGTAAGTATTCTTGCAATTTATTAGGTGTTTTTATTCTGAAATTAAATCGTGAAATTACAGAAATTACCAAGAAAAGGAAACCTCTTTTTAGACTATTTATAAACAGTTTAAAACATTTTAATTTTGTTGAATTTTCAATATATTTAGCTGAATTTTAAAACCACCCTATGAAACTTCAGAAATTACTATTCCTATTTACATTTTGCACTTCAGCTTTATTTGCACAAATGGACAAGAATCTATTAGATGACATTAATGCAATTGAAGGAAAAATTATTGATTGGCGGCACTATTTCCACGAAAACCCAGAACTTTCTAACAGGGAATTCAATACTGCAAAAAAGATTGCAGAACATTTAAAGAGTTTAGGATTTGATGTGACAGAAAATGTTGCCCACACGGGTGTTGTAGGAATTTTAAAAGGAGATCACCCCGGAAAAGTAATAGCACTTAGGGCAGATATCGATGCGCTTCCAGTAACTGAAAGAAATGATTTACCCTTCAAAAGTACTGTAAAAGCTGATTTTCTAGGACAAGAAACTGGTGTGATGCATGCTTGTGGTCACGATACACATATTTCGATTATGATGGGCGTTGCCGAGGTACTTTCAAAACATAAAGATTTAATTCACGGAACTGTAAAATTCATTTTTCAACCTGCAGAGGAAGGCCCACCTCCAGGTGAAGAAGCAGGTGCTTCATTAATGATAAAAGAAGGAGTTTTAAAAAATCCAGATGTGGATGCTATTTTTGGACTTCATATTAGTTCTGAAACACCTGTAGGAACTATTAATTACAAACCAGGAGGTACTATGGCAGCTGTAGAACAATTTACAGTAACTGTAAAAGGAAAACAAACGCACGGTTCTAGACCTTGGGGAGGCGTGGATCCTATTTATATTTCTGCTAAAATTATTGATGGTTTTCAAAGTATTATCAGTAGAGAATCAGATTTAACTAACGAAGCAGCAGTAATTACTATAGGAAAAATAACAGGAGGTGTACGATTTAATATTATTCCTGAAAGCGTAGAAATGGTAGGAACCGTAAGAACGCTCGATCCAAAAATGAGAGATTTTATTATTAAAAGAATGAATGAAGTGGCCAGTGGTATTGCAGAAACCTACCGAGGTGAAGCGTCTATTAAATGGCAAAGCAATACCGTTATTACCTATAATGATTTAGCACTAACGCAACAGATGTTACCCAGTTTAGAAGCTGCTGCAGGTAAGGAAAATGTAAAATTAGTTAAAGCAACTACAGGCGGTGAAGATTTCTCTTACTTTCAACAAGAAATTCCAGGCTTGTATTTCTTTTTAGGCGGAATGACCCCTGGGAATAAAGAATCTTTTCCTCATCATACTCCTGACTTTATTATTGACGATAGTAGTATGCTCCTTGGGGTTAAAACATTTTGTCAATTGACTTTGGATTATTTGAATGCAAACTAGTTATGAGTAAGGTGAGAAAAAAGTTAAAAGTGTCGCGTTAAGAGTTGATTATATAGATTACTTTGCAGCTTTTCGAAAAAGAAAAGAGATTTGAAATTTCAGGAAATTTATGGATTCAACTTTAGAAATTATTAAAAATTTTCCTTGGTGGGGATGGGGTATTGTCACGTTAGTTTTAGTAGCTATTAGGGACATGCTTCAACCAAAACACAGCATTAGTCACAACTTCCCAATAGTTGGACATATTCGTTTTTTATTGGAAAAAATTGGACCAGAATTAAGACAATACTTAGTTGCTAGTAACCGAGAAGAACTTCCTTTTAACAGAATTGAAAGAGGATGGATTTATGCTTCTGCCAAACATGAAAATAATTATGAAGGCTTTGGAACCGATCGTGATATTTACGCTCATCAACATATATTTATTAATAATGCGATGATGCCTTACCAAATTGGAAATAACCATCCCAATACACTTGATAAATGTTTTTTACCATGCGCTAAGGTAATGGGAATCTACAATAAGCGTAAAAAACCTTTTAGACCAGCATCGGTTATTAATGTTTCAGCGATGAGTTTTGGATCATTATCTGCTAGAGCTATTGATTCTTTAAACAAAGGGGCTAAAATTTCTAATGCGTACCATAATACGGGAGAAGGTGGACTGTCGCCTTATCACAGTAATGGAGGTGATGTTATTTTCCAAATTGGCACAGGGTATTTTGGAGTTAGAGGAAAGGATGGGAATTTTTCAATGAACAAACTAATACAATTAGTAAATGACAATCCATTTGTAAAAGCGATTGAAATTAAATTATCACAAGGTGCAAAACCCGGAAAAGGAGGCGTGTTGCCTGGTGCGAAAATCACCAAAGAAATTTCAGAAATTAGAGGGGTAGAAATAGGTATTGATGTAATCTCCCCTCCCAATCATAAAGCATTTTCTAATATATCTGGAATGGTCAATTTTATTGAAGAAATTGCTACTAAAACAGGACTACCCGTTGGAATAAAAGCGGCCATCGGTAAATTAGAACAATGGGAAGAACTTGCCGATTTAATGAAAGAAACCAACAAAGGTCCAGATTTTATTACCGTAGATGGTGGTGAAGGAGGTACTGGAGCAGCTCCCCCAAGTTTTGCAGACCACGTTTCATTACCTTGGGTGTATGGATTTAGTGATTTGTATAAAGTATTTCAGAAAAGAGAAATCACAGAAAGAATCGTGTTTGTAGCTAGCGGAAAATTAGGTTTTCCTGCCAAAGCTGCTATGGCTTTTGCAATGGGTGCAGATTGTTTAAATGTTGCTAGAGAAGCAATGATGAGTATTGGGTGTATTCAAGCGCAAGTATGCCATACTAATAAGTGTCCTAGTGGAGTTGCTACACAAAATAAGTGGCTTCAAAATGGGATAAACGTTCCTTTAAAGTCCGAACGGCTTGCTCAATATTTTAAAACTTTTAGAAAAGAGTTTATTGAAATCACTCATGCTACAGGGTACGAGCATCCCTGCCAATTTAAAATGGATGATATTGATGTTAATGTTGATGACCATTATTTGTCTAAAGAGCTTAATAAAACGTATATGTACAACAAAACTACGGTTCCTTTTAATTCTATGCAGGAATTGAAGGATTGCTCGTATTTGGGAGGAAAAAAATAATTAAACCCATTTTATTTTACCCTACTTGTACAACAATTTAAAACACACTAAATTTGCTTATTAAATAATTTCTTATGGAAGATGCCACTCAAATTATCAGCTATTTCGCTTATTTATTACCCGCAATTGTGGTGGGTTTAGTAGCCTATTTTTTCTTTAAAGGACATACAGCTAATGAAGAAGGAAGAAGGCGGTACCTTATTCAAAAAGAAGCGCAAAAAAACATCATCCCAATAAGATTGCAAGCGTATGAGCGCATAACATTGTTCTTAGAACGAATAGATCCAAAAAAAATATTGTTGCGTGTAAAACCATTTTCAAATGACCTTCAGGAATATGAAACCTTACTTATTCAGAATATTGATAATGAGTACGAACATAATTTAGTGCAACAAATCTATATTACCCCTGAATGTTGGAACCTGATTAACGCTGCAAAAAACGCAACTATCCAAGTAATAAGACAAGCTTCAATGAATGAAAAAGTAGATGATTCAGATAAATTGAGAGCTTTTTTATTAAACCATTTTATGGATGAGGTTACGCCTTCACACAAAGCTTTGTTGTTTGTTAAAAAAGAAGTTTCAGAATTGTTTTGATACTATTTCCTACTCTTTAATCTCATTCAACTCAATATTCTTCCTCTTAGCAAAATTAAATCCTTGCTCCCACCATAAATGCATTTTTTTCTTATCAAAAATTAACGAATTAGTAGTTAATACTGTTGGAGTATAATATAGGTTGATAATAGCATCATTATGGTTTGCAGCAAATTTCCCTATTCTAATGTTTTGTTTTTCAATACGGTCTGCCATATACGAATGCATATTGGTAATTAAAGAAAATACATTTTTTGAAGGCATTCTATTAAAGTGTGTTACTTCGGTTTCCAATACAATAACATCTACTGTAGTTGCCCCTCTTTTGATTGCTTCTTCTATAGGTACCATACTACCAAAGCCTCCATCTGCATACTCGCAGCCCTCCTTTTTTACCAAACTCATAAAAGGGGTATAATTACAGGAAATCCATATCCAATCACAAAAATCTTCGTAATTAAAATCGTTTATCGATTTATATTCTACCTTATTTAAAGAAAGGTTAGATACTGTAACAACGACCTCTTTAGCACTCTTTTTTAATTTCTCAAACTCTTCAATGGTAATAGCATTTGAAATCAATTTTCGCAAATTCTTACTATCTCCAAAAGTTTTTCTTCCCCTCATGAGATTTTTAAAAACATTAAAATGATTGATACCGATTTCCATTTGACCGTGTTTTTCTTTTTTTACAGTAAATGGACAATTATTGAAAATACTCCTCTGATTTACAGACGTGTATACTTCTTTGATTTTTTGAGTTTTATTTAATGCTAAATGAGTAATTAATAAACTTCCCGTAGAAGTTCCTACAAATAAATCATAGCAATATCCCAATTCTTCAGTTAAATATTGGGCAACTCCACCAGCAAAAGCTCCTTTGCTTCCTCCTCCAGAAATTACTAAAGCTCTCATATAAAAATGTGTTAGGTGTTAGGTGTTAGGTGTTAGGTGTTAGGTGTTAGGTGTTAGGTGTTAGGTGTTAGGTGTTAGGTGTTAGGTGTTAGGTGTTAGGTGTTAGGTGTTAGGTGTTAGGTGAAAATTATGCTTTATAATTTAAAAATAAACATCCATTAATTCCTTCTTTATTTAATCACATAAGGGTATGTTTTATTCATTTAGCATTCTTTCCAAAAAATTATCCGAAGTCGTATCTAAATCCTTTCTTAGTAAAATCAGCTGTTCGCGATAGTTTTCATCTTCTAGTAACCTTTTAAGAATTTCTCTTGATGATTTCTGAAAACGCCAATAATGGTGCTGACTAGCATTTACTAAATTTAATAAGGTTTCATCGTCCCACATATTCAAATAACCGGTATATTCAAAGGAAATTTCACGAACACTATGTCCAAAATTTGAGGAGGAATACTGTTTTATTTCATTAATAAAATCTACTCTCTTTTCCGGTTTATAATTTTCAGTCAGCAAAGCTAAAAACAACCAAAACTGACGTATATTCTTATCCTGAAACCCTTCTACTCCATCCATTAAATCTAAATACTTGGTTTTATCTTCTGGAAAACTAACCCATAAATTCCCCATTGCTGCTTCTTGAGTAACATAAGATTCATCCCTCAATAATGTTTCATATTCAAACTTTAATTCTTCCGGAACTTTTACTAAACTTAATGCTATTGCTTGCCTTACATACAAATTATTACTTAAAAATGCCTTTTTATATAATGGCGCTGAAAGCAATAAAGGTGCTCCTTCTAGTTGATATACTACTTCCTGTCCAATAAAATCGTTTGGAAAAACGAGTGCTCTTTCCAATTCATCTATTTTTAGGGTAAGTGACGTTCCTCTTAACACCGAAATTTTAAAATATTCATTTATAAAAGGTGATTTTATAAGTGATTGATAAGCCTGTTCCGCTTTAAAAGCACTCTGGTAAAGCCAATCCTTTTTAAAATCTGTTAGCTCTCTTCCGTAGACTTTCTCTACTTCAGTAATAAAATCATCTGTGCTAACATTCTTAAATTGATGCTTTTCCAAATAATTTTTAACTGCTTTCTTAAACACTTCTTCTCCTACTATTTCATTTAAAATATACAATGCCCAGGCTCCTTTTTCATAAAAAGTAAGTGAACTAGCTTTAGAATTAACCAACACCTCTCCTTTTCCCTCATTGCTAAGCGCTCTTAATTGCTCTGCAGATTGAAACATTTTCCAGTAATAATAATCATCTCCAAATATTTCTTTTTCAGCTAAATGCGCATAATACGTAGCGAATCCTTCATGCAACCAATGGTGAGTTCCTTCAGTTTCTGTAACCAAATTACCAAACCATTGGTGTGCTAATTCGTGTGCGTTGACATTTACATAATTTCTATCTGAAAATCCTATTGAATCCACCACAAAGGCTTCAGAAAAAAAAGTAGCCGTTGTATTTTCCATTCCTGCATATAAAAAATCATGAACAGGAACTTGTTTGTAATTCTGCCAAGGAAAAGGTATTCCTATTTCTGCTTCCAAAAAATTAAATATTTTTTTTGTGTACCGGTAGGTAGGTTCAAACTTTAATGAGTCCTGAGGTCTATAATAAAGTTCGATTGGGACACCCGAAGCAGAAGTTACGGTATTCTTCTTAAAGTCGCCAATTGCAAAAGCTACCAGATAACTAGACATGGGTTTTTCCATATCGAAATTCCAATTTTTCAAGGAATCCAATTTAGTGATAGCATTGAGTCTTCCATTCGTTATTACGGTCATGTCCACTGAGGCCAATATACTTAGATCGAATTCAATTTTATCATTCATATCATCTAAACTAGGCAACCAGTTTGAGGTATATTTCCCTTGTCCCTGAGTCCATATTTGATTATTGGTGAAATAAAGAGCTCGTTTTGGAAAGGCTTCATAAGAAAATGAAACTGAATAGGTCTTATTGGCTTTAAAATTAGAAACTAACCAAACTTTATTTTTGTTTGAATGAATCTCAATTTTATCTTCAGAATACGTATTTAATAATTTAATATTGATGGCATCCAAAAAAATGGAATCACATTTCTGAAGTATTTTAAAAGAATAAGTAGCATTCGCACTAACCTTTTTTTCTGAATAATTAGGTCTTATTAAAGCTTCAACCCTAATAAAGTCAACTGTTTCTAGTTGTTGACTGAAACAATTTGTAGTAAGTGAAAATAAAAGTATGAAGAAGAATATTCTCATTTGAAGTAATATCTTTTTGGTTTTGCTAAGGTAGGCATTTCTCCCTTTGCTTGAAAAAACCTAATTTTACATTATGAATCCAAATTTCTTTCAAACTCCCATAGATTATCTAAAAGGCGTAGGCCCTAATCGGGCAGATTTACTCAAAAAAGAGTTGGGGATTCATACTTTTCAAGATTTATTGAACCTATTTCCTAATCGATACTTAGACCGCACTCAATTCTATAAAATTAATCAATTACAACGTAGCAGTGCCGATGTACAAATAATTGGAAAGATAAGCCACATTAAAACCGTTGATCAAAAAAGAGGTAAACGTTTGGTAGCAACGTTTAAGGATGAAAATGGCACCATGGAACTAATTTGGTTTCGAGGTCATAAATGGATTAAGGAAAACTTAAAGTTGAATGTTGCTTATGTAATCTTCGGAAAGACAAATTGGTACAACGGAACTTTTTCTATGCCACATCCAGAAATGGAATTACTCACAGAATATGAAAAAAGTTTGCGCCCAGTAATGCAACCTGTGTATCCATCAACTGAAAAATTAACGGCAAGAGGCATTACAAATCGGGTGGTAAATTCTTTGATGCAACAACTGTTTTTAGAAGCCCAAAATAGCTTCTCAGAAACCCTATCAAAACCCCTGTTAAAAGACCTTAAATTACTACCCAAAAACGAGGCACTTTTAAATATTCATTTTCCACAAAATCAAGACCTATTAGCAAGGGCTCAATATCGCCTAAAATTTGAAGAATTATTTTACATTCAGTTACAATTAATTCGTAAAAACTTACTGCATAAAGCAAAAATAAAAGGGTATCCATTCCCCAAAGTAGGGGAGTATTTTAACACCTTTTTTAAAGAGCATTTACCCTTCAATTTAACCAATGCTCAAAAGCGAGTAATCAAAGAAATTAGACATGACTTAGGTAGTAATGCACAAATGAACCGACTACTACAAGGAGATGTAGGTTCTGGCAAAACAATTGTTGCTTTAATGTCAATGTTAATAGCTATTGACAATGGATTTCAAACTTGCTTAATGGCGCCAACTGAAATTTTGTCAGTCCAGCACTATAATGGCTTACTAGAATTATGTAAAGAACTAAAACTCAACATTTACTTACTTACAGGTTCAACAAAGACTTCAGATAGAAAAATAATCCACGAAAAGCTAGAAAATGGTGAAATTGACATCCTAATTGGCACCCATGCCCTACTCGAAGATAAGGTGAAATTCAAGAATTTAGGTTTTGCAATTATAGACGAACAACATCGTTTTGGAGTCGCGCAAAGAAGCAAATTATGGCACAAAAATAAATTTCCCCCACACGTCTTGGTGATGACTGCAACACCTATTCCTCGCACCCTCGCCATGAGTGTTTATGGCGACCTAGACATCTCTATAATTGACGAGCTTCCTCCAGGCAGAAAAGAGGTAAAAACAGTGCACAGATTTGATGCAAATAGACTGCGTGTTTTTAAGTTTTTAAAAGACGAAATTTCGAAGGGCAGACAGGTCTATGTTGTGTACCCTTTAATACAAGAATCTGAAGCCTTAGATTATAAAGATTTGATGGATGGGTACGAAAGTATATCGAGAGAATTTCAAAAACCCGAATACCAAATATCTATTCTTCACGGAAAAATGAAACCCCAAGACAAGGAATTTGAAATGAATCGTTTTATAAAAGGAGAAACTCAAATTATGGTCGCCACTACCGTTATCGAAGTTGGTGTAAATATTCCCAATGCGAGTGTAATGGTGATTGAAAGTGCCGAACGTTTCGGATTATCACAACTGCACCAACTACGAGGTCGTGTTGGCAGAGGAGCCGACCAAAGCTATTGTATTTTAATGACGAGTCATAAACTATCTGAAAACGCAAGAACCCGCTTAGAAACCATGGTAAAAACTAGTGACGGGTTTGAAATTGCCGAAGTAGATCTAAGACTGCGAGGTCCCGGAGATCTAATGGGAACCCAACAAAGCGGTGTGTTAAACCTTAAAATTGCGGATATTATTAAAGATCAAGAAATTTTAAAGCTAGCAAGAAGTTATGCATTAGAAATTCTAAGAAGCGATCCTTCCCTATCAAATCCTGAAAACCTACCAATTAAGAGTGCTTATATTCAATTAACCAAGTATAAGAATATTTGGAATTATATTTCTTAAAAACAAACGTATTATTATGAATAAAATAAAATCACCACTAAAATTTACATTTACCTTCGCATTTACCTTCTTTTTTCTTACTATTGGAAATGCACAATACACTATTAATAGCGAGTTCGGGAATTTAACAGATTGTGACACTCTTACTTCGGGAATCTATATTGTTTGGTGGGATAATGATTGGGATTATCAAGCAGATGCTGAATTATTACTCACCCACATGGAGAGTTATCGAGACGTTTGCTTAAATGATCTCTCTATGCAGGATCCTCCAAATCCAACCGATGGATATTACTATAATGTTTACTTACACCAAAATGGAGATGTTTTTCCTAACGGCTGGGGAAATGGACAAGGCACAGATAGTAATGGGTACCCTTATTTAACCCTACCTATTGGCGCTCATAACGACTGGGTTAATGTGGCGCATGAAACTTTTCATGTGTTTCAATATAGCGGTACTTCTCCCGGATTTGCTTATTCTGGTGACAGCCAATGGTATATTGAAGCTGCTGCAAATTGGTTCGCTGCACTTCAGAATCCAAATAATGACAGGGCTTTTCTTGAAGCCGAATCCTTGGTTAGAATTCCAAATGTTGCTCTTTGGTTGAGTTATGATAATTTTCCCGTATCCTATCCACAAAACTGGCAACGATATGTACATCAATATGCACTTGCATTATTTCTTTATTATTTAAGCGAAGAAACAGACGTACCCGATAACATTATAACCGATGGATTATATGCGAACACAACCGAACTACCCCAAGAGTACTTTTTTAATCAAATTGGAGGAACTGTATTTAGAAATCATTTTATAGATTGGGCGGCACATATGACCAATCATTTTGACTTTTTACCCGCAAATCAAATTACCCGTTTTGAATATGAATGGGAAGACTATGCAGACCCATTAGACGATAATGAATTTATTGAAGTATATAATGACACGGGGAGTAATGGATGGTTTCGACCTGAAAATGATTTTGTAACAACCGCTTGGTCTTTTAATACCTATAAGATAACGAATGAAAGTAACGACTCCTATACCTTCGAGTTACATGCAGATATGTTTGGTAGTGAGGGATCTCCCTCCTATTTTCAAGGCAAAGTGATTGTGCAAAATACCAACACAGGCACTACTTTTTACAATCTTGATATGAATACAGAGCAAGAAGGCTCTTTAACGCTAATAGTAACACCCGAGGATACTGCGATATACTTTATAATTGCTTCTATGCCTGAAGTATTTACAGATGTAGAACAAATTTATTCTTATGAAATGAGAATCACCAAAGGAATTCTAGGTCTTACTGATTTTCAACTCGATTCAAACCCGAAGAAAATTATTGGAAGGTTTGACATGCTGGGCAGAAAAGTAACTGAAAATTATAAGGGCATACAAATTATTCTCTATGATGATGGCTCTTCTAAGAAAATTTATACGCTAAATAAATAACGGTTTTATTTCTGAAATTTCGTTTTCCCAAAAGCAATTAACAGCACACCTGTAATAGTCACTATTCCCCCTATAAGAGCAATGGTGTCTGGAAATTCTCCAAAGTAAAGATAAGAACCTGCTAATACAAATAAACCTCTAGTACTCGCTATAATAGCCTTACGAGAAAGCGGAATATATTGCAAAGCAAGGTAACCTGCTATTACTGTTAAAAACGGACCTAAAAGGGAGCCTATAAAAATATTTTTTAAAGCACTAAAAGAAATTGTTAATGGCTCTTGTAAAATAAGAAGCGCTAGTATTGAAAATATGAGCAAAAAAGAACTTCTATTAATCGTTAATATCGTAGGGTGAATTTTTTTTATTTTCTTTTTAATGATAACCGCATTCACGGCACTTAACACACTTGAATACAGTATATATTGAGCGCCCTCTATAAACATATTTTCTACTCCACTATTTCCTTTATAACTAATTATAAATGCGCCAGAAATGGCTAATAACATCCCCCAAAACTCTAAGAAATTAAACCGTTCTTTCAAGATCAGAAAACTCAAAGTAATAATAAAGGCAGGGGCTATATTGCCAATAAATGAAACAATTGTAGGATTAGAAATCGTATCAATAGCTTTAAAGAAAAAATAGGTACTTACAACTTCAATAAACCCTAGAAACAATAAAACCCAATAACAACGACGAGATAAATTTTTAAATAATGTAAAAGATTTTTGATACCAAGCATACAGTAAAATCCACAACAAACCAAAGAAAAACCAGTACACTCCAAACTGTGGTAAACTTACTTCTTTAAGAGCTACTTTACTAAAAATATATACATTAGAAATAGCAAGAACTGAGAGAAATGCTAATAAAAATCCTTTAAGGGAGTTGGATATTTTCATTAAGTAAAGGTAATATAAAATACTGCGTAAGTTAGTTTTATTATGTGTTGAAAAACAGCATATCTATCGAAATTATTATTAATTACAAAAAAAAAGGTGCTAATTAATTAACACCTTTTTTGTCTAAAGCTACTAAAAACTCTAATTATCGTTATAAATATTTTTCAACATCGACCTTTGGTCACTATATTTTTGTTCTCCTTCTTTTATAGAATTTTCATATTTATTTAAGCTAGCTTCCACTTTAGAAATCTTGTCTTCCTTCTCTTTTATTTGAGTATCTGTAAGTTCTCCATTAGCCTTTGATATTTCTAATCTTTTTCTAGCAGAACTAATTTTACCTCTACCCTCTCTTACTTGTTCTTTATTCCTTGACAAATCCTCACTTCTCTTATCAATACTACTTTTAGCGTCTGTTGCTCTAGCATTCCCAAATTCTCTTCCTGTAAGGTCTCCTTTATTTTTACCATAAGCTTTTCCTTTATTAGCTTTGTCTTTATTTTTCTTTAGTTCGCTTTTGGTATCAGAATCAAATTTTACTTTGTTTTTGTTTAGTTCACTTTTGGCATCTTTAACATCAGAATCAAGTTTTCCTTTTTTCTTTAATTCATTATATTTAGCTTCATCAGCATCTGAAAGCTTTGTTTTATCACGAGCTCTTTTTTGTTCTTGTTTTTGTTCTTGCTTTACTTTGTCTTGATCTGAATCAACTTTTTTAATTTCAGAATCTCTTTTTGCTTTTATTTCTTTCTTTTGTTTTGCAGCTTTTCCTGTAGCGCTTTGTGCAAAGCTGCTGTTATTTACTGTAAATACAAGTAGAATAAGAATCAATAATTGTTTTAAATTTTTCATAGTTTTTAATTAAATGTTATCTAATTCGTTTAATTCATTTTTAATTTTTTCAGATTCCTTTTCTATTTTATTAGAAATTTCTTCCACTTCTTTCTCTACAGCTTCAATTTTTTCTATAGCTGCTTCTGTCGCTTCTTCTTCCTTTTTTGTATCACGACAAGAAATAAGTCCAAACACAAATAGAACAACCATAATTTTGAGTAATCGATTCATTTTTTTTATTTTTAGTTAATAAAAATAAATTTACAAAATATTTCTCAATATTTGAATACTAGCTTCAATATTTTATCTTTGCATTTTTAATTTCAACAGTAATGAAAATTTCATATAACTGGCTAAAACAATTTATTAAAATAGATTGGGATGCCAAAAAAACAGGAGAGTTATTAACCGATTTAGGTCTAGAAATTGAGGGCATTGAGCCTTTTGAGTCTATTAAAGGTGGGTTAAAAGGGATTGTTGTCGGTCACGTTCTAGAATGTGAACAACATCCAAATGCCGATCGATTAAAAGTAACCAAAGTTGACATTGGCACTGATACCCCTGTACAAATTGTTTGTGGAGCTCCTAATGTTGCTACAGGACAAAAAGTACCCGTAGCTACCATTGGAACTACGCTGTATGATGATGAAGGAAAACCTTGGAAGATCAAAAAAGGGAAGATTCGAGGGGAAGAAAGTTTTGGAATGATTTGCGCTGAAGACGAATTAGGTCTAGGGAAAAGTCACGACGGAATCATGGTTTTAGACAAATCGTTACAACCCGGAATCCTTGCAAGTGATGTTTTTGAAATAGAAAACGACTTAATTTTTGAAATTGGATTAACTCCCAATCGTGCTGACGCTATGAGTCACTGGGGAGTTGCCAGAGATTTAAAAGCTGGATTAAAACGAAAAGAAATTACCTTAGAATTAATTACCCCTTCTAACAGCAGCTTTAAAGTTGAAAACAGAACCAAAAAAGTTATCGTAACTGTTGAAAATAATTCACTTGCTCCTAGGTATTGTGGCGTTACCATTAGCGGGTTAAAAGTAGCAGATTCTCCACAATGGTTACAAAATAGATTAAAATCTATTGGTTTAGCACCCATCAATAATATTGTAGATGCCACCAATTATGTGCTTCACGAATTAGGGCAACCGCTACACGCTTTTGATTTTGACAAAGTAAAAGGAGGGCAGATCAATATAAAAACATTGCCAAGCGGCACTAAATTTACAACACTAGACGGTATAGAACGTGAACTTCATAAAGAAGATCTAATGATTTGTGATGCCGAAAAACCAATGTGTATTGCAGGTGTTTTTGGAGGAATTACAAGCGGCGTTACCAATGACACCACGAGTATCTTTTTAGAAAGCGCTTATTTTAATCCCGTAAGCATTCGAAAATCTGCCAAACGTCACGCTTTAAACACTGATGCTTCTTTTCGTTTTGAGCGAGGTATTGACCCAAATATTACCGAATATGCCTTACTAAGAGCAACCCTTCTTATTCAGGCGATTGCTGGCGGTGAAGTAACCAGTGAAGTGACAGATATCTATCCAAAAAAAATAGAAGACCATCAGGTTTTCTTGAATTTGGAAAATGCTAAAAACCTTATTGGTGAAGAAATTCCGAGAGAGATTATCAAGGATATTTTAACTTCACTAGAAATAAAAATAACCAATATTACTGAAGCAGGACTTGGAATGACTATCCCTGCCTACCGAAACGATGTAACTCGCGAAGCTGACATTATCGAAGAAATTCTTCGTGTGTATGGATATAACAATATTCAATTTACAGGAAAATTAAACGCTTCTATTTCGGCTACTCATGCAGTGGAAGATTATCAGGTTCAAAACAAAATAGGAACACAATTAATAGCATTGGGGTTTCATGAGATGATGGGAAACTCACTTACTTCTCCTAAATATATTGAGTTAACCGAAGACTTACAATCTGAGTATAATGTAGAAATGCTGAATCCGTTAAGCAATGATTTATCGGTGATGCGGCAATCTATGTTATTCAACTCTTTAGAAGCTTTATCGTATAACACCAACCGTAAAGCGAGCAATATTAAGTTGTTTGAATTTGGAAAGACGTATCACAATTACCCAGATGGTCGTGAAGAACCAAAACATTTATCGCTAATTGTTTCAGGTACTAAAACGGGAGACAACTGGGCTATCGCTACACAAAAAAGTGATTTCTTTTACTTTAAAGGAAATGTTACCGCTATTTTAGAGCGTTTAGGAATTGATGGATATGCTGAAAAAAGTGCCAAAAACGATATCTTTCCTGAAGGATTGGCCTTTTCAAAAAACAAAAAGACTTTAGTAGAATTCGGAATTATTAAAAAGAATGTAACTAATAACTTCGGAATTGATGCCGAAACTTTATATGCAGACTTTCAATGGGACAATGTCTTAGAGGAAATAGCTACAGAGAATTTCAAGTTACAAGCTATTCCAAAATTTCCGAAAGTAAAAAGAGATCTTGCTTTGTTATTAGACGAATCTGTATCGTTTAAAGAACTCGAAGAAGCCGCCAAAAAAACGGAAAAACACTTACTTAAAAATATAAGCTTGTTCGATGTGTATACGGGTAAAAACTTACCTAACGGAAAAAAATCATACGCCTTGAGTTTTACCATTCAAGACGACAGAAAAACACTTACCGATAAGCAGATAGACAAGATTATGAAAAAGCTTCAACAGAGCTTTGAAAATGAATTTGGAGCTGTTTTAAGATAGGTATGTTTTCTTATTAATTTGTTGAATTGTTAATTTGCTGTCTTTGCGAGAAAGACGAGGCAACCTTAATAAATTAATTGGTTTAGATGACAAAAAAACTCATATAATTGAAAATAAAATTACTCCAATTTACATTGTTCATTATAATATGTAGCAATTTTCCCTACTCCTTCTCTAATCCTAAACTCTTTATTGTTTATTTTTTCAATTAGTTTATCACAATCGTTAAAATATTTTAATACATTCAGTTTAAGATCAATCCCTAGGGCAGGATAATCTCCTAAATATGTTAGTCTTTCGTCAGAAACTTTTTTGATATAATACTTTACTACTTGCTGATTAACTGCTATACCTCCTGCACCAGTAGATGAGAAATAATAACCTTCAATATAAAGTTTAACTTTTGAACCAGATACAATCTCTTCTACAGCAATATAATTATCAAAACCAACTCTTTGAAAAAATTTATATTTTTTTGTATTAACTTTTGAATACCTAATTTTAATATAATCAATTTCTGGAAAAAATATTTTTTTAGATTTAGATTCAGAACTTGTTTTGTATTTCAATGCATTTCTTGTTATTTTTCCATAAACGCTTAAAGTATCTCCAGACTTTAATACCGCAAAACAAGGTTCCATTTGCGCATAAGAAACAGTGGTCACAGTAATAAAAAAGAAAAATAATTTTATAATCATCCCTTAACTATTTTAATTAGTAGGAAAAACAATCCCTTCAACTATATGGAAAAAACCTTTTTTATGATAGAAATCGGTAGCTGAAATTACAGAAGTATTTCCTTCAACGTCAATCAGAACCAATTGTCCATTTTCCTCTTTAATACCAAGTTTTTCTCCTTGTAATGTGGCATAATAAGCAGTTCCATTACTATATTTAATGGCGTTTTTCATAGAATGACTATCCACTCTGCCTGGAATTACATGATACTTAATAATAGCTGTTAGTAGATTTGCTTTTGACCTATCAAAAATAGAATCTTTTTTAGCCTGTAATTTTGTAAAGCCATTGTTAGTGATTGCAAAAACAGTAATCATTTCTTCAGTTTCTAGTGCTTTTAAAATAGTTTCGTTTTCAAGCGCTTTTTTCATTTGAGATAAATCGGATGCTTCTGCTATGTTTTCAGCAAAAGATTTTGAGGAAGAAAACGTATTTCCATTCCATTCCTTAGTCACATTTGTGTTTTCAGTATTGGTATATTTTTGAGCAGTAACGGTAAACCCCATTAATACAATAAGAAATAGAATTTTATAATTTTTCATTTTTATAATTTTTATATCGTTAAAAATAGTAAAACTTAATTAGACTCTACCCGCTATACGATCTTTTGCTAATTGCAAAATAATAGTAAACTGATCTTCCTGATTAAGTTCTGAATTATCAATCTCTATAGCATTCTCAGCTTTTACTAATGGTGAATCCTCTCGAGTAGTATCCATTAAATCTCGTTTTTGAACATTTTCTAATATGGCTAAAAAAGTAACATTATCCCCCTTTGCTAGTAACTCTTCGTAACGTCTTGTTGCTCGAACCTCAGCATTGGCATTCATAAATATTTTTAATTCAGCATTTGGAAAAACAACGCTACCTATGTCGCGTCCGTCCATTACAATTCCTTTTTCAACCCCCATTTGATGTTGAATAGCTACTAATTTTTTTCTTACTTCTGGAATCGTTGCTACAGGACTTACAAAACCTGAAACATACATAGTTCGTATTTCTTTTTCTACATTTTTACCATTCAGAAATATTTCAGCGTTGGCATTATCATTCTCTTTTCTAAACTCTAATTCAATAGTTGGCAAGGATTTTATCAAAGATTTTTTATCGAATTCATCTTCAGATAAAAACTTATTTTGCAGGGCATAAAGAGTAACTGCGCGATACATTGCACCCGTATCTACATATATATACCCTAGATAGTCTGCCAATTGTTTAGCAACAGTGCTTTTTCCTGTGGAAGAAAAACCGTCAATTGCTATGGTAATTTTTTTCAAAATAAATTGTTTATTGAAGGTCCATATTTAAACCAAAATAACTAGATGCTGCTGCAATACTAAATTTAGAATAAGAATAACTTACTCGTAATTTATTTAATTTTATTGAAAATCCTGCGCTAATTCCTGCAAAAGCTCTTTTCTCAATAATACGAAGTTCTTCTCCTCTTCTAAAATTATAACCTAAACGAATATTAAATCCGCTCTCTGGAAATAACTCAATCCCAATTATAGTATGTCTAAATACATTATCTATAACGTTTATTTTTTCTTGGGTTACTCCTCCTTCTAAATCTGTTTCATCTCTATTTGGATTTGCAAAAGCGATATTCCAAACTTGCATATTTTCGAATGTAAGATGCCATCTAATGGGTACATTCATTAACGTTTGAGAAATACCGAAAATCACCTCAAAGGGAATAGGCTCATAAATTTCATCATAGGTAGTGATTTGAGTTCCTATATTTCTAGCAACTCCAGAGATATTTAAATCCCAAGCTTCATATACATACATCACCCCTAAATCTAAGGCAATTCCGAATGATGAATACTGCTCTAAGGTAGAAGATATAAATTTTATGTTTCCTCCAAAATGAAAATTTGTAAACGCTAGATTTCTAGCATGACCTACAGACAATGCTACTTCTCCTCCACTAAAACTATTTGTTTCATTTCCTTGTTCATCATAACCATCAAACTGTCCATAATTAACATAGGTAACTCCAGCATGAATTACTTGCGTACGTCGATCCCAAGAATAGGCATAAGCTGCAGATCCATAATTAACATCACCAATATAATTTACATAATTTACCGAGAGTTGATTATCCATTGCAGGATTAATACTAGCAGGGTTTACCAAGGCTTGTGTAGGGTCGTAATCGTAATTAGTAATTACTTTACCGCCCAAGGCTGCCATACGTGGTGAGGTTGTTAAATTTAAAAATTGATAGGTATACCGTCCACCTACTTGAGCTTTCGCAAATAAAGATGAGAATAAAATGAATAAAATGATTACTCTTTGGTTCATGAACACAAAATACCTTTTCCTGAAAGTTTAAACGACTACAAGTATAATTTATTTTGACAGATTAAAAAACCTTATAACATAAGATTTATAAAGTCTTTGCATCTTTCACTTTTTGTTTTGTCAATGCTAAATCTAATACTTGACTCATCTCTTTGACGTAAATAAATTTTAATCCTTTTAAGTAGGATGGTTTTATTTCTTCTATATCTCTTTTATTCTCTTCACAAAGTAAAATTTCTTTAATATGTGCTCGCTTTGCTGCTAGTATCTTTTCTTTAATTCCGCCAACAGGCAACACTTTTCCACGTAAGGTAATTTCACCAGTCATTGCAAGGCTCTTCTTTACTTTTCGTTGTGTGTATAAAGAAACTAAAGAAGTCAACATAGTGATACCTGCACTTGGCCCGTCTTTTGGTGTTGCTCCTTCAGGTACGTGAATATGCACATTATACTTCGCAAAAATATCTGGAGAGATTCCTAACTTCTCTGCATTTGCTTTAATATACTCCATTGCTATGGTAGCAGATTCTTTCATTACTTTACCTAGATTTCCTGTTAAGGTAAGTGTTCCTTTTCCTTTTGAAATAATTGATTCTATAAATAAGATATCTCCTCCTACTCGTGTCCAAGCAAGGCCTGTAACAACACCGGCAACATCATTGTTTTCATATTTATCACGTTCTAACTTTGGAGCTCCAAGCACTTCAACAATAATATTGTTGGTTACTTTAATTTCGTATTTCTCCTCCATTGCAATTTTCATGGCTGCATAACGCACCATTTTTGCCAATTGTTTTTCCAACCCCCGAACACCACTTTCACGAGTATATCCTTCTACTATTTTTTCCAATTGCGCTTTTCCAATTTTCAAATCATTCTTTGTAAGTCCGTGATCTTCTAACTGTCTTGGCAATAAATGTCTTTTTCCTATTTCTACTTTTTCTTCAATGGTATACCCTGAAACATTAATGATTTCCATTCTATCTCTTAACGCTGGCTGAATGTTTCCCAAACTATTAGCAGTAGCAATAAACATCACCTTTGAAAGATCGTACCCAACTTCTAAAAAGTTATCATAAAATGAATTATTTTGCTCCGGATCTAGCACTTCTAACATCGCTGAAGAAGGGTCACCTTGGCTACCCACCGAAAGTTTATCGATTTCATCCAGCACAAAAACCGGATTTCCTGTTGCTGCTTTTTTAATATTCTTTAAAATCCTTCCAGGCATCGCACCAATATAAGTTTTACGATGGCCTCTAATTTCAGATTCATCTCGCATGCCACCTAATGACATTCTTACATATTTTCTTCCTAAGGCTTCTGCAACAGATTTACCTAAAGATGTTTTTCCGACTCCCGGAGGTCCATATAAACAAAGGATTGGAGACTTCATGTCGTTCCTAAGTTTTAAAACAGCCAAGTGTTCTATAATTCGTTTTTTAACATCGTCTAATCCAAAATGATCACGATCTAAAATTTTTCTAGCACGTTTTAAGTCGAATTTATCTTTACTATATTCATCCCAAGGCAAGTCTAAATACAACTCTAAATAATTACGTTGTATCCCAAATTCTGCTACTTGTGGATTCATACGTTGCAATTTTGCCAATTCTTTATCGAAATGCGTCCCTACTTCCTCGCTCCATTTTTTCTTTTTAGAACGCTCCTGCATTTCTTCAATTTCTTCTTCTGAAGTATTACCGCCCAACTCTTCCTGAATGGTTTTCATTTGCTGATGAAGAAAATATTCCCGTTGCTGCTGACTGATATCGCTTTCAACTTTAGACTGAATATCCATGCGAAGTGACAACTTGTGCAATTCGATATTCATATACCGAAGTGTTTCAAAAGCACGTTCTTGAAGGTCGTTGATTTCCAATAGTTTTTGCTTGTCTTCTACCGGGACATTCAAGTTTGAGGATACAAAATTGATTAAAAAAGAACTGCTATTAATATTTTTAATAGCAAAAGCAGCTTCAGATGGAATGTTCGGGCTTTGCTTGATAATCTCTAAAGCCTTTTCTTTTATAGAGTCTATTAATGCCTTAAACTCATCACTTTCCTTTGCAGGTCTAGCTTCGGGTACTTCTTTTATTGTAGCCGTTATATAAGGCGTACTTGTAATTATTTCAGAAACCTCAAACCGCTTTTTACCTTGAATAATTACCGTAATATTTCCATCAGGCATTTTTAAAACTCGAAGAATAGTCGCAACTGTTCCAACTGGATTAATATCGCTTAAACCTGGATCTTCAACTTCTTCATCTAGTTGAGAAACTACACCAATTACTTTATTTCCTTTATTGGTTTCGTTGATAAGTTTGATAGATTTATCACGTCCTGCAGTAATAGGAATCACAACTCCGGGAAACAAAACGGTGTTACGTAACGGTAAAATAGGAAGTATTTCTGGCAATTCCTCTTTGCTCATTGCTTCTTCATCTTCTGGGGTCATTAATGGGATTAAATCTGCATCTTCATTTATTTCTTGAAATGACAAACTGTCGAGTGATGTTATTTTTGATCTAGCCATATATATGTTTAGGACATAATGTCATTCCTTT
>JAUVAS010000004.1 GCA_030591585.1 Flavobacterium sp. | reverse complement strand
TCAGAGAACTTGACGAATTAACCCAAATGAACGGTTTGCAAACGATTCATATTCCTTTAAGTGAAATTGAAAAAAACATTGATAAATTAGACTCTGATATAACAAAATTTATTTTTTGCCAAGCAGGTATAAAAAGCAAGAGAGCTGTTTCTATTTTGCAAGAATATAATATTAACAATAGCCTTAGTATAAAAGAAGGGGCAATCGAAATTAATGAGTATTTAAAGAAAAGACAATAAAATTAAGTAATAATTAAAAAGATACCCGCCTTCGCGGGCATATAATGAAAAATAAAAAACCAAAAAACGTATTTAAAGAAGGTGCAATTTCTTCAGGTTTTATAGCAACCTCTATTGCAAATCACCAATCTAAAACAGGTATTGGTGCGCATAACATTTTTTTAGGTCAGGTGCGCGCAGACAAAATTGAGGGTAAAACAGTAGCTGCTATAGAATATACTGCTTACGAAGAAATGGCAAACCAAAAGTTTCACGAAATAAGAGAAGCTGCATTCGATAAGTTTGATCTCAACTGTATGCACATTTACCATAGTTTAGGAAAAGTAAAAACTGGTGAAATCTGTTTGTTTGTTTTTGTTTCCTCTCCTAGACGTAAAGAAGTTTTTCTAGCAATAGAGTTTATAGTAGAAGAGATAAAAGCGAACGTTCCTGTTTTTGGGAAAGAGATTTTTGAAGACAAATCACATCAATGGAAGGTGAATAGTTAAAATAGAAATAATAAACTCTTTGTGAGCCTTTGTCCTTCTTAGTGTTCTTTGTGGTTAGCTATTTCACAGAGTTTCGTAGAGAGCCATAGAGTTACACAGAAAAAAAAAAAGAATATAAAAAATATCGAATAACGAACCGCAGAATAAAAAATGATGAAGTTGAAATATAGAAAACTTCATAATTCAGTATTCGACATTCATAATTCATAATTAAAAAAATGGTTGACATCACAAACAAATCCACCACACTCCGAACCGCAATCGCACAGGCAATTGTAAAAGTGAGCAAACCCGAAACCATCGAAGCAATAAAAAACGATACCGTTCCTAAAGGAAATGTATTTGCTATGAGCAAAGCTGCGGGGCTATTGGGTGTTAAAAAAACTCCCGAATTATTACCTGATTGTCATCCGATGCCCATCGAATTTTCTGGAATTGAATATGAAATCAATGGTTTAGAAATCACCGTGCTATTTACCGTGAAAACTATTTACAAAACAGGGGTTGAGGTTGAGGCTATGCACGGAGCTAGCGTAGTTGCTTTAAATATGTACGATATGCTAAAGCCTATCGATAAAGGCATCGAGATACACCACATCAAATTGCTTCAGAAAAAAGGAGGCAAATCAGATTTTAAAGATCGCTTCCGTAAAGATTTAACTGCCGCTGTTATTGTATGTTCAGATTCTATTTCAGCAGGTCAAAAAGAAGATCGTGCTGGGAAGGCTATCATCAAAAAATTAGAAGAGAGCGATGTGGCAATTTCAGATTATATTATCATTCCAGATGAAAAAGATATCATTGTCGAAAAAGCAAAAACATACCAAGAACAAGGAATTGATTTAATAATTTATACCGGAGGAACTGGACTCTCCAAAAGAGATGTTACTCCCGAAGCGTTAATCCCAATACTTGACAGAAGAATTTCAGGAATTGAGGAAGCCATTCGTAATTATGGTCAAGACCGAACCCCCTACTCGATGCTTTCTAGAAGTATTGCAGGGACCTTAAAAAACAGTTTGGTATTGGCATTGCCTGGTTCTACTAATGGAGCAAAAGAGTCGATGGATGCTATATTTCCTTCCGTATTACATATTTTTAGAATTTTAAAAGGCGCACGTCACGATTAAAGACCTAACAGGTTTTGAAAACCTGTTAGGTCTAATGAATGAGAAATTTAATATCAAATAAATGATGAACAACACATTAACAGATTCCTTCAAGAGAAAACACACCTATTTACGCATTTCTCTTACCGAACGATGTAACTTACGATGTACCTATTGTATGCCCGCAGAAGGAATTCCGTTGCTTCCAAAATCTCACATTATGGCTTATGATGAGATTTATACTATCGCGAAAACATTTGTAGATAACGGCGTTACAAAAATTAGACTAACTGGTGGAGAACCCTTGATTAGGAAAGACATTCCCGTTATTTTAGAAAAGCTAGCGTCTCTTAAAGTAGAAGTAGCTATTACCACCAACGGGATTACTATTGATAGACATTTAGACACTTTAAAAAAGTATAACATCCGTAATATTAATGTGAGTTTAGATACTTTAAGTGAAGGTAAATTTAAAGAAATCACACGTAGAAATCAGTTTCAAAAAGTATATCAAAATATTATATTATTAGTTGAAAACGGATTCAATGTAAAGATCAATGCTGTTTTAATAAAAGACTTTAATGAGGATGAAATTATCGATTTTATTGAAATGACTAAAGAGCTTCCTATCTCTTTTCGATTTATAGAATTTATGCCTTTTGATGGTAATAAATGGGATTTAAAAAAGATGGTTTCCTATGCAGAAATCATGAAAAAGGTAACTTCTCACTTTTCTGAAGAGACTGTAGAACGCCTTCAAGATGCAGAAAACGACACTTCAAAAAACTATAGAATTAAAGGCTTTAAAGGGCGTTTTGCTATTATAAGTTCGGTTACCAATCCGTTTTGTGATTCTTGTAATAGATTGCGATTAACAGCTGATGGGAAATTAAAAAATTGCTTGTTCTCAGCTACAGAATCAGATATTCTTACGTCACTTCGTGCTGGAAAATCGATAGAACCCATTATTCAAAAAGCAGTATTAGGAAAGTTTAAAGTACGTGGTGGAATGGACACCTTAAAAAAACTTCAAGAACCAAAATTACATTCCAAAAACAGAAGTATGATTGCTATTGGCGGTTAATTTTCCCTTCCTTTTTTAACATTCTGTTATAAGACTAATTTATCTTTTTTAAATATAAATTAGGTATCTTACGCCGATAATTTACACGCTAATTAAAAATGTTATTACTTGACTATTAGCAATGTACTTATAACTATACTATTAGAAAATAAAATATTTATATATGAAAAAATCACATTCATTTCATATCCCAGTTATGGGAATTGGATATACCATTGACACACCGTTAAAGGTAGCGCAGTACGGAATGGATTCTGTAATTTCTTTGGTCGATGATGTATTGCTAGAGAAATTGAGAAAAATGTACAGCGAAAAGTTTGAAATCCCTTTTAAAGAAATTTCAGAAAAGGCAGATGACTTTAGAGCTAAAAGAATTACTTCTTACCTAAATTTAATGAACGATTTAGCTGCCGAAAAATTTGAGTCTTTAAAAAATGTTTCAGAAGAAAAAACTTCCGAAATAAAAAAATACATTGCCCTTCTTCCTGATTATTCTTCCGTTAAAAAGGAATTTGAAAAATTGACAAGTACTAGTTTTAATTATTCCGAAATTAAAAATTGGGCAAAGAAAAACCTAACCATGGGAAGTATCGATGTTAATATTATGACCAAGGTTGACAAGGATAATTACAAAGAAGATGAGAAGCTTTCTATTGAATATAACGATGCGCATGCAGCCCTCAGAGGATTTGCAAATAGTAATTTAAAATCTTCTGTGGTTTTATCGGCTGGAATGAATCCTAGATTGTATGCATATATGTCTCAGTTTGATGATTTTTATCCCAATGAAAATGGAGAAATCAACAAAAAGATTATTTTAAAAGTAAGCGATTATCGATCGGCTTTAATACAAGGTAAATTTTTAGCTAAAAAAGGACTTTGGGTTTCAGAATATAGAATAGAATCTGGACTAAATTGTGGGGGGCATGCCTTTGCAACAGACGGCTACTTATTAGGGCCTGTTTTAGAAGAGTTTAAAGAAAAACGTGAAGAATTAAGAAGTTCTATTCAAGATTTATTAAATCAAGTACTAGAAAGTCAAAATAGAAGTATCCCAGAAAAACCATTGTCCATAGAAGTTACCGCTCAAGGGGGCGTTGGAACAGAAGAAGAACACGACTTTTTATTAGACTATTATAAAGTAGATTCTGTAGGTTGGGGAACACCTTTTTTACTAGTCCCAGAAGCAACTACCGTAGATAAAAAAACGATGGATAGCCTAGCAAAAGCTAAAGAAAAAGACTTGTATTTAAGTGATATATCTCCTTTAGGAATTCCTTTTAATAATCTTAGGGGGAATACAAAAGATTTAGAAAAAGAGGCTAAAATCGATATTGACAGACCGGGAAGTGTTTGCCCAAAAAGATTTGTTGCACTAAATAAAGAGTTTAAAGAAACCGGAATTTGTACTGCTTCTAGAGAGTACCAACGGTTAAAAATTAAAGAGTTAAAAGCTGATAATTTATCCAATCAAGAACACCAAATCCAATTACATAAAATAACAGAAAAAACGTGTACTTGTGTTGGTTTAGGAACTTCTGCCTTGTTGGCTTACGATTTAGATACAAAAATTGAGGGTGAAGGTGTTTCGGTTTGCCCTGGCCCTAATATGGCATACTATTCTAAAGTAATGAGTTTAAAAGAAATGACCAGTCATATCTACGGAAAACTAAACGTGATTTCAAGAAACGATCGTCCAAATATGTATATAAAAGAATTGAATATTTACATCGATTTTCTAAAAAACAAATTAGAAGAAACTAAAGGGACTTTAGATAGAAAACAAGAAAAGTATTTTTCAAATTTTTCGACTAATTTAAATGATGGTATTACGTATTACAATACTTTATTTAGTTCTGTTAAAGATACTTTTGAAGAAGCAAAAGCTACTATTTTAAACGAATTAGAGCTTAGTAAAAACAAATTACAACTCATCCGTGTAGAGATCGAAAATTGCAAAAGAATTTAGTTTAAATAAAATAAGACTAATTAGTCTTTTTATTTCATTTTACGCCTTTAATTTAGTACCTTGCAAGTAATTAAAAATCACTAATTACAATGAGCAATCATACGCCATATTACCATCAAGTTGGTAAAGAAGTTGAAGTTTTTGAACAGTCTTATATAAACAAAATCCCCTTTTTATTAAAAGGGCCTACGGGTACTGGGAAATCGCGATTTATTGAGTTTATGGCTTATAAATTGAATAAAAAATTGATTACTATTTCTTGCCATGAAGAAACCTCATCAACAGATTTAATTGGTCGTTATATTATTAAAGGAGCCGAAACAATATGGTTAGATGGCCCATTAACCACCGCTGTTAAAGAAGGTACCATTATTTATTTAGATGAAATTGCAGAAGCTAGACCCGATGTTATTGTTGCGATACACTCGTTAACAGATCACAGACGCGAACTATTTATCGATAAAATTGGCGAGCTTGTAAAAGCACACAATGATTTTATGTTGGTTGCTTCTTTTAATCCTGGATATCAACGTGGGTTTAAAGAGTTAAAACCTTCCACTCGGCAACGGTTTGTAGCGATGACATTTGATTATCCTACTGAAAAAATTGAAACTGAAATTTTAGTCAATGAAACCGAAATTGAAGCTAGTATCGCTAAAAAATTAGTCAATATTGCCACAAAAATCAGAAACTTAACCGAATTAGGATTATCTGAAACCGTTTCAACACGTTTGTTGGTAGATGCTGCAAAATTAATTCACAGTGGTTTAACAAAACGATTAGCGGTTCACGTTGCAATAGTAGAACCCTTAACAGATGATATTGAAGTGGCAAATGCTTTAAAAGATTTATGTAACTTAATGATCTAATTATCATTTAGAACGAAGCTTGCGTAGTGAAGAATTTTTTTGAAATTATATTGAAATTCCTCGTCACTCCTAAAACTGTTCTGTCGGGATGATAAAAAAACTAAAAAAATGTTCGAGTTCGAACCAGATGAATATATATTTACCAAGTTCGCTTTCTTTTTTAAAAAACGTAGAAAGAAAAAAGAAGCACAGTTAGAACATGCAGTAAAACTAAGTGAAGTTCAATCACGATTAACCATATTCGCTCGCGCAATAACCGGTAGTTCTATCGAATTATATGAAGCAGAACGAGAAGGTGGCTACCGGAATAATAACTTTTTTCTACCTTCTAAATTTTCAGAGTTTAAAACGGTAGAAGAAAACTTAGCGTTCTATTTGTTTCGGATTTTGTACTTATCGGTTCAGAAAAATTTAAAATTAAACTGGGAAGGAACTGAAGAACATGAATTAAAAGAATCTCAAGAAAAATCAAAAGAGACTTCAGAAAAAGTACTACACGAATTGTTTCTTCAATTTCCGATTACAAAAGAATATCATCAAGGGTTTTTAGATTATTTCAGTAAAAAAACAAAACAAGGGAAAGAAGTCGACACTACTTTTATTTACGGAAAATGGATGCGTAACAGCCTTGAAGATGAAGCTGGTAAAAAATTAAAAAACTTTACCGACCAAGTAAAAACCGCCAACGAAGACAGTCCAAAAACCATTATAAAATCTAACGCTGTAGAAGAAATTATATCTGTTACAATAGATCAAAAACAGATGGAGGATGCTGTATTGCTACACCAATTCGAAAAAGTTGAGACTGCCGAAGAGTTTGGCGGAAATTTTAGAGATATGGATGGTGATGACGATTTAGACGACCACTCTAACGCACTTGATGAAGTGAACATGAAACATACGGTACGGGTTGATGATACAGCACACTCTGTTTATCAAGCCGATTTTGTAGAAAACACCACTATTTCTGAAAGTGCTGAAAATGACAGTACGGGCTACCATATTTTGTATGACGAATGGGATTATACAAAGCGAGCTTACAAAGAAAATTATTGTAAAGTTTATCCGAAAACATTATTAAAAACAGCAATTCCTTATTATAAAAAAACATTGGTCGAGAATAATTCTACCCTAATGGGATTGCGAAAAATGCTCACTTCTGTAAACAATAAATACCAACAACAACGAAGACAAACTCAAGGAGAGGAATTTGATCTAGACGCAATTACAGACTTATTTGTAGATGTACATTCTGGGCATACTCCTTCAGAAAAAATATATTTATCCAGACGAAAAAAAGAAAAAGATTTATCCATATTATTATTATTAGACATTAGTCTCTCAAGCGATGGATATGCTGCGGGAAATAAAGTAATCGATGTTGAAAAGCAAGTATCCATACTGTTTGGTGAGATTTTAGATGAGTTTAATATCGATTTTTCCATCGATTGTTTTTATTCAAAAACCCGAAATCATTCCTCCTATATAACAATTAAAGGGTTTGATGACGATTGGAACAAAGCAAAATTTAAAGTGGGTGCTATAGAACCTAATGGTTATACTAGAATTGGTGCAGCCTTACGTCATTCTGGAGCTATGTTAGAAAAACGCGATACCAAAAATAAATGGGTAATTTTAATTTCTGATGGAAAACCAAACGATTACGATAAGTACGAGGGCAAGTATGGGATTAATGATGTAAAGCAAGCATTGAGAGAATTAAATGAAAAAAATATTAACTCCTACGCGCTCGCAATTGAAGCCCAGGCAAAATATTATTTACCGCAGATGTTTGGACAAAATCATTATCAGATTTTAACGACTCCTGTTGAGTTATTAGAGTCTTTGGTGAAATTATATGAAAAAATTAAGCACCAATCATGAGAGTTTTCTATTTGTTATTCCTGCTCATTTTATTAAGTTCTTGTCAGGAGAAATTAGAGAATTATTCTGTGGTAATTTTAGAAAAAAATACCATTAATTCTGAGTTTCTTCAAACCATTAATGCCCCTGAAAAAGCATTACTCGGTTGGCATTTATTTTCTTTTGGGAACGAATGTGATGAAACCTCTTCAAAGATTAAATGTCAATTATTACATGAGTTAAAAATTGAAGATGAATGTAATTCAGCTCATTTAAACAATTTATTACAGTGGTTTTCAAAAGATATGTTGGCCGTTTATAAGTTAAATAGTTGCCCTAATATTGCAAAAAAATCTGCCATACAAAACACATTCGAATTTATAAGTTTAGACAGGAAAGAAGATACGCTTTCTATTAAATATACCATTGAAGGTATAAATGCTGTTCAGGAAAAATCTTGGAATACCACTCATACAGGTACTTATTTAATTAGAAATAACACTTTTTTAAAAATTAATATCAATGAATAAAGCCATAATCAATTATAAAAACATTTACTATCCGCCGGGGGGAATCCTACTTTGGATTATCATTTTTCTAGAATTAATCACCTTTGGAGCTGCATTAATTGCATTGGTTTTTTCTGCAAAAGAAGACCCCATATTATTTCACGAATCTCGATTACAACTCAATGTAACCTTTGGCACTATTAATACTGTTTTTCTATTAACCAGTGGTTTTTTTATGGCAGTAACCGTCCACGAATTAAAAGAGAACCACAAACAAAAGGCTCAAAACTACTTATTGCTAACAATGCTTTTTGGAGTTCTTTTTTTGGTTTTAAAAACAGTAGAATATAATGCCAAATTAAATGCAGGACTGGATATAGGCTACAACTCCTTTTTTACTTTTTATTGGATGCTCACTTTGTTTCATGTGATTCATGTAATTGTAGGTTTGGTAATCTTAATTTCGGTATATTTTGGAATTAAAAAAGAAAAAAGTACCACTAAAATTGAAGATGTTGAGGCAAGTGCCGCTTTTTGGCATATGTGTGATCTAATATGGTTGCTCTTATTCCCCGTAATTTATTTAATCTTCTAGCTATGACAAAACAAAACATCAGTACTTGGATACTCTTACTAGTTTTAACCATAATCGCAGGATTGGTTTCTAGCACTTCGTTAACCTATGTAATCCCATTAATATTATTATTAGCAGTTTTAAAATTTATTGGAGTAGCCTTTAACTTTATGGAAATGAAAAAAGCACATGTTTTTTGGAAAGTATTGCTTATAGGTTATTTGGTTGTTTTTTGTGGGATTGTTTTGGCAATAAATAGCTAATTTACTTTTCCACCCGAATCCTAACATCCACCGCACTAATATCTTTTGGGTTCCCAATAAGCGGATTCATATCCATTTCTATAATCTCTGGAGCAACTTCTACCAATGCCGAAACACGGTGTATAATGTCTTCAAATATTTCTATATTAACTCCCTTTTTTCCTCTAGCGCCTTGCAGCATTTTATAGCCTCTTAAAGATGAAATCATTTTTCTAATTTCAGGTTTTGACAACGGGCTTAATCCTGCCGAAATATCTTTTAAAATTTCCACAAAAACGCCTCCCAATCCACAAACAATGGTATGGTTAAATTTATCTTCTTTGTTTACACCAACAAACAACTCAAGTCCTGGAATCATAGGTTGTGCCAGCACTCCTCTGGCATGTTTAATTTGCATAAGTTTGTCAAAAGCTTTTGCAGCTTTCTTCATGGTGGTGATGTTTAAAATAACTCCTTTTACATCAGATTTATGCAAAGGTCCAATTACTTTCATTACTAATGGAAAGTTCTTTTTTTCAAATTTAGAAAGTAATTTCTCTTTATCGCTTTCAAAAACCTCTTTCACTCTAGGTATTCCTGCAGCATCTAAAAGTTTTGCGGTGTTTCTAGGTCCCAAATAACCATCTTCGACACTTTCAATAATGGTTCTAATGGCTTCGGAATCAATTTCAGGTAAATCAACTTTTTCAGAAATAGGTTTGGGTGTTTTATACACTTGTGCCAATGCTTTTCCTAAAACTACTTCATCTGGAAAATTCACATTTCCTTTATCTAAAAAAATTTTAATCTCCTTATGGGCATTGACAACAGAGGGTAACACAGGAAAAATAGGTTTTTTGCAAACATCCAATTTTACACTTAATACATTATATACATTCTCAACATCAAACAATCCTGGGCTTCCAAAAACAACCACCATCGCATCTATAAAATCGTATTTATGCTCACAATAATCAATGATAATTCCTAATTGCTCTGCGGTTCCCGTGGCTAGAAAATCGATAGGATTACTAACAGAAGATCCTGGGTGCAAGAATGTTTTTAGCTTGTCAGCATCGGGACCTTCAATGGTTGGAATATGCATTCCTCCTTTTGAAAGTTCATCGGCAAGCATTACTGCTGAGCCTCCTGCATGGGTAATAATGGCTATATTTTTTCCTTGTAATTCTTTATAATTAAAAATAGAAGCCACACTTAAAAGATCCTCCCGACTGCTACAATAAACAATTCCAGCTTTTTTAAATAAGGCTCTTACTGTTACATCTGAACTTGCAATAGCTCCCGTATGCGAGGTTGCTGCTCTACTTCCTTCTGCAGTACTTCCTGCTTTTATTGCTGCAATTTTTGCTCCTTTTTTTATTAAAGAAGATGCGTGTTTTAATAGTTTTTGTGGATTAGCAATGGTTTCTAAATACAACAACTTAATTGGTGGATCTTCACCGTGTTGATAGTGTAAATCCATAGACTCCAAGACATCTTCAACAGATGTTTGCGCTCCATTACCAACAGAATATACATTGGCAAATTTCACTCCCAAAGGAGCTCCTGCCTCCATAATAAAAACGGCTGTCGCACCCGATCCAGAAATTAAATCGCAACCATCTGAGTAATATTTTGGAATAGGGCTCGTAAATACTCCCTTATAATTTTCGTTTAACACGCCTATACAGTTGGGTCCAATTAAACAACCATCAACGCTGTTTACGAGTTTAACAATTTCGTTTTCTATACTTTTCCCTTTTTCACCAGCTTCTGCAAATCCAGCCGAAATAATGATAAATGCTTTGGTGTTTTTCTGTTCGACCAACACCTTAATGGTCTCTAAACAAAATCGTGCAGGAATCGCGAGAATGGCTAAATCGGTTTCAGGAATTTTGCTTACTGATGATACACTTATAAGGCCTTGTACTTTTGTTTCTTTTGGGTTAACTACCTGAACCCTTCCGTTAAAACCTCCTTCAATCAGGTTTTTTACAATCTTTCCACCTGGTTTTTTTATATCATTAGACCCTCCTACAATTACAATGTTTTTAGGGTTTATTAGTTGTTCGTTTAGCATAGTTTACGCTATATTTAAAGTAATTATCTTTAGAAGAATTGTAGTAGATGTAAAATTGCCTAATCTTCTAATACATTGAAGTTTTTTAATGAAATAACCCTTCCTGAAACGGTGATTTCTTTAGCAAATTTTGAGATGGTTTTATCTCTAAAATCATCGAGTAGTTTTTCTTTAAACGGCCCAACTATAAAATGAACTGGACATGGGTTTTCATCGCCACAAGTCGCTAAGCCTAAAAAACAATTGTCAAATTTACTGGTGCCGTCTATACATTTTACGATATCCCAAATTGAATTTTCTTTATCCTTTTTCGACAAATAAAACCCTCCGTTAGGTCCTTTTGTCGAGGACACTAAACTTTTTTTGGCCAGTTGCTGTAAAAGTTTAGCCAAAAAAGGCTGAGGTGTTTCCAATTCTTCGGCAATTTTTTTTACTCCAATTTTATTAGATTCATTAGAGTAAATTGCTAAATAAAGTATGGATCTTATTGCGTATTGGCAAGCGTTTGATAGCATAATAGATTTAGTTTAACGTTCAAATATACAAAAAAAAGAGATAGTTTTATCCGCTATTTTAGTACGTGTTTCATTTACATCCACCCGCTAACAATTATCATTTATTATATAATAAGAAAGCTGTAACTTTCAGCTTCAAAAAAATTTAAAATTAAATACAATGAGAAAAAGATCTTGGGCAGAACCTTATAAAATTAAAATGGTAGAGCCTGTTTTTATGAACAGTCAAAAAGAACGGGAAATTTTTATAAAAGAAGCAGGATATAACACCTTTCTTTTAAAATCTAGAGATGTATATATTGACTTGTTAACCGACAGTGGAACCTCAGCAATGAGTGATAGACAGTGGGCTGGAATAATGATGGGAGATGAAGCCTATGCGGGAAGTGAGAACTTTTACCATATGGAAGCTGCTATCCAAAAACATTATGGATATAAGTATATAATCCCTACACATCAAGGTCGTGGTGCGGAGCATATTATTTCGAAAATCTTAATTAAAGAAGGAGATTATTTACCAGGGAACATGTATTTTACCACTACCCGATTACATCAGGAATTAGCTGGCGGAACTTTTGTAGATGTGATTATTGATGAAGCTCATGATTCTGAAAGCAACTTCAAGTTTAAAGGAAATATTTCTTTAGAAAAACTTCAGAAAGTGATTGATGAAAAAGGAGCAGAAAACATTCCTTATGTGTGTATGGCGACTACCGTTAATATGGCTGGTGGGCAACCTATATCTCTTCAGAATTTAAAAGAAGTAAGAGCACTCACCAATAAATACGGGATCAAAATTGTGCACGACATGACACGTGTTGCTGAAAATGCCTATATGAATCAGCAATATGAAGAAGGATATGCAGACAAATCGGTAGCAGAAATTGTAAAAGAAATTTGTGATCTAACCGATGCCGCCACCATGAGTTCTAAAAAAGATGCTTTGGTGAGTATTGGTGGATTTTTAGCCCTTAATGATCCTGATGTTTTTGAACAAGCAAGAAATTTAGTAGTGGTTTATGAAGGATTACATACGTATGGCGGTATGGCAGGGAGAGATATGGAAGCGTTAGCAATTGGAATCACAGAATCTATTAACGACGATCATATTAGAGCTCGTGTGGGACAGGTTCAATACTTAGGGGAGAAATTATTAAAAGCAGGAGTGCCTATTGTAAACCCAATTGGAACTCACGGTGTGTTTTTAGATGCCAAAAAATTCTTACCTCATTTAACACAAGATCAATTCCCTGCTCAAACTCTGGCAGCCGAAATTTATCTAGATTCTGGTGTAAGAACTATGGAACGAGGTATTGTTTCTGCAGGTAGAAATAGTGAAACAGGTGAACATAATTATCCAAATTTAGAATTGGTGCGATTAACCATTCCAAGAAGAGTTTACACACAAGCACATATGGATGTTATTGCAGAATCTGTGGAATATGTATATGAAAATCGAGAAAAAATTACCGGAATGAAAATGGTTTTTGAACCTAAATATTTACGGTTTTTCCAAGCTCGTTTTGAGAAATTGTAATTGTTAGTTATTTTATTATTTAAGCCATTTTATCTTCTAAACGAGTGGAATGGCTTTCTTTTTAAAGTTCCTTTTCAATAATATTTATAGTAACTTTGAAGAACTAAATATCCTTAAATCATGAGAAAACACATCACCCTATTACTGTTATTATTTGTAACGGTTTTAACAGCACAAGAAGTAAAACACCTAAACTTAGAAGATGCTGTTTTAGGGTATTCCAAAGGATTGTATCCCGAAAGAAAATCATTGCAATGGGTAGAAGGAACCGATGATTATATTGTTACTGAAAACAATAGTGTCCAAGTAAATTATAATTTATCTAAACGCCCTGCACTGTTTGGTTTAGAAAATCTTCAAAAAGCAATTCCTTCTTTAAAAAGAATGCCATATAGGTTTGAAAAAATAACTTCGGAAGCTGTTTATTTCAATCATAGTAACTCCATGATTCAGTATAATTATATAGATAAAAAGGTATCAGAAGAAATTAAATATTCAGAAAATGCTGAAAACACAGAGTTCAATTCGGCAGCAAATGCGGTAGCTTATACCATTGAAAATAATTTGTATGTAGCAACTACTAGTAATTCAAAGATTGCTATAACCACTTCCGAAGATAAAAATATAGTTTCAGGACAAGCAATTGCACGTTCCGAAATGGGAATTATCAAAGGGACTTTTTGGAGTCCAAAAGGAAACTATTTAGCTTTCTACCAAAAGGACGAAACTAATGTGACAGATTATCCGCTAGTGGATGTTACTACGACTCCGGCAACACTGAATAACATTAAATACCCTATGAATGGGATGGGCTCTGAAATTGCCAAAGCAGGTATTTATTCTATGAAAGATAACTCGGTGATTTATTTGGATATAGACACCTCAGACGAGCATTATTTAACCAATATTTCTTGGTCTCCAGATGAAAAATTTGTTTTTGTTGCCGAAGTAAATCGTGATCAAAATCATATGTGGTTTGCCATGTATGATGCAACTACAGGAAAGAAAATTAAAACACTTTTTGAAGAGCAAAATGAAAAATGGGTAGAGCCAGAACATACGGCTGTTTTCTTACCAAATAGTACGACAGAATTTCTGTGGTTGAGTGAGCGTGATGGGTATATGAACCTTTATTTGTACGACATCAATAATAAATATGAAAAACAACTCACACAGTTCAATTGGGTTATAAAAAACATTATTGGCTTTGATGAAAGCGGGAAAAATGTAATTGTTTCTGGTACTGGAACCGATGCCCGAGAAACCAACGCTTTTAAAATTAACTTGAAAAATGGGAAGATAAAAATTCTTACTTCAGAACCTGGATCTCATTCTGTACAATTAAGTCCGAATGGAAATTACATCATCGACAGTTATTCTAGCCTTAATGTGCCAAGAGTTGTAAAAAGAAAATCGCTAAAAAACGGAAATGAAGTAACGATTTACACGTCTAAAAATCCAATTAAAGATTACCAATTAGGCACAACAGAATTTGTAACCTTAAAAGCAACTGATGGTAGCGATTTATACGGAAGAATTATAAAACCTGCCAATTTTGATCCTAATAAAAAATATCCTGTTCTAATATATGTTTATGGAGGACCTCATGCACAAATGGTGACCAATTCTTGGTTGGGAGGTTCTAATTTATGGATGCAATGGATGGCAGCCGAGCAAGATTATATTATGTTCACGTTGGATAATCACGGATCTGCTCATCGCGGATTTGCATTTGAAAGCGTAATTCATAGACAAGTTGGAGAGGTTGAAATGGAAGATCAATTGTTGGGTGTAGATTATTTAAAATCATTACCTTATGTGGATGAGAACAGACTTGCAATTCACGGTTGGAGCTATGGTGGATTTATGACAAATTCGTTGATGTTACGTCATCCAGGAGTTTTTACAACTGCTGTTGCTGGAGGACCTGTAACCGATTGGAAGTACTACGAAATCATGTATGGCGAACGTTATATGGACAGATGGCAAGACAATGAAGCTGGCTTTGAAAAATCTCGAGTTCATAATTATGTAGCCAATCTTGACGGTAAACTATTAGAAATTATAGGGAGTATAGATCCTGTAGTAGTACCTCAACACACGATGACTTTATTACAAGAATTTGTAAAAAATAAAGTTCAGGTAGATTTTTTAAGTTACCCTATGCATCCTCATAATGTTCGGGGAACAGATCGTGCTCATTTAATGAAAAAGGTATTGGATTATGTTATTTTGAATAATAAGTGATTCTACTAAAGTACTTGTTTAGGTACTTTATTGTATATTTGCGTTATGGATATTATTAATTATACAGATTTACGATCAAATTTAAAACATTGGCTAGATAAGGTTTTAGACGATGTTGGAGAACTTGTTATTAAAAGAAAAGGTAAAAAAAATCTAGTGTTAATTCCTCTTGACGAATATAATTCTTTAAAAGAAACTGCCTACTTACTCAAAGGAAAAAATAGAGATGTGTTATTAAAGTCTATTGAAGATCTTGAAAACAATAAAGGTGTAGAAAAAGAATTAATCACCCCATGAAATTAGTATGGTCGTCTTCATCTTGGGAAGATTATTTGTATTGGCAAAAGGTAGATAAGAAAATAGTAAAGAGAATTAACTCTTTGCTTAAAAACTGCATGAGAACTCCCTATGAAGGAATTGGGAAACCCGAAGCTTTAAAAGGAGATTTGCAAGGATATTGGTCTAGAAGAATTACTTCGGAACATCGTTTAGTTTACAAATATCTTAATAATGAACTACGAATAGCTTCCTGCAGATATCATTACAACAAGTAAAGAATTATTTCAAAGTTTACTATAAATAAAACACCAAAGAGTCTGTATAATCCGTTTTTATCCGTGGTCTATTTATTCCACTTCTGAAAAAACAGCATCCCAATAATAGCCGCCAAAAAAACAGTACTCGCTAAAAATAAAAGCAAGTAATAATTATCTGCTAAATAAAACCCTTTCCAAACGATTATTCCTTTATAAAACAGCAGTCCTTCAGTTAGGAAGAAAGCGATGAGGTAACTAGAGAAACTCATTTTTGAAAGTTTCATTAATTTGAAATGCTTCAGAAACATAAATAGAGAGATACTTACTACTCCCAAAAATATCCAATGTAAATACCCAATTACAAAGTCGATGTTAATGGAGATTATTTCAGCAATACTCGGAAAAGCTCCTAATAACTGAAATAATAGTTTTGCAATAAATAAAACACCTACTGTTTTTAACAGGTATTCTTCAAATTTTGAAAGGTTTGATTTTAATAAATTACTATTCTGAAATGCCATTTTTCCTAAAACTCCAAAGGCTACTAATTGAAAAATTCCTCCAATGCCTGAAAACACATAAAAGAAAGTATTTGGCTTCATCCATAAAACAGATAAGAAAAAAGTGAGAAACACACCACTAATAAATAAGTGATAAAACAAGATAAATTGCTTCTTTGAAATTGAAAGGGAATACTTTTCAAAAAAGGAAAATAGAATTCCAATGATGGCTACTAAAAACCAGCCATTGTATTGAAAATGCAAGTAGAAATAAATAGCATTTCGGTACCAAGGTGAAGTGCTTCCAAGCGTATTCATAATAACTCCCAAAACCCAAGGTCCTACACTAGATAAAACCATAAACCATAAAGAAGCACGAATGATTTTATAGGAATTTAATTGTTTCTGTTCTGAAGTTGTATGTTTTAAAAACAACCAAATAAACCCATAAGAATTCAATAAAAACAGGGTTGAAAATATAATGGAAATAAGAGCATACCCCGTAAATAGAAAGGTGAGTAACATTCCGATAATTGAAATTTGGGTACTCCAAAAAAGCATCCTGTATTTCTTTTCTAGCTGCTTTTTAGAAAGAAACAGCTTGTAAATAAGCGTTGTTAATGCCGTGTAAACCCAGCCTAATAAAGCAATATGGGAATGTGCATGCAGTATGTTTTTGTAGTTAAATGAAATATCAACCACTTGAAACATCCGCATGAACACTCCCAAAAGTGCCACGATAAAAAAATAACCTACCGCTATTTTAATGTGTAATTTTAGATTCATTTATTTTTGATCCAAATCCCTAATACTTCGACTCCTCTAAGTAACTGGGGCTTTCTATTTTTAAGGGCTCGGTTGTAAAAATAAATAAATTAAGCCAACTTTTTTTCTAAAGCAATCGCCTTAGGATGTAAAATATTATTTTCTAAATGAATGTGTTGGTGTAAATCTTGTTCAAACTCATCTAAACTCGCGTATAAAGCTCTAAAAGTATTACAAGCATCTTCGGGAGGAGTGTAGTTATTTGTGAGTTTGGCGATAGTTTTAAATATCTCTCCAACAGCTTCATGTTCAGATTCCATCATATTAATTGGATTATTAACCGTTCCAAAATGCGCTGTAGTAAAATCAGTTCCTTCTTTATCAGCTTTATGTAATTGTTTGATAAAAGGGAATAATACCAATTCTTCTTTCTTTAAATGTGCCGCAAGGTCTCCAGCCGCTTCTTGAAATAATTTATTAATTTCAATCACTTCATTATAATGATGCCCATGTACTGTTGCCACTTTCTCTGCATACTGACTAATGATTGGCAAACTTTGCTCTACATAAGAATGATGAATATTTATAATATGGTCTATTAAAAAATCTAATTCCCAGCTATTATAATCGTAGGTTCTGTTTGGTGCTTCGTCTACAGCAATGAGTTCTTTTTCGAGCGTAGCATACTCTACATTATGTTTTGCACATGCTTTTTCTAAAGAGATTCCTCCACCACAGCAAAAATCAATTCCGTGTTTTTTAAATACGTTAGAAGCTTTGATATTTTCGGTAACCACTTCGGCTACTGTTTTGTTTTCGTTAATGTTCATTGTCTTTTATTTAGAGTGCAAAAATACATAAAAAGACTTATTTATCTTTATTTATTCTAAATAAAAAGAAGACTGTTTAAAAATAACTCCCCGTGTCTTTTATCCTCAAACTATTTTGGGTTAAAAAGACGTTATTTAAACAGCCTTGATTTTATTATAAAATATTAGTTTATTTAGTTCCTAACATTAAAAGTTCGTTGCAAACTACCTCGGTTGTGTAGCGTTTGTTTCCATCTTTATCATCCCAAGATCGAGTGGTTAGTTTTCCTTCGATAGCAACTTCTTTTCCTTTGGTTACGTAATTCTCAATAATGTCTGCGGTTTTTCCCCAGGCAATTACATTGTGCCATTGTGTATCTGTTACCCGTTCGCCTTGTGCGTTTTTGTAGCTTTCGTTTGTAGCAATACTAAATTTTGCTAATTTTTTTCCAGAATCTAATGTGATGATTTCTGGGTCATTTCCTAAGTTTCCAATCAACTGTACTTTGTTTCTTAACGTATTCATAAGATAAGGTTTTAATTATATTGAATGTCATTAGTTCGATTCAACACTGCAAACATATAACCACTCCAAAATAATAGTTGCATGGTACCTACTTACTTTCGTTTATAGTCGTTTGCAAGTGATTGTAGTCGTTTGCAATCAACAACGTCTATATACAACAGGGCATCTATATATAAGTTTACACCAATAAGCAAAGTTAAATTTCGCACTTAGAAAACGTGCTTTTTTTGAAGTATGTAAGTTTTTCAATCTATACTTTCACTACCGCTAATTCAGTTTGTATAAAGCATAAGCTATTGCCGACTATTTAAGTCAAATCAAATTCTTACTTGTTAATGAACGTGTTGCACCTGTTAATACTAACTCATAGGGTTTAGTTCTAACATACGGTCAAAACCGATGCGATTATTTTTTATGTTCTTTAGGATTCCATTCTAATCCTTTTCTTAGTTTCTTGTTAAAGCCTGATAATTCAGATAATTCTTTTTTAGGGATATCTAAAGTTTCTAAATCTGTAAAAGGTATTTCTTTTTGACCATATTTCTCTTGCATAAGTTTATCAAATTGTCTTTTATTATCTGATATAGATGCTAATGTTTCAACCGAATATAAAACTTTTTTTAAAGCCTCTTTTCCAGATTCTGTAAGATGTCTGTGAAACTGATATACTCGATTTCCTTTTTTTGTTTTTGGTGTTAAAGATTTAAGTTTGTCTAAAACAAATGAACCTTTAGGTAAATTTGAATAAACGTATCTATTCGTTATATGACCTACAAATTGAGGTTTTCTTTTAATGTTTTTTGGTGTAAATGGTATATCCCAAAGCCTAAAAATTTCTTTATAAAAAGAAAGTTGAAATTGCCTTTGATACTCAAATATTTCATCAGATATAAATTCTTTAAGAATTGCTTGTAGTTCTTTTTTCTCACGGTCAAATTGATACCCAGTAGCTTCATCAATAAGAGCAATTATACCAACTTTAGCAAAACTTCTTACCAAAATTTCACATTGGTCTGCTATTATCTTTTGTCTTGCAGATAACTTTATTTCTTTCCTTGCTTGTAAAAATCCATCACAAATATCAATCAAAGTAGTAGCCTCAAAACCATTTATTTTTTGACTACCATTGTGGCAAATTAAAGGCTCAAAGTGGTCCACCTCTTTACCCTTGAAAATAAAGGGTTTAAGTGTCATTTGGTTCAAATGTCGGGTTAATCTTGTCCTGCTGTTTGACTACCTTTTTCAATGTCAACCATCATTAACGCTCTTTGCATTTCACGCCCTGATAAAACCCTCGTGCCGTCTTCTAAAACATAACAATCTATTGAAATATCATCTGTTAATTCTAAAACACCATCATATTTTATAATGTTTGCTTTTTTTTCTGTTTTAGCCATTTATCAATTCTTTATAAGTTATTCTATTTTCTGTATTTGTTAAAAGTAAATTAAATCTGTTTGCTTCCGTAGAAGTGCGTGAATTATATCTGAATACAAACTCATCTACATATAACTGTAAGTGCTTTTTAGACGTAAAATGATATACTCCAAAGATACCTCGTTTTAATATAGACCAAAAACCCTCAATCGTGTTTGTATGCACTCTGCCGTAAACATATTGCCTTTGGCTATGCTTAACTGTTTGGTGGTCGTAAACTCGTTGTAATGATTTATAAGAGGCATATTCGTCTGTGTATAAAGTAGCACCCTCTTTTACATTTTTAATAATTTCTCTTGAAAGTGTTTCGGTAGTAGTATTAGGTATCTTTTTAGCAACTAATTTACCATCTCTTTGTATTATTCCTAAAACAGGAGTTTTATCATCAGTAGTGCCGTGAACCTTTTTATTTGCGTGTCTATTTTTATTTTTTCCACATCAAAAAATAAAGCTACTGAAGTAGAATTAAGTGGGAATTTTAAAAAAGCTGCTCAGAGATTAAAAGACAGCGGAAAGCCTCAAAAAGTATTACAAGTCAGACAAGGCGATATGAAAAAAGCTGAAAAAGCAATGAAAGAAGTTGGCGTAGGTGGCACGGTTAAAAATATGGGAGGAAGAAAAAGAAAATCAGTACCCAAACCTAAGAAAAAATAGTTATTTAACATATTTGGTCAGGTCTATTTTTCTCCTTATCCAAGTCTTAGGTATTTTCATAATACTTCCAAACTTGGGTGTGTTATCATTATGATAGTCTCCTATCCTAGAAGCAAACAATAGGTATTCTTTATTTTCTTCAATTAAAAACCCACATTCTTTAACTATCCAATCTTCATTTTTAGCCCAATATTTTATAACATCTATTTCTTGCCATCCCGCCCGTGATTCAATTGCATCACACCACTCTAAGTATATTAATTTATAATTTTTCATTTAGTGTAAAGTTGTATATAGTTACCTACAACAGGGGACAAAGGGTTGTAAATAATAAAACAAAAACGTATTCACAATAAAGAAATAATTTAACAAGCCAAGTTAAAATAACCTTTTATTAAAATCAATTTCAATAAAAATTTCAACTTGACAAATGTCATATTATAAAGCTATATTTAACTTTAATTTTGCTAATCAATAAAAACAATCAACCATGAATGAAAATTTAGTACAAATACACGAATTCATCAGTCAGCCCTGGTCTTGGTGGATGGGAGGTGTGGTCATTGGACTCACCCTCTATTTATTATTAAAGTTTAATAAAGATTTTGGTCTGTCTGCAAACTTAAGGACTATGTGTGCTGCAGATGGTGCAGGAAAATATGCAGATTTCTTTGAGTATGATTGGGGTAAACAAGGATGGAATTTAATGGTGGCTTTAGGGGCCATGTTTGGAGGCTATGTTGCTGCCAATTATTTTGGAGGTGATGGTATGGCACATGTTTCGCAAGCTGCTGTAGATACTTTAAACGAAATTGCAGGGCAAAATTTGTTGACTACAGAAAATGTTCCAATTGTTCCTGGGCAAGATGTAATTCATGAAACTATTCCAGATTTTTGGAATTTATATTCTTGGAAATCAATCTTTACCCTGAGAGGCCTTATCGTCATTATTGGCGGCGGATTCCTTGTTGGGTTTGGCGCAAGATATGCAGGAGGTTGTACTTCTGGTCACGCTATTTCAGGTATTGCAAATATGCAATTACCATCCTTAGTAGCTGTTATAGGTTTTTTTACCGGAGGATTAATTATGACTTGGTTTATACTTCCTTATATTTTAAGAATTACAATTTAATCTACCTGCCGGCAGGCAGGCCTAAAAAAAACAGAAAAATGAAAATATTCAAATATATAATTATCGGATTTTTATTCGGTTTCGGAATGTGGAAACTAGAAGCGGTATCGACCTTTAGAATTATCGAAATGTTCCACTTCCAGTCGTTCCATATGTACGGAATCATCATGACCGGTGTTGTTGCAGGAATCATCATCACATACCTTTTTAAAAGAGGAAAAATTAAAGCCGTTCATGGTGAAACGGTTAAATTTAATGATAAAAGCCACGAATGGTGGCGCTATATTATAGGAGGAACTATCTTTGGCATGGGCTGGGCATTAACAGGGGTTTGTTCTGGTATGATGTTCGTTTTAGTAGGGTCTGGTTATACCGTATTTATTGTATTTATAGGTGCTGCTTTACTTGGAACTTTTGCCTACGGATTTTTTAGAAAATCGCTTCCTCATTAAAAAAAAAGAACCCCTTATTTCTAAACCATCGGCTTTTGTCGGTGGTTTTTTTCATGTCTATATCTTACTTTTTTTCTTTTATCCCGTTACATTTCGGCTATTCCTTCTATAAAATTACCTGTTGATAACCTTTTTAATAACTCCTTTTTTATGTTTTAAAATGGGCCGTTTTGAAAACTATCTTTATAAAGACTAGTCACTCTTTTATTTAATTGTCATGTATTATTACGACTTTCAAGTGGTGCTCCAAGAGGTGCCTGGAGAGATTAGCCTTTGCTTTTCTATCTCTGGATGCAGCATGCATTGTGAAGGTTGCCACTCCCCTTTCTTATGGAAAGAAGGGAATGGCTCTTTACTCACAAAAGAGGTCTATACATCACTTTTAAATCAATATAAAAACTTAGCAACTTGTGTACTATTTATGGGGGGCGAATGGCATAAAGAAGAGCTTATAAAAATGCTGGAAGAAGCTAAAAATAAAAATTATAAAACCTGCCTTTATACAGGAGAAAAAACTGTTTCAGATGAGATAAGAAATCAACTTACTTGGCTTAAAACTGGAATGTGGAAACAAGAACTAGGTGGGTTAGAAAGCAATAAAACAAATCAACTATTTATAGAGGTAAAGACAAACCAAAAACTAAATTATTTATTCAGTAAAAACTAAAAATTATGATACGCCTTACAGATTACCAAGTTTCACAAAAAATTGATTTTATAGACCATTACATCAACTCATCAAATGCTGCCGATGGATCCAAAGTAGATGCAAATGCCAATGTAACTTCAAAAAACATTGCTACGATGGAGGCAGAATTAAATAAAGACATTAACATACAAGTAAATAGAGCTTTGGTAAAACGTAAAATACAAGACCTTTTTGGAGAGGATCTTGCTAATGAATATACACGCCAGATAGAAGATCACGAAATCTACGTGCACGATGAAACCTCCCTAAAACCTTACTGTGTTTCTATAAGTATGTACCCGTTTTTGTTTGACGGACTTACAAAACTAGGAGGCGAAAGTAGAGCGCCTAAACACTTAGAAAGCTTCTGTGGGGAGTTTGTAAATCTAGTGTTTGCTATTAGTTCGCAATTTGCAGGGGCTTTGGCTACTGTAGAGTTTTTAATGTATTTCGATTATTTCGCCAAGAAAGATTATGGTGAAGATTATATTAAAACAAATAGAAACTTAATTGCCAATCACCTTCAGCATGTTGTATACGCAGTAAATCAACCCGCTGCGGCTAGAGGGTATCAATCTGTTTTTTGGAATATTTCTCTTTACGACGAAACTTATTTTAAAACAATGTTTGAAGATTTTGTCTTTCCAGACATGACCAAACCTCAATGGGAAGATCTTAAAAAATTACAGGCGTTTTTTCTGTCTTGGTTTAACGAGGAACGCAATAGAGCGATTCTTACTTTTCCAGTGGTTACGGCAGCGATGTTAGTAAAAGAAGGAAAACCCGTAGACACAGAATTTACCGAAATGTGTGCCCAAGAACTCAGCGAAGGTAATTCGTTTTTTATCTATCAGTCTGAAAGTGCCGATAGCTTAGCTTCTTGTTGTCGTTTACGAAGTGAAATTAGCGACAATACCTTCAGTTATTCTTTAGGAGCGGGTGGTGTAGCAACTGGGTCCATCAATGTGATTACCCTTAATATGAATCGACTTATACAACAAGGAGCCAATATTAAAGAGGAAGTTCAGAAAATACATAAGTATCAAGTGGCGTATAGAAAGCTAATTGAAGGGTATGAAGAAAATGGATTGTTACCTGTTTATAAAGCTGGATTTATCACATTAGACAAGCAGTTTTTAACCATTGGCATTAACGGAATGGTGGAAGCTGCCGAAAGTCAAGGCATTCATGCAAGTAACAATGCTACCTATAAAAAGTTTGTAAATAAATATCTAAAAGTAATTTATGACGAAAACAAACTAGCTAAAAAAGAATACGGTTATATGTTTAATACTGAGTTTGTTCCTGCTGAAAATTTAGGAGTAAAAAATGCAAAATGGGATCGTGCCGACGGACTTTATGTTCCTAGAGATTGTTATAATTCATATTTCTATGTAGTAGAAGACAATCAAACCAACACGCTTGATAAAATTATATTACACGGAAATGAAAACATTAAATATTTAGATGGTGGTTCTGCCCTTCATCTAAATTTAGAAGAAACACCCAATAAAGAAGGGTTTATAAACCTGCTTAATGCAACAGCGGTAGCAGGATGTAATTATTTCTGTTTTAATATTAAGATTACTATTTGTAATAATTGTACTCATATTGACAAACAAACTTTGTATAAATGTACAGAATGTGGCTCTCAAGATGTAGATCATGCCACTCGTGTTATTGGTTATTTAAAACGCGTTTCAAGTTTTAGTAGCAAACGTCAAGTAGAACATGATCTAAGACATTATCATATAAAACCTCCTTCAGATTCGTTAGCTAAAAACAGAGTTTGTACTTTTGTGAAGCATCAAGAACCCAAAGAAGTTGCTTTTGATGAGACCCTGTACTCAGATTGATTTATCTAAGTTTAAAATGAGATGAAAATGATTAAATTAACCCTCCTCCCAAAGGACGTTTAATCATTTTTTACTCTTTTAGAGTTGGTAAAAATAAAATAAAAAATGACGGTTACCGAAATACACCAACAATTAAAGAAGTATCAAATAGCTAACAAACAGCTATTTGTCACCTCTTCTTTTCAAACCCATAGCATCCCTTTATTACATATTTTAAGCACTTCAGGAGTAGAAATCGATGTATTGTTTATCAATACTGGGTTTCATTTTCCTGAAACAGTTGCATTTAAAGACACTATTTCTGAATTACTTACTATAAATGTAATTGATGTGCAATCTCAAGTTCCGAAAAGCCTTCAGAAAGACGAAGAAGGACATTTTTACTTTGCATCCGATTCAGATTATTGTTGTTTCCTTAATAAAACGCAACCTCTAGAACCTTACCTAATGCAATATGGTGTTTGGATAACTGGGGTTCGGTCAGATCAAAGTTCAGAAAGAAAAAATATGAAGACGGAACAGGAAGCTCCCTTCAATACACTTCGGTTTCATCCTTTACTAGATTGGAATTCTAAACAAATTTATGAGTACCGAATGCAGTATAATTTACCTGAACATCCGTTAGATAAAGAAGGCTATCAAAGTATTGGTTGTGCTCCTTGTACTCGAAAATTTGACGCAAATGATGAACGAAGTGCCCGATGGTTTGGGCAAAACAAAACAGAATGTGGATTGCATAAAGATTTAATAAAATGAACATACTCATAACAGGCGGCGCTGGCTATATAGGAACGGAATTGGTGTATGCTTTGGAAAAAGAAAAGACCATCAATTCTATTGTGATATACGATAATTTTTGTCGAAATAACTACAATTTATTTTTAGGAAGGTCAAAGTTAGCTACTCAAAAAGTGCGTTTTGTAAAAGGCAACATTTTAGACTCTAGAAAGCTAAAAGTTGAAATAGACAAGGCAGATGTGGTGTTCCATTTAGCAGCAAAAGTAACCACCCCTTTTGCTGACCATAATCCTCATGAATTTGACCAAACCAACAATTGGGGAACGGCAGAATTGACTTATCTTATTGAAAAAAGCAACGTTTCAAAATTTATCTATGCCAGTAGTGTTTCGGTGTATGGAGCTTCGGGAGAAGAGCTTGATATTACTTCTCAACTCCACCCAAAAACCTTCTACGGAATATCAAAATTAAATGGGGAGAAGCATGTAGCAAGACTTCTAAATTCAGAAATTGAAACCTATACACTTCGCCTCGGAAATGTGTATGGATATAGTAAAAGTATGCGTTTCGACTCTGTGATTAACAAATTTATGTTTGAAGCCAATTTCAGAAGTAAAATTCGTATTTATGGCGATGGAAATCAGATGCGATCTTTTATTCATATTAATAGATTGTGTAATTTATTGAAGGATGTTGCTTTAGAAAATTCGCTGAAACCAGACGTTTATAATCTCGTGGAACATACCTATAGCATAAACGAAATTGTAGATGTGCTAAAAGAAGTGTATCCAAGCCTAGAACTGACCTATTTAACACAGAATATGAATATGCGGAGTTTAAAAGTGAAACCAGACTCCAGAATTACTGAATTTAATACTTTAGATAACAATCTAAAAAATGACCTTGAAGAGTTTAAGGGGCATTTTAGTTTTTAGGCTTTAATATTTCAATTAATTTTTCATTGATATAATAATTCCCTGTACCCAACTTTTCTTTTTTCAGCAAACCATCATTTGCTAATTTATTGAGATATTTTGAGGCGGTTATTCTTGAAACGCCTAAATCTTTTTCAATAAATTCAATTTTAGTGTATGGGTGTTTAAATAAATTATTAAGTAATTCTTGACTATAAAATTTGTAATTACCTCTCAATAATTTTTTGTATTCAAACATTAATTCTTTTATTTCTCTAATTAAAAGAATGGTTTCTTTTGATATTTGCTCAACAGCATCAAGCATGTAAAAAATCCAGTTCTCCCAATTATCTGTTTCTCTCACTTCTTGTAATAGTTTATAGTAATTATTTTTATTTTTAATAATATATCTACTTAAATACAAAATAGGGAGATCTAATAAATCATTCATTACCAAAAAGAGCACATTAATTATTCGTCCTGTTCTTCCATTTCCATCGTAAAATGGATGAATACTCTCAAATTGATAGTGGATGATTCCCATTCTTACCAAAGGGTCAAGGTTTGTTAGTGTTTCATCATTGATAAATTTTTCCAGATTTGCCATTAATTCTAATATGTTATTATATTCTTGTGGCGGAGTGTAAACAATTTCTCCTGTGGATGCATTTTTTAAAACCGTTCCAGAAACTTTTCTAAATCCAGCATTGTTTTTTTCCAATACAGATTGAATTTGGATAATGATATTATTAGTGAGAATTTTATTTTCTGAAATTAAAGCAAACCCTTTTTTAAGTGCAGAAATATAATTCTGGACCTCTTTTGCATTTAATGATTTAAAACCTCCAAGATTTAATTCAGCCTTATAAACATCATCTTGGGTTGTTATTATATTTTCTATTGCAGAACTGTCTTTTGCTTCTTGTAACCCTAATGTATTTATCAATATATTTTCGTTTGGAATACTTGACACTACTCCTTTTAACTCGGCTAATGCCCTATGAGCAGAAGCTGCTTTTTTTAGAATTAATTTGGTTTCTACCTCCTTTTTAAAAGGTAATTTCCTTAATTTACTTGCTTTCATTATGCAAAGATTTTTCTGTTTTATTTACAAAGATAGCTTTATATGATAAGAAAATGCATTTTTCTTATCATATAATTGCTAAATGATAAAAATATTTGTGTTCTTTTACATTCTTTCCAAGTATAATAGATTACTATACTGAAGGATTTATTGTAAATTTAAACTCAAATAAACCTAAATCTCGTTCCGAACCTAGTGAAGAATCTCAAACAATAATACTATGAAACAACTATTTATCATTACACTTATTTTACTCGTTTCTTGCAAACAAAATAAAGAAGAAAAACCCGTTCTTGAAACCCCACAACAAAAAGAGATCGTTGAAGAATCTCATGAAAGCATTGATGGAGTTGTTACTTTAAATAACGGAGAACTATGGCAAGCAAATCCTGAAACCACCACAGGAATCAATAACATGAAAACCCGAATGCAAACTTTTACCGAAACAGAAAATGTAGCAGGGTATGCAGTATTAAAAGAAGGATTGGAAACAGATTTTACAGAGCTTTTTCAAAAATGCACCATGAAAGGCGACGCGCACCATCAATTACACAATTACCTCTTCCCTTTTATAGATTTGTTTGATGGGTTGGAGTCTTCTAATTTAGAAACTTGCAAAAAGAGTTTTACTGGTTTAACTATTCGCTTGGAGGAATATTCTGATTATTTTGAGTAGGGGTTGGCTCCGAAATCTTTCTAGGTGAATGGCATATAGCGTTGACATTATTTTCGTTTCTTATTTTCAATTTTCTTTATAGCTTTTTCGAACCAGATAGTTATCGAGTCTTCTTCTTCAATTGTAGAATAAATGTCAATTATTTTTCTGTCTCTTTCTTTTTGAACTATTAAGAAATCCTTAATAGTTCGATCTTCTTCTAATTTACCAACAACTCTCATCTCAGCACCATTTTCTTCATTAATGATAATGTTTTTATAAGTGTCCTCAAAGGAATTTGGCCTTAAAACCACAATTAAATTAAGGCCGGGAGCTGCAATCCCTGAGGAATATTTGACTGAAAAAATAATTCGTTATTTTTTATACACATCGTTACCTATATATTTTTATTTTCTTAAATTTGTAACCATGTATAACGTTGTGTAATTAGGTTATGAAAAATTATTATTCAATTTCAGAAGTCGCTGAAATATTAGGGAAAAGTACAGAAACTCTTAGAAGATGGGATAGAAATGGTAAGTTAACTGCCGTTAGAGAGCCGATGAGTAATTATAGGGTTTACCGAAAAGAACAATTACAATTGTTTCCAGAGTTTAATAAAGTAGCACAAAACAATAATATTGGAAATTTTATTGAGCCTAACCACCAATATTCTGTACTTGAATTATTTGCAGGAGCTGGAGGGCTAGCTATAGGATTAGAGGAAGCAGGAATAAAATGTGTTGCTTTAAATGAAATTGATAAATGGGCATGTCAAACCTTAAGAGAAAACAGGTCAAATTGGAATGTCTTAGAAGGAGATATTAAAAACTATGATTTTTCTGAATATAAAAACAAAGTTGATGTTGTTACTGGTGGATTTCCTTGTCAAGCGTTTAGTTATGCAGGGAAAAAGTTAGGAATGAAAGATGCTAGAGGAACATTGTTCTATGAATTTGCAAGAGTTATTAAAGAGGTTAAACCTGCAATTTGTATTGGAGAAAATGTTCGAGGGCTTTTAAGTCATGAAAAAGGAAAAACACTTGAAGGTATGATCTCAATTTTGGATGAAATTGGCTATAATGTTGTTACTCCTGTCCGTGTATTAAAGGCTATTAATTATAATGTTCCACAGAAAAGAGAAAGATTAATATTAGTAGGAATTAGGAAAGACATTGATTTGGAGTATAATTATCCTTTGCCTTATGAAAAGGTTTATAATTTATGTGATGCCCTGAAAAAAGGAGATTTATTTGATACGAATGTCCCAAAGTCAAAAGGAACTACTTATCCTGAACATAAAAAGAAAGTTCTTGATTTGATTCCACAAAAAGGATATTGGCGTGATTTACCTTTAGATTTACAGAAAGAGTATATGCAAAAAAGTTTTTATTTAGGAGGAGGGAAAACAGGAATGGCTCGAAGAATTGGTTGGGATGAGCCTTGTTTAACTTTAACTTGTAGTCCTGCTCAAAAGCAAACAGAAAGATGCCACCCAGAAGAAACAAGACCATTTACTGTTCGTGAATATGCAAGAATTCAAACTTTTCCTGATAAATGGAAGTTTGAAGGTTCTGTTTCTCAGCAGTACAAACAAATTGGAAATGCTGTCCCAGTCAATTTGGCTAAAGAAATTGGATACTCAATTATTGATTTTTTAAACAGGTATTATGAAATGAATCAGGAAAACTTTGCTTCAATTTCCTTTGTCAAAGCATCAATTGTTTCGCCTAATACTTTTGTTCCATCAACTTCAAGGGCTACTTCGCCCACAGCGTCAATGAGGTCAAAATAAAAATCTTCTTTCCCTGTTAATCTGTGCCAAAAATCTTTGCCAATAATTACTGGGTACTTTTCATTAATCCTTTTATAATGAGAGCTTAACTCGATTGTTTCACCATATATTACTCCAACAATCATATCGTTTATTCCTATATTTAAATTGTTGGTTCTAGCTATATTTATAGTTCCTTTAAAATGCCCAAAAATTGTTTCAACATCATCATAATTAATTGTATTTGGCCCAGATTTTAGTTGGCAGTATTTTTTTCTTCCATCGATTGCATCAATAAATTCAATATCAATTCCTGAGGTGGTAGAGCCAATGCCTTCAAACAATTCACTAATCAATTTTTGGATTCTCATTCCAAAAGAAGTGTTAATTGAAGATCCTAAAATTCTAGGTAAAACCAGAGCTTCTGCTATACTTCTTGGATTGTCATTTTCCTTTTAGGAAGTTAGCTAAATATTTATATAAAAATGGATTAACATTATAATTAGACAGCTTTCCAGCCTTTTTACAGGCAGTTGTAATATGAGCTTCTACAATTTCATTTCTGAAAAATTCTTTTGCTTTTTTAAGCAATATTATTTGCTGCTTTTCTTCCATTCTTCAAATGTAAGGTTTCAATTTGAAAAACATCTAGAATAAAAATGTTTTGATTCTAATACTTCTAATTCCCTTTTTGTTAAGTTACATAATTACAACAAAATCTCTAAAACTGATAGCTCAAAGCCACAATTAAATTAAGACCGGAAGCAGTAATCCCAGAAGAATAAGTGCGATACCGTTGGTTGGTAATATTCTCTAAAGTAGTATTAATTCGAAAAGCGTCACTGATTTGATACTGTGCCCCAAAATTAAGGGTGTGCCAAGATGGGGAATACGGGTTCCCGTTTTTGTCTAATGCGTATAAATAGGCTTTACTTTGCTCGCCAGGTGATAAGTCTTCATAATCAAATTTCCCGTTATATTCTGCAAAAGCATCTAATACCCATTTTTTATATTTCCAAAATAAATGGGTGTTCCCAAATTGAGGAGCTACATGCCTAACAGCAACAAGGCTACCGTCCTCTTCCTTTTGATGACCTCCTGTATAATTGTATTGTGATGTTAGTTGTACGCTTTCAGAAAAATTAATTAAAAGACCTGCTTCAAAACCATAAATTTCGGAGCTGCCTACATTTTGTATGGCTTGTACATTGCTTAGTTCTCCTTGATACATTATTTCGGTTTCACCGTCTATACTAAAATCTCTACGTTCTAGGGCATCTTCTAAAATGGTCATATACACTGCAACATCTATCTTAACAAGATCTTCAAAATTTAAGGTGGCTGCTAATTCTCCATTATAAGCATATTCAGGTTTTAAATCTGGATTTGGAACGACTACCGAACCTGGTTCACTATCAAAAATCTTTCCTATATCATCTATATTGGGTGCTCTAAATGCGGTTGAAAAATTTAATCGCCAACCCAAAATATCACTTGCTTGCCAATTAATTCCTGCGCTTCCGGTTAAGGCTCCTGTATTAATATCTGCTTCGGTAAAAGGAAAATCATAATACGGGGTGTCAAAATCTGCAAACAATAAAATATGATTGTAACGTAGTCCTGCCTGAAAAGAAAGATTCTCTGCTAGTTTAGTTTGCAAACTTACATACGCTGCCAAAGACTGCCAAGTGGAGCCATCTGGATAACGAGAGGCGGTTTCTGAAGTTTCGCTAGTATTAATATTGGTTTGTGTTCCGTTAGAATGCACTTTATTATACACATATTCTAATCCATAAAACAATTTGCTTTTGCCAAACTTTTTAATAAAGTCTAATGCCGAAGTATAGGCATCAACCTTCTCTTTGGTTTCCCATAAAATAGCATCCCCAAAATCTCGCTCTTTTCTTCCTTCTTTAAAATTTTGATAGGAAAGTGTTAGAATACTTTTGTCGTAAAAGGAAGTACTAGTATGTGCAATTTCAAGATTTCCGCTCAACCATTCTTGTGGAGCATAATCCCAAACAGCACTTTTAAATTGCCCGTCTTTCTTTCGTATTAATCGGTCATATCTAGGATAATCACTGGTGGTTGTATAAAACAATCCAAGGTTGAAGTCCCAGCTATCTGAAGGCATATACCTAATTTTCTGCATCAGATTAATTTGGTCATATCCTGTTGGTGTTTGTACTCTAGGGTCATCGTTGGTGACCACTACATCTACACCGTCAATAGTTTCAACATATTCTGGGCGCAAGTAATCGTCTGGGCCATATTTTCCCATTTTTAAATCGTCAAAATCTGTATACGAAACACTCGTTAAAAATGCCCACTCTTCAAGTCCGATGTTAAAATCTAAATGCCCTGTTTTTTCATTACTTGCCGAAGCATATCTTGCCGTTGCATTTCCAGAGAAAGAAGTGCCCTCCACAAATGAAAACTTGGCATCTTTGGTGTAAAAATTCATTACGCCACCAATGGCATCACTTCCGTAAACCACAGATCCTGGGCCTAAAATAACTTCGGTATGGTCTATTGAAAAAGGATCGATAGCAATTACACTTTGTACATTCCCGCCTCTAAAAATGGCATTGTTAAACCGAACGCCATCTACTGCAATTAACAATCTGTTGGTTGAAAACCCACGAATGATTGGGCTTCCTCCGCCCAACTGACTTTTTTGTATAAACACATTCCCACTACTTTCTAATAAATCTGCAGAAGTTTGGGGGTTGAAAAATTGAATATCCTCACTAGTTACACCCACAATTTTTTGTGGAATATCTCTTTTGTTTTGTTTGAATTTTGAGACTGATAGCACTACCTCATCAAGAGTGCTAGCGTCCAATGCTAAAACTACTTTATTCCCATCTGAAATAATAGTTCTTTTAGAAATAGAAATATTGATATGGGAAATATGTTGAAAAGTTATTAATTCGTTTTCTGAAAAAGATGAAATATCTACAAATCCATCAAAATCGGTAACTCCGGTATTGGATTTATCTTCGTTATAAACAGCTACACCCGAAATTGGCATTTCGCTTTCTTCCTCTAAAACTTGAATTTTTTGAGCAATTATTGAAGAAAATGAAAAGAGGGATAAGAGGAGTAATAATGGCAATTTTTTGCTCATTCAAAAATTTGATTTAGGACTAATAATGACTTCGGTTTTTTAAAACTTTGCAAATGTAATTGATAATATACTATTAGCAAATTTAAAACCTCCATTCGGATCTTTTTAGTTGGTTTAACTTGGGATAACTCCTCAAATTCTATGCCGAAAAACTGCTTCAATTCAGTTATATGAACTCCACCAACACAGTACTTTCCAGTATTATTTGCTTGAAAATTTCCTTCTATTAAATTGAAATAAGGATGTGCTATAGTAGAAGTGTCTGGGTAAAAGCCCAAATACATACTTAATTTTATTAAAAACAGGATATGAAAGTTGGCAATTTCGTTAGCAGTATCCAACCAAAGAAATGATTTCTCTAAAAATTGATACAATGCTTTATCTTCTGGCGCTTCTTGTATAGAATTGGTAAGTATTTCAGCTAAAAAAATCACCAAAGCAGACTTTATTACTTGTGTATGCAGCGTTTGATAAGGGTATAGAATTTTAGCTTCGTTTATTCTTTCTAAGTTTCCTTGATTTTTATGTGTTGTTTCTAGCTCTAACAAGGTTAAGGGTTGAAAATAGGAAGGTTTTAGTTTCCCTTTTCTAGATTTTAATACATTCCGAAGTAAATAACTTTTTAATCCTGAAGATTCTGTGTAACATCGTACGATAAGGTCTGCTTCCCCATATTTTAATGAAGATAATACAATGGCTTTGGTAGTGACAACCATTATCTAATCACCATGATTTTAATAACCTTGGTTAAAAGGCTATCGTCTGATGATACTAAGACTAAATACACTCCTGACGCTACTTTGTATTTTCCAAAAGCTGTCGTATCCCATTGAACACTTCCTCCTTCTGAAGTTGTTTCAAAAACAAGATTTCCGGTAATATCTGTTATTTTTACATTTGCTTTTTCCGTAAGGCCGTCAATGGTAACGTTTCCAAAGAAATTTGGCCGCACAGGATTTGGAAAGGCATATACCTTTTCTAAATTATCTCTTGGAGTTGTCGCTGTTCCATTAAAGGCAACCAATCCATTTGTAGTTGCAAAATAAACAACTCCTGTTGAGCCATCAATAGCAATATCCTGTACATTATCTGAAGGCAAGGGAGAGTTATCTGCGGTAAACCTTAAAATGGTTTCTTGTCCGTTTGCTGAAAAATAAAAGACTCCTGTATCTGCTGTAGCCACCCATTTATTATTAGAGCCATCTACTTCAATATCTGTTATGGATTGTTCGAATAAAAGTTCTTGAGGGACTCCATCCTCTAAAATAATAATTGGCTGAGTATCTGTATTTGCACCTTGCTCAAAAAAACTACCTACACTATACAAGACTCGTAATCCTCTTAAGGTCCCTATCCACAATCTGTTCTGATTATCAAAGGCTAGAGCTCTAATATTACTGGTTGGTAAATTACCATTCCCTACCTCTTCTCCAATCTTATTAAATTGATTGTTTGTGGGATTATACCCTATTAACCCACTATCGACTGCACCAAAAAAAGCATACCCTTCTCTACTGATTTTAATTTCACTTAAGGCTTGTTCATCCTCAGCTTCAATTATACTAGAAATATCTATTAATTGAAATTGCCCCGACGGAGTTAATTTTATTAGTCCTTCATTTGTCCTAGATTGTACAAACCATAAATTTCCATCTCTATCAAAATCTGATCCATATAAACGAATCCCCATAGCTTGATTATTACCAGGAATTGTAAGAGGGCTATTAGTTTCATTATACAAAATTGAAGGTGTTTGGTCTTCAATTCTAAGCAATCCTTTTTGGTAAGAACTCATATAAATCTCATTAGAATTTTCTGGATTAATTGTAACATAAGAAATGTCGTTGACGTCCTCAACACCTAATTGTACAGTTAATTCATCATAACTAATATTTGTCCATGTATCATTTTTTAAATTACTAATTCCTCTACGTCTTATAGGATATGGGTTAAAAAACAAATCTATATCTCCAAAAGCTACCCATAATTTTCCGGGAGAAGCATCAATTGCAAAGGGTTGGTTTAATAGAGGACCATCAGGTAAAATTTGTTGTGCTTGATTAGTATCAAAAGGAACAACTAAAACACCTTGTTCTGTAGTTCCCATATAAAATATATTATTATATGTTAAGCCAGATTGTAAAACGTAATTATATTCTAATAATTCTGTTACTTCAGACTCTAAAACAAAGCCTTCAGAATAAGCATGAATAGAATTAGATGTAGTTATCGTTAAAATATTAGAAGAAACTCCAAAGCCAACTACAGTTGAATTAAAGCCTCCGACTTGAACAAATCCACTTCCTGGTAAAAACTTAAGGATATTATTGTTGTTTTTTACTGTGTAGAGTTCTGTATTTAGTGTCTGAATTCCTTTAAAGCCTCCTCCTGTAATTGTAGTCCACTGTTGATAATCTATAAGGTTATCGTTATCAACAAATGCAGTACGTATCCCATTCTCTGAAGAAGAAGCATAAATTTTATCATTTAAAACAGTCGTTTGTGTAATACCTATTTGCGTTCCAAAATCTCCTATAAAGTATGTGTCTCCAAATTCTAAAGCTCCCAAATCAAATACGGAAATTCCAAACTGTGTAGATATATATAAACTTCCATTGTATTCGTAAAAATGGTTAATCCTTTTAGCGTTTGGAGGAATTGTCAGCTTGTCCAAAATATCAACAACAGTAAGGATTTCTTCTTCATCGTCTATAGCTATTTCAATCAAGCCACTCTCGTAACCAATAATGTACAATCCGAAATTTTCGCTATAATAGGCAGTAGATATAGATTTGCCAGAGAGCCCATTTATTGTTGAAATTGTAGTGATTTCCTGAGTAGAAAGGTCATATGTGAAAATTGCATTTTCGGCAGCTGCATAAATTTTATCATTTCCTTGTGAAATACTTTTAATAGATACATACGAAAAATACCCTGTCCAGCTTTCCTCAAAATTTTGTGCTTGTAATAAAATGACTTGTAAAAACAGAATAACTGTTAGTAATTTCTTCATAGCTATATTATATTTCTAGTAGTATAACACGCTAAAATACTATTTATTTTATTGCGTGTTTAAAATGAAAAAGGTTGTCTTTTTAGAGACAACCTTTTTCATTATATAAATATTATTTCGTTATACAATTCCTTGTGCTAACATTGCATCTGCTAATTTCACAAAACCAGCAATATTTGCTCCTTTTACATAATCTATATAACCATTTTCATCTGTTCCGTATTGAACACAAGATGCATGAATATCATTCATAATAGTATGAAGCTTATCATCTACTTCTTTTCTTGTCCAGCTTAATCGCAGCGAGTTTTGAGACATCTCTAATCCTGAAGTTGCTACACCTCCTGCATTTGAAGCTTTTCCTGGAGAAAATAATATTTTCCCGTTTTGGAATACTTCAATAGCTTCTGGTGTACTTGGCATATTGGCGCCTTCAGCAACACAAATACAATTATTTGCTAATAACACCTGAGCTTCTTCTTTGTTTAATTCATTTTGAGTTGCACATGGTAATGCTACATCACAAGTTACTTCCCAAGGACGTTTTCCTTCAAAATATTTTACTGAAGGATATTTAGTAACATATTCACTAATTCTTCCTCTTCTAACATTTTTAAGATCCATTACAAAAGCAAGTTTTTCAGTATTTATACCTTCTTCGTCATAAATATATCCGCCAGAATCTGACAACGTAACTACTTTACCTCCAAATTCAATAACTTTCTCTGCTGCATATTGAGCAACATTACCAGAACCTGATATAGCTACAGTTTTACCATTAAAACTATCATCACGAGTTTCTAACATACTTTTCGCAAAGTATACCGTTCCATAACCTGTTGCTTCTGGACGGATTAATGACCCTCCATAAGACATGCCTTTTCCGGTAAGTATTCCAGTAAATTCGTTTCTAATACGTTTATACTGTCCAAATAAATATCCTATTTCTCTTCCTCCAACACCTATATCTCCAGCAGGCACGTCGGTATTAGGTCCAATATGTCTAGAAAGTTCCGTCATAAAACTTTGACAAAAACTCATTACTTCAGCATCAGATTTTCCTTTTGGGTTAAAATTTGCGCCCCCTTTACCGCCTCCCATAGGAAGTGTAGTTAAGCTGTTTTTAAAAACTTGTTCAAAGCCCAAAAACTTTAATATACTTAAGTTTACCGTTGGATGGAAACGCAAACCACCTTTATAAGGCCCTATAGCAGAGTTAAATTCTACCCTATACCCCTTATTAATGTGAACTTTTCCTTTATCATCTGTCCAAGGCACTCTAAACATAAGAACACGTTCTGGCTCTACCATACGCTCCAGTAACATTTGGTTTTGATACATTTCATTTTCCTCTATAAAAGGAATGATTGCTTCAGCTACTTCGGTAACAGCCTGCATAAATTCAGGCTCGTTGGGGTTCATTTTTTCAACTTTTAAAATGAACTCTTTTATACTATCTTTCATATAAAATAATTTATTGAAAACATTAATAATAATTGATAGTACAAAGATAAAACATATCTAAAAGAAGTTTGTTATTTTTCAATAAAAAAGCAAAATATCCCTATTATATTTTAGGGTTAAGATTGTTTTTATATATTTGTTACGTCTCAACCTAAACCTACAATAAAATGAATGCTAAATTATTGCTATTGGTAATAGCTTTTCTTGTTATCCCGAAACAAGACTTATACAGTCAATTCGGCTTCTCACACGAGATTGGTATAATTACTGGACCTGTTGTTTTCTACTCAGATTTTGGACAACGAAACGATAACGAAACAAATTTAGGAAATACTGGATTTGGTGTTGGGTTAATTCATTATATGAATTTTGCCTATAGAGCAGATTGTAATTGCTATACTCGAGATAAATACTTCAATGACCATTTTAAAGTTAGATCTGAGATAGATTATCATAAAACAAACCTTGAGCATATAGGAGAGTGGGTTGCTCCAGATCAACAAGGTGCTGCTCCAGATTTTTTAAGGTCAATGAAAGGGACTGCATCTGTGTTTGAAATAGGTGCTCAATTAGAATATTTCCCTTTTAGCATTCGCGATTTTGCTGCAGGCTCCTACAAAATAGCTCCTTTTATTAGTGCTGGATTACATTGGGTAAGTTATGACCCTAATGTAACTTATGATGATGCATTGGGTTTTGAAAGCGGCTATTACAACGGCAAATATGATCCTCTAACTGCAATAAACAACGAAGGAGGAAACACTTGGGCTTTTGTAACTAGTGTTGGTGTGCGTTATAAATTAACTCCATTAAGTGACCTTATGTTAGACAGTAGGTGGGAATACTATTTTTCGAACTGGGTAGACGGGCTTAATCCAGATGTAGTAGAAAACAAAGCTAATGAATGGATTTATTGGCTTAATATTGGCTATATTTATTATTTAGAATAAACAATATTAACCTATTGCTTGCCTTAGGTCTTCGATTAAATCATTTTCATCTTCAATCCCAACACTCAACCTAATTAAAGAATCTACAACTCCTGTTTTTTCTCTTTCCTCTTTTGGAATACTAGCATGAGTCATACTCGCAGGATGACCAGATAAACTCTCTACACCTCCTAAACTTTCAGCTAAGGTGAATATTTTAAGGTTTTCTACTATTTTAATCGCTTCGTTATAGTTATTCCCTTTAGTTGTAAATGAAATCATCCCGCCAAAATCACTCATTTGAGATTTAGCAATCTCATGATTTGGATGACTTTTAAACCCTGGCCAATATACTTTTTCAATTTTTGGATGATTGTTTAAATACTCCGCTACTGCTTTACCATTTTCACAATGACGTTGCATACGCACGTGTAATGTTTTTATTCCCCGAAGCATTAAAAAACTATCTTGAGGACCACAAATAGCCCCACTTGCGTTTTGAATAAAATAAAGTCTATCTGCCAACTCTTGATCTTTTACTACCAAAGCTCCCATTACAATATCGCTATGTCCTCCTAAATATTTAGTAGCACTATGCATCACAATATCTGCTCCTAAAATAAGGGGTTGTTGCAGGTAAGGCGTTGCAAACGTATTGTCCACACCTAATAAAATACCGTGTTTTTCGGCAATGCTTGCTGCTTTTTTAATATCAATAATATTAAGCATTGGATTGGTTGGAGTTTCTAACCAAATCAATTTTGTGTTTTTAGTTACAAAATCTTCAATCTTATCGGCGTTTTCCATACCAATAAAATGAAACTTAATTCCAAAATCTTCATAAATCTGAGTAAATAATCTATAGGAACCTCCGTATAAGTCGTTTGTTGAAATCACTTCATCACCGGGCTTTAACAACTTCATTACTGCATCTATAGCTGCCAAACCACTACCAAAAGCCAATCCAAAATTTCCGTTTTCAAGACTTGCAAAACTTCTTTCTAAAGCTGCACGTGTTGGATTGTGAGTTCGAGAATATTCAAACCCTTTATGTCCTCCTGGCGTAGTTTGAGCATAGGTTGATGTTTGATATATAGGAGGCATTACAGCTCCATACGCTTTATCGTGTTCTTGTCCGCCGTGAATTGTTTTGGTATTGAATTTCATATATCTTTACTATTTATTATCTTGGTCATATACTGTTCGCTAATGGGTGTTAAATTATATACTTAGCTTTTCAACATACTCGTTTCATTGTTGTAATTTTAGAAAAACAAAAATACCTTTTTTTACTTTTATATTAATCATTGAAATCATTTTAACGTATGTCTTTTAAAATCAGAATTATTTTTCTATTGTTTTTTGTTTCAATTAGTTGCAGAAAAGAGGAGACCATTTTAGTAACTTTTGAGAGTTTTTCTGAAGAATACAAAGGCAATTGCTCCAATGATGATTGTGCTATTGTCACCATAGATTATATAAAACTACAGGGAGAAAAAGAGGCAATTGATAAAATCAACTTCACCCTTGGTAGTTCTATTATCTATTTTTTAAACTCAAATTCTGAAAAAAGAATAAAAGCCGCAACAGTCCCTGAAGCTGCAAATATGTTTATTAAAGGGTATGAAAATGACAAAAAGGAATTTCCAGAACTAAGTCCCTATGAAGCTGAAATCTCCATTTCAAAATCATTAATAACTTCCAAAATCATTTCAGTAAAAACAGAACATTATACATTTACAGGAGGTGCTCACGGAAATTCTTCAACGAGTTTTTTAAATTTTGACCCTTTAACAGGTGCTTTAATAACTACGGGTTCTTTACTGAAAAATAAAAAAGAATTCACAAATTTTGTTGAAGTACTATTTAGAAAAGAAAAGAACATTGCTAAAAATGAAAGTATAAACTCTACAGGATTTTGGTTTGAAAACGACACTTTTAGTTTACCAGAATCCATAGGTTTTTCAGATAAAAATGTGATTTTAATTTACAACCAATACGAGATTGCTAGTTATGCAGATGGTGCTATTGAGTTAATCATTCCATTAGAAAAAGCTAACCCTTATCTTACTTTTTAAAGATTTTTCTTCATTGCTAAAATATAGCCTAAATGGATGCCGTCATGAAAATTATTAAATTCTAGAGCGTCTTCTATATTAGACAGTACAGATTTTGTAGAAACTGTATATTCATTAAAAGTTTTAAAAAGACCTTTCTTATAATCTATTTGGGTTTGTTCTAACGTTGAAAAAAGTTGTTTCTTTAAAATTTCAACATCTTTATTAGTTGCGTCTTTTTCATAGGTACTCCCTTTTCTATATGCTTCAATTTCTGCTTCAGGAAGGAGCATTGGCAATCCTGATAAATTATAAATTAACAATTGCTGGGTTACTACTACGTGCTTTATATTCCAAAAAACCGTATTATTAAATCCTTCAGGTTTTGTGTTAAGCTTTTCTAATGAAAAGGATTCTAGTAAATTATAAAATATTGTTCTTGTTTTTAAAGTAATATCAAAAGTGAAATCCATAAGTTTAATTTTGAATTAAAAATAAACATTTTCTTTAGAAAAAAGTTACTTTGTAACCATGAAAAAAATATACTACCTATCCACTTGTGACACCAATAAGCGCATTTTAAAAGAATTAAATCTTTCAGATGAATTTATAAAACAAGACCTTAAAACTAATCCGATTACAGAGAAAGAATTGGACGAATTATACCGTTTTACAACATCCTATGAAGCCCTCATTAACAAACGAGCACGAATGTATAGCGAGCGAGATTTGAAAAATAAAAGCTTACAAGAAAAAGACTTTAAAAAATTATTGTTAGAACATTATACTTTTTTAAAACGCCCTGTGCTTATTAATGAAACAGAACTATTTATTGGAAACAGTAAAAACACAGTAGCTTCGGCTAAAGAATCGTTATAATAATTATATTATCGCTATTTTTGAACTGCTTTAACTCCAATATGAATAAATCTCTCTTCGTTTTTTTTCTTTTAATTAGCTTTTGTAGTTTCTCTCAAAACGATTCTATAAAACTTAAAAATAATAATGTTCTTGTTGGTGAAATTAAAACATTAATAAATGGTGTTATAACCATGAAAACCTCCTATAGTGATAAGGATTTTAAAATAGAATATAAAGAGGTCACAGAAATCTATCTAGATCAAACTTTCTTAATTAATTTAGTAAACGGCAGTCACTATCTAGGCAATATAAAAACAGTTAGCCCAGGGGTCATAGAAATCATAAGTGATGGGATGACTTTTGAAACAAAAATTGAAAATGTTATTCAATTAAAAGCTTCGGGTAATAAATTTTGGAATCGATTTGTTGGCGAAATAGATCTTGGTTTTAACTTAACAAAAGCAAATAACTTTAATCAATTTACGGTAAGTAGCAAGCTTAAATATGTCGGTAAATTATGGAATTTTAGCGGTGCGTATAGTTCTTTACTAACCAGCCAAGATAATGTAGAAGAAATTAAAAGGGTAGAGTGGAGTCTGGAGGCTCAACGATTTTTATTTAAAGATTACTATGGTATAAGCCAAGTTTCCTTCTTATCAAATACAGAGCAAGCTCTTGAAGGAAGGACTACTACTATTTTAGGAATTGGAAAATATGCAATAAGAAGTAATAGACTTTATCTTGGCGTAAGGGTTGGTATTAATTATAATATAGAAAATTATGTAGAAGATTCACTAAACAAGAACTCAACAGAAGCAAATATAGCAGCTGAATTTAATATGTATGAATTTGGTGATTTCAGGTTGATTACCGATCTAACTCTTTATCCTAGTTTATCTGAAAGTAAAAGGTTTAGAACAGATTATAACATAGATCTTAAATATAATTTACCTTGGGATTTTTATATAAAATTTGATTTTTCTGTGAATTATGATAATCAACCGGCAATTGAAGGCAATGATTTTGATTATATTTTTAATAGTGGTTTTGGATGGGAATTAAAGTAAAAATTAATGAAATTAAATCCTAGAGCCCTTGCCCTACTTGCTGCTACCGTAGCTTCTGCTATCTACGGCATAAATCATACCATTGCTAAAGGTTTAATGCCAGAGATTATCGAACCCTTTGGATTTATTTTTTTAAGAATTAGTGGAGCAGCTATCTTATTTTGGTTGGTAAGTTTATTTTTTCCTTCAGAGAAAATTGATCGCCGTGACTGGCTTCGAATTTTAGCTTGTGCATTTTTTGGAATGACCTTAAATATGTTGATGTTTTTTAAAGGTTTAAGTTACTCTACACCCATAAACAGCTCAGTTGTTATTACTATTGTTCCGGTTTTAATATTAATAATGTCTGCCGTTTTTCTAAAAGAAAAAATCACCTGGAAAAAATCTGTAGGGATTTTTCTTGGGCTATTTGGCACACTATTATTGATATTCTTTGGGTTAAAAACACAAGTTAATGCATCTAATATCCCCTTAGGAAATATCCTTTTTATTATTAATGCAATCTCCTATTCTGCCTATTTAATTATTGTAAAACCATTAGTTTCAAAATACAGTTCTATAACTTTAATGAAATGGTTTTTCTTATTCGCTTTTATAATTAATATACCAATTGGTATAAATGAGTTCCTCTCTGTAGAATGGTCTCAACTTGAACAAGATTCCATATTAAAATTATCCTTTGTAGTAATAGGAACTACTTTTTTTACCTACTTATTCAATATCTATGCACTTAAACAATTAAAACCATCTACTATTGGTGCATTTATTTATTTACAACCTATTCTAGCAACAATATTTGCTGTATTTGTAGGGGCAGACGAGCTCACCCCTTTAAGAATTATTGCTGCTACCTTCATTTTTTTAGGAGTTTATCTTTCAACTAGAAAGTCGAAATCTACTTAGTGTTACAAATTCTTGGGTGTTTTTCTGTGTTTTCGGGTATCCTCTTTGGTTAAAACTTTAAAGTCTTCCGTTTTATCTAAATCGCTTAATGCATTAAACAGCGTTTCAGGTAGGTCTCTCAATTTTCTTGTTTTTAAATCTATCCATCCGCCCATCATATCACAACGTGCCATATTTATTCCTTCAGTATTATAGAAATTATGCTGAAACTCGAAGTATTTTCCTCCTTCAGAAAGCCCTTTCAACTCTAAAGAAACCCGAATAGGTTCTCCCGGAAATATTTCCTTAAAATAAAACACGTGCTCATCAAAAACCACAGGACCAATATTATGTTTTACCATATTGCTTTGATTGAACCCCTTTTCCATCAAATAACTCAAGCGCGTATGACTCATGTAATTTAAATAAGTGCTATTTGCTAAATGGCGATTTGCGTCTAAATCGTTCCAACGGACTTCAAACTCTTTTATATACATTTTTAATTTTTCCCCAAAAGTAAAATATCCCCTTTTAACTACAAAATATCGCATATAAATAGTTTCTTTTTGAAGTATGCATAGTAATTTCTTACTTTGCTAAAAAATTTTATTATTCTAATATGCCCCTTATAAAAAGCAACTACAAACCCTCATTTATTTTTAAAAATGGGCATTTTTCTACCATTTATTCGGCAAAACTAAGACCTCCCATTTCTTTACTTCAAGAAAGAGAACGTGTCACATTACCCGATGGTGACTTTTTAGATGTAGATTGGTCCTATTCAAAATCCAAAACAAACAAAGTAATTATTCTACTTCACGGGCTAGAAGGTAATGCCCAACGAAACTATATAAAGGGGGCTGGAAAGATATTGTTACAAAACAATTGGGATATTGCCGCTATGAATCTTAGAGGATGTAGTGGAGAAAACAACCTTTCTTATCAATCCTATCATTCAGGGAAAACAGACGATTTAAAAAGTGTACTAGATTATATTCTTGAAAAAGACAACTATCAAGAAATCGTCTTGGTAGGGTTTAGCTTAGGTGCCAATTTATTACTGAAATATTTAGGAGAAAGAGACGATGTCCCTATCGAAATAAAAAAAGGAGTAGCCATTTCTGTCCCTACAAGTTTACGAGGGTCATTAGAGTGCTTAATAAAGTCTGAAAATTGGCTTTATAGTAATACGTTTTTAATTCATCTTCGGAAGAAGTTCAAACTTAAAATGAAGCATTATCCTAACAAAATAAATGTTTCAGACCTGAGTAAAATTAAAACCCTTAAAGACTTCGACGACATTTATACCTCCAAAGCTCACGGATTTAAAGACGCTTACGATTATTACGAAAAAAACAGTAGCAATCAATTTATCCCAAATATTAAAATTCCAATTCTTATATTGAATGCTAAAAATGATAGTTTCCTTAACAAGGATTGCTATCCATATAAAGTTGCCGAAAACTCTAAAAACATATTTTTAGAAACCCCTTTATATGGTGGTCATGTTGGGTTTCATCAAACTAATAAGGAGTATTATAGTGAAAAAAGGACACTTCAGTTTTTAAAAGAAGAATAAAGTGTTTTCTCAATTTACATCTCTCCTTACTCCCACTCTAATTTACTACCTTTGCCCAAAGTAAATTTCAATTTATGATTCAGTCTATGACCGGCTACGGGAAATCTGTAGTACAATTACCTACTAAAAAAATTACGGTTGAAATAAAATCGTTAAACAGTAAAAATCTAGACCTTCATGCAAGAGTGCCTTCTTCGTATAGAGAAAAGGAATTGGACATGCGTAAAACCATATCAAAATCTTTAACAAGAGGGAAAGTAGATTTTAATTTATTTGTTGAAATTACAGGTGAAGAAACCAGCTCTAAGTTAAATGAAACTGTGGTAAAACAATATATGGAGCAACTTTCAAATGTTGTGGATGGAGATGAGGTAGAATTATTAAAAATGGCAATACGTATGCCTGATGCGATGAAAACGGAGCGTAAAGAAATTGAAGATGATGAGTTTAAAAGTATTTCTGAAGCACTTACCGAAGCATTAATAGCCATTAACAAATACCGTTCAGATGAAGGAAAAGTTCTAGAAGACGATTTTAAAATGCGAATCAATACCATTACAGAATTATTAGAAAAGGTAATTGCAATAGATAGCGACAGAATTGATATTGTAAAAGAAAGACTCAGAAAGGCTGTTAGTGATTTAGCAGAAACCGTAGATGAAAATCGTTTTGAACAAGAGCTTATTTATTACCTCGAAAAATACGATATTACCGAAGAGAAAGTGCGTTTAAAAAACCACTTAAATTACTTTAATGAAGCGATAAATTCTGATGATTCTAACGGAAAAAAATTAATTTTTATCTGTCAAGAAATTGGTCGTGAAATCAATACTATTGGTTCTAAATCTAACCACGCACCTATGCAACAATTGGTAGTGCAAATGAAAGATGAGCTAGAGAAAATAAAAGAACAAGCTTTAAACGTTTTATAATGGCTGGAGGAAAATTAATTGTTTTTTCGGCACCTTCTGGAAGTGGAAAAACTACTATTGTACAATACCTTTTAAAGCAGGAAGTATTAAACCTAGCGTTTTCTGTTTCCGCTACTTCTCGCGAACCAAGAGGTAAAGAAATTCACGGTACAGACTATTACTTTATTAGTTTAAAAGAATTTAAACAACATATTAAAGGCAGTGATTTTTTAGAATGGGAAGAAGTATATCGCGATAACTTTTACGGAACTCTTAAAACTGAAATTGATAGAATTTGGGGTTTAGGAAAAAACGTGATATTTGATATTGATGTGGTTGGCGGATTACGTATTAAAAAGAAATATCCAAAAGAAACCTTGGCTGTTTTTGTAAAGCCTCCCAGTGTTGATGAGCTTAAAATCAGGCTTAAAAAACGAAAAACAGAGAGTGACGAAAAAATAAATATGCGTATTGCTAAAGCTTCGGTAGAGTTGGCTACTGCTCCGCAATTCGATTTTATTATTGAAAACAAAGTTTTAGAAACAGCACTTGAAGAGTCTAAGAATTTGGTTTTAAAATTTATTACTAAAGAAAATGCCTAAAAAAGTTGGCTTGTTTTTCGGAACTTTTAACCCTATTCACGTAGGGCATTTAATTATTGCTAACCATTTAGCAGAGTATTCAGATTTAGACGAAATTTGGTTGGTAGTTACGCCTCACAATCCTCATAAAAAAAAGAATACTTTATTAGAGGATATTCACCGCTTAACAATGGTAAGAATCGCAATTGAAGATTTCCCAAAATTAAAAGCTAGTAACATAGAGTTTGATCTTCCTCAACCCAATTACACGGTTAATACTTTAGCGGTTTTAGAAGAAAAGCATGCCGAATTGAACTTTTGTTTAATTATGGGAGAAGACAATTTAAAAAGTCTTCACAAATGGAAAAACTATGAGGTTATTTTAGAGAGATACCCTATTTATGTATATCCTAGAATAACACCGAAAAAAGAAAACATCTCTCACCTTGATAAAGGAAGAGAAGTCACTAAAATAAATGCCCCTATTGTTCAAATCTCTTCTACTTTTATTAGAAAAAATATCGCTTTAGGAAATGATATTCGTCCGTTATTACCTCAAAAAGTATGGGAGTATCTAGATGAGATGAATTTTTATAGATAGAATTTACAAAGTATTACTCTAATACTTTTTTTTCATTTTCGACTAGGTAATTAAATGTTTTTCTAACCAATTCATTAAGTTTTAAACCGTTTTTAGAAGCAATTAGCGAAAGCTTTTTATGAATTGCACTAGGAACTCTCACGTTAAAAACGCCTTTGTAAGTCTTGTTTGGTTCTTTTCCTAATTCTTTACAGGTTTCTAAATAGTCATTTATTGAATCTTCAAAACCTTCTTTAAGTTCTGAAACAGATTCACCTTCAAAGAGAACTAAATCATTGATCCCTTCAATTTTACCATAAAAGGTGTCATCTTCAGCACTATAATTTACAGTACCAACATAATCTTTATATTCTAAATAATTTTTCATGTGTTTATATTTATTGTTTTTAAACGGTCACATGCTGTTCGCTATTAATCATCCCCTTAGGTGATTAAAATTTTAACATGCTCGTTTCATAATTCTAATTTTTCTATAAGTTGTTTTATTACATATTGTTTCACAATATTTCTAGGGTGTGGTTTGTGCAAACTAATAATATCTATATTATCATTAACAAACTTTCTTCTAGAACCTCCTGTTTTTCCTTTAGTAGATTTTTCAAAATAGCTATAGTAATTCAATATTTTCACCAATTCATCCCAAGTCAAATCTTTGGGAACTGATTTAAATTTCAATAGTAGCTTTTCAATCTTACTCATACATACAAAGATACAATATATTTGTAACTATTTTTTAGTTACTTTAGTTTAAAGGATATATCTGTTAATTTGTAGCAAGTCTTATTATTCCGTATTTTTGATTTTATTAATATTCTTATATGTCAAATAAACCAAAGTTTGCTGTTTTTGGAGGAGGAAGTTGGGCAACTGCCATTGTTAAAATGTTGTGCGAAAACTTAGATGAAATAGGTTGGTATATGCGAAACCAAACTGCTTTAGATTATATAAAAAAAGAGAAGCATAATCCAAATTATTTAACTTCGGTTGAGTTTGACACCTCTAAATTGAAATTGAGCAATGATATTAATGAGTTAGCAGATTATGCCGACTATCTTATTTTTGTAATTCCTTCAGCATTTTTATATAAGGAGTTAGAAAAACTAACGGTATCATTAGAAAACAAAATACTTTTTTCAGCTATAAAAGGGATTGTTCCAGAAAGCAGTCTTATTGTTGGAGAGCATTTTTGTACGCATCTAACTATTCCTTTTAAAAATATTGGAGTAATTACAGGTCCTTGTCATGCAGAAGAAGTTGCCTTAGAGCGACTTTCTTACTTAACCATTGCCTGTGCAGATGACGAAAAGGCGCAAGTTGTAGCCGACCACTTAAGTTGCGATTATATTAAGTGTAAAACCAGCGAAGATATTATTGGAACCGAATATGCTGCGATGCTTAAAAACATTTATGCCATTGCTGCCGGGATTGCTCATGGCTTAGGTTATGGCGATAATTTTCAAAGTGTATTGATGAGTAATGCCATTCGTGAAATGAAAAAATACGTAAAAAATATTTACAAAATGAAACGCGACATTAATGATTCTGCCTATTTAGGAGATTTATTGGTAACGGGCTATTCTGTTTTTAGTAGAAATAGAATGTTCGGAAATATGATTGGCAAAGGCTATACCGTAAAAAGTGCCCAAATGGAAATGAGTATGATTGCTGAAGGGTATTACGCTACCAAAAGTGCTTATTTGCTAAATCAGGAAAAAGACAACAAAGCAAAAACACCAATTATAGATGCTGTTTACAGTATTTTATATGAAAACAACAATGCTAAAAAAGTATTTAACGAACTAACAGATAAATTGGATTAGTTTATTTTGCCAACACACAATCTTGTCCCATTAAGTCAATAAAGGTGACATTCTTTTCTGAAATACTTTGAGGTTCAAAAATAAAAGTGCGATCAAAAAGTTTTCCTTCCGCAAAAAAAGTAACGATATACTCGTTGGTGAAACTAAAAACTTCTGCTGCTATAAATTCCACTTTTTTTCCAGTATGCGGAGGTAAATCTCCTAAACTGTGACGCAAAGTAGTCGTTTTTTTGTGGTTGCTTTCTCCTCTAGATAAAACCAATACAGATTCAATTCTATCCTCGCGATTATTAATTACATACACATTCCAATTTTGAGCAAGAAAATCTTTGTCCCACTCTTTGGTGGCAACAATTTGAATATTTTCTACTATTGGAATTTTAATGTCTTTTTTCATATTTATTTCTCACGAAAGTGGGGATCTTATGAGGTATAATTAATTTTTAAAACGTCTTTACGAGAAAACGAGGTGCGAAGTAATCTCATGACATCTACTTTAACTCAACAGATTGCTTCAGTAACCCAAAAAAGGGTTTCTTCGCAAAGACAAGTCTTTTACAAACTCTTAAACTGCTCTAAAAAGCGAACATCATTTTCACTAAACATACGAATATCTGGAATTTGATGAAGTAATAATGCGATACGATCTATTCCCATTCCGAAGGCAAAACCCGAGTACACTTCAGGATCAATATTACAATTTTTAAGCACGTTTGGATCTACCATTCCGCAACCCATAATTTCTAACCAACCGGTACCTTTGGTCATTTTATAGTCGGTTTCGGTTTCTAATCCCCAATACACATCTACCTCAGCACTTGGCTCTGTAAACGGGAAGTACGATGGTCGTAAACGTATTTTAGATTTCCCAAACATTTCGGTAGTGAAGTACTGTAGCGTTTGCTTTAAATCTGCAAAACTTACTCCTTTATCCACATACAATCCTTCTACCTGATGAAAGAAACAATGTGATCTTGCCGAAATCGCTTCGTTACGATACACCCTTCCTGGAGAAATGGTACGAATAGGTGGTTTGTTATTTTCCATATAACGCACTTGCACCGATGAAGTGTGTGTACGTAAAAGAACATCTGGGTCTTTTTCAATAAAGAAAGTATCCTGCATATCTCTAGCGGGATGGTATTCTGGAAGATTTAATGCCGTAAAATTATGCCAATCATCTTCAATTTCAGGTCCTTCAGAAACATTAAACCCGATTCGAGAAAAGATATCAATTATTTTATTTTTTACAATAGAAATTGGATGTCTAGAGCCGAGTTCTACAGGTTCTCCCGGACGTGTTAAGTCACCATAAATTCCTTTGGTTTCTTCTTCATTTGATAAAGAAGCTTTCAACGAGTTTACTTTCTCTGTAGCAACCATTTTAAGTTTATTAATGGTTTGCCCAAATTCCTTTTTTTGGTCGTTGGGCACATCTCTAAATGCTGCAAAAAAGTCATTCAGTAATCCCTTTTTCCCTAAATACTTAATTCGGAACGTTTCTACTTCTTTAAGAGACTTTGCAGTAAATACCTCAACGGCTGCAATATGGGCTTTAATTTTATCAATCATAAAGTATTTTCTTCAAAAAGGCAAAATTACGTTTTTCGTATGGGTAGCACAACAAAAAATGTCAGAAAAGATACAAGACCGCTACGCTGTAAGAACAAAGAATAAAGACGACCTATAGATACCCGAATGTAAATCACACTTCTTTATTAAGCATTCTGCGGTTCGGTGTTCTTTTCCGTTTGCTTCGATGTTGTTTTTGAAAACAAAAATCACTCAGTAAACTAAAATTGTGCTCTACTCCTAACTTCGGTCTTTCGTCGCCCGTCTTCTAACGCATCAAATAACATCCTTCTCTACAAAATACTGTACCACTGCTTCTTTCATCAACACACTTTGTTCTCCTGCTTTTAAAGGGGGTAATTTTTCTAAAACGGTATAATGTGGCCAACCTTCTTCATCAAAATAATCGAACTCATAATATCCAAAAGGTTCTAATAGCCTACAAATAGCAATGTGCATTAAATTAATTTTATCGTCTTTTTCATAGTTGGCGTTGATACTTCCTTTTTCCTGAAGTCCAATAATATATATTATCGCATCCAAGTCTAATTTTTCTCCTTCAGCAAATTTATTGCTAAGAAGAGCAACCACTTCGTTCCATTGTTTTTTTAATTCTTCGTCTCTTGCCATATTTATCCTTCCGAGAAATCGGAAGGTCTTTTTAATACATTTAATCCTGCCACAAAGATACATTCTTAATCAATATTGAATAACTATAAATGATACACTATATTTACCCTAAATTCAACCTATGAACTTACTCGATATTATTTTAGGAATCATTTTAATCCTTTCATTTGTGAGCGGAATGAAAAAAGGATTGTTTGTAACGTTGGCCTCACTTATCGGATTAGTTTTAGGGATAATTGGTGCTATTTATTTTTCAGAATATGCAGCAGGTTATCTCTATGAACAATTAAGTTGGAGTGAGCAAACAATTAATATTACTGCACGAGTTATTACATTTATTGGTATTGTTGTACTGGTTTCTTGGGCTGGAAAATTCTTAACAAAAATGGCAGATTTTGCCTTTTTAGGAATTTTCAATAAGATACTAGGAGGAGTGTTTAATGTGCTTATTTCAGCATTTATTATTAGTATTATTTTTATGTTTTTTAACAATTGGAATCCTACCAATTACGTAATTCCTGAGGAGAAAAAAGACAATTCCTATTTATATGAACCCATTGTTGCATTGGCGCCAATGGTCATTCCAAATTTGATTGAAGAAGTAGAAGATTTTGAAATTCCTGAAGTTATTTTAGATGAATATAATAAGATCAATAACGAAAAAGATTCTCTCCCAGAAGAAAATAAATAGATGACCTCATTAAAAAAAGTAAAATACTTATTACCTGCTATTGAAATTGATATGGGAGGAATTCCTGTAAAACAATCTATGCCAACCCAAAAGGTAAATCGGGTGGATCCTTTTTTATTGTTACATCATCTTCGTATTCAGTATTTTGATGACCGTCCTGCTCGCATTCAAGGTATAGGTCCACACCCACATCGTGGGTTTTCTCCTGTTACATTTATTATTGAAGGCGAATTACATCATCGGGACAGTCGTGGAAACAACCAAATTGCAACAGAAGGAGAAGTGCAATGGATGCATGCGGGAATGGGTATTATACACAGTGAACGACCTTCGGAAGCATTGACTTCTCGAAACGGGTTTCAAGAAATAATTCAACTTTGGATAAACAGTCCTGCAGAAAATAAGATGACAGCACCTTTTTACAAGCACCTTTCTGTAGATGAAATTCCCGTGATTACTTCTGAAGATACTAAAGTAAAAAATAAACTAATTGCAGGAACCTATCAAGGTAAAAAAAGTCCAATTCCTACTGAAAGTGACTTGTTAATCCTTTGGGGAGTAGCTGAAAAGAGTGGTCAACAAACACTTCAAATTTCTAACAATTTTAATACGATGCTCTATTTAGTAAAGGGCAACATACGAATAAAAGGGTATGGTATTATTGATGCCGAGAACTTACTTGTTTTTGAAAAAGAAGGAGATTTAATAGAAATGTCATTTTCTGAAAACTCACAATTTTTAGTACTTAGCGGAAAGCCAATTAACGAAAAAGTGGCTCAAAGTGGTCCTTTTGTCATGAACTCTCAAACCGAAATTTTAGAAGCCATGCGAGACTATCAAATGGGAAAAATGGGTGTCTTGATTGAGGAAAAATAAGAAAAACTACGTGTTATTAAATCTTACGAATTTTAACTAGAATATTCTTAAGTTAGTTACAATGTGGTCTTTATTCTTTGTTCTTACAGCGAAGCGGTCTTATCTCTTTATTCAGGCACATCTGTTAATTAATGATAATTTGTGGAGTCTTCAAAAAGGTGTTTTCGTGCTAATTCGTGTCTTAAACTATAATTCCTTTAAATCTGTTACAGGAATCCAACCGTCTTTACCATTGGCAATTTCAATCCGAACCCAATCTGTATCTCTAGCGATAATCTGAACTTTGGTGCCTTCATGTAAGGTGAAAGTAGTTTCACTTCCTAAACTTGGCGCTTCTCTTACTTCAATACTTTCTGAAAAAATGATAGCTGGCTGATCGTTTATAGTATCGTCATACGTTGAAAAAGCCATGGAAAGTGTCATTCCTAATACTAAAATAGAAAACAGTGCACTTACAAAGAACAAACGCTTTTTTCCTTCAGAATAAGAAAAATAATATATTAAAAACAACAGCACAAAACTCATAGAAAAAACCACAACTGCCATTGCCCATCCATCAAAAGTGAATACGTCTGAAATGCTATGATACCATTTATAAAAAATAGTTTTAGGAAGCGGTTCTATGTCATCAACTCTGGCGTTTTCTGCAAATGCTAAGTTGTTTTTTATATCGCTGTCATTAGGTGAAAGTAACAATGCTTTCTCATAATAATAAATGCTCGCCCCAATATTATTTAATTTGTAATGGGCATTCCCTAAATTATAATACAACGAAGATGAATGTTGATTGTTCTCTAAAACCTTCATCCAAGAATTCACTGCTTCTATATACTTTTCAGCTTTATATAGCTCTTTTCCTTGTTCAAAAAGAGGTCCGTTTTGAGCAAAGCCTGCCATAGATAAAAACAGCACAAATACTACAAATGCTCTTTTTAAATAATTTCTATTTTTTACTATTTTACTCATACCTCTCAACTCGTAAACTGTTTATCAATACTTGAAATTACACTTACCGCTTTTTTATAATCTTGCTGTATGGCAACATTAGATGTTGGCGTATATCGTGCAAACTCACAGCTTTTTAATAAGCTTATAAATTCTGAAACTACCTCTTCATCTACATTGCTTTGTGAAAGCAACGTAGCTGTTTTTTCTTTTGAAAACTCTGATGTTACAATATCTAATTTTGCTCTTAAATAGTTGTGTAACGCTCGCTCTAATGCTTCGTAAAAAGCTTCCTGTTTTCCTAGGTTTTTTTTGGCTTCAGATAAATATTTCTTTGCCAGTTTTGTTGCCTTCCGAAGTCGTTTACCTTCCACATCACTTAATCTTTTTCTTCTGGTATTACCCGCAATAATAAACAACGGAATCAATAAAAACGGTGCTCCAGACAACCACCAAAACAATTCTGATTTAAAAAATGAAGGTTGATTAACAGGGGCTAGAGCTGCCTCTAATTTTATATACTTAAACTGATTGTTGGTAAGAACAATATCCTTATTATCACTCGTATTCTGATTATCTGACGGAACTTGATTAGGCACAGGGCCATTCTCTACATTGATAATGATTTCATCTGAAGAAATGGTTTTATACGCTTCGGTTTTTAAATCGAAATACGAAAATGCAATAGGTCTAATAGGATAAACACCTTTATACTGGGGAATTATGATATAGGATTCTGAAACAGAACCATTCATGCCTTTACTGTTTGTTTTTACTTGATTGTCTCTAACAGGCTCATACACTTCCAATGAACTTGGAAGGTTTAAAGAAGGTAAATCAAAAAGTTTAAGATTTCCTGTTCCTGTAATTTTTGTTTTTAATTCTAATGATTCGTTAGCGTCTAAACTTGTTTTATTGGTAAATATATTAAACTGAAAATCTCCAACAGCTCCTGTAAAATTATCTGGTCTTCCTTGAAGTGGTAACGGTTTAACATCAATCGTTCTTCCTCCTGCTGAAATTGTTTTGTTTACACGCGTCATTCTCCTACGACCAAAGACATCTCTTCTATTTCCTTGAACATCTATTGGCACATCGAGTGTTAATGGCTCAATTTCAAGCTTTCCTGTTTTTTGAGGGTATAAAACTGTTCTTCTTAAAATTACGTAGCGATATAGTTTCCCTTGATATGTACCTTCATATATCTGAGATTTACCTTTATCATCAATATTTTGGCTCCAAAAATCTGCATATTTTGGAGAATCTATTTCTCTCCAACTTCTGGTAATACTAACATTATTAGATACGTATAGCTTGTAAACAACTGTAATTGCCTCATTCAAGTATGGATTAGAATTAGAAATTTCAGCTACTAAATGTACATTTTCGCTAGCTATGTAATCCGCATTATTTTCATCTTTCGGAATTTTTACTGCCGTAGTAACTACTATTTTTACAGGGTTGGTTTTGTAATTTTTCCCCTTAATTTCGATTACTGCTTGCTTAATAATAAACGTTCCTTTTGCTTTTGGGGTCAAAAAATAAGAATACGTTTTTGAATAACTACGCTTCCCGTTAATCCAAGAATTACTAATGGCTTGGTTAGGGCCACCAACCACTTTAAATCCTTTAAAAGTAGGCGGCACAAAATTATCTCCATCTTGATTCATTTCAAAATCAACCCGTAAACGTTCATTAATACCTAAAGTACTTTTACTCACTTTTGCAACAAACGTAACCTGAGCTTGTGTAAACCCACAGCTTAATATAAAAAATAGTATGTAGATAGATTTTAATCTCATTACCAATCTTTCTCAGATTTTACTTTTGCGCCTTTTTGCTTTTTGGCATTGATTTTATCTTGCACTTTCTTTTCTTCATTATTCATAGCTTCTAACAAGTTTTTTACTTGCTGTGGAGAAAGTTGACCGGGTTGAGGTTGTGGAGGTGGTTTGTTTTCTTCTTCTTTATCTTTTGGCTCATCGGGTTTTCCTTTATCTTCTTTGTCATCTCCCTCTTCTTTGTCCTCTTTTTCTTCGCCTTTATCATCTTCCTTTTCTTCATCACCATCTTCACCGTCCTTTTTATTGTTCTCGTTTTCCTGTTCGTTTTCTTGGTCTTTTTTATCTTCCTGATCTTCTTTTTCATCATCACCACCTCCATCTTTTTGCTGATCTTCTAACATCTCTTTTGCTAAAGCAAGATTGTAACGTGTTTCCTCATCTGTTGGATTATTTCGTAATGCATTTTTATAAGAATCTACCGCTTCTTGGTATTTTTTCTCATTCATATAGGTGTTCCCTAAATTATGAAAAGCTTTATGTTTATTTGCTTTTGTATCGGCTACCGCTGCAGCTTGCTTAAAACGATTCATCGCAGTAACATTCATATCTTTATTATAATAGGCGGTTCCTAAGTTATATTTTCCTGTGGCTGCTTTTGGGTTTAATGAAATGGCTTCTCTGTATTCTGCTTCTGCAATAGGGAAGTTTCCTTTTTTCATTTCTGAATTTGCTTCACTTAATAACACTTCAGATTGCTTAAGGGTTTTTTGTTTTTCTTTATTCGGTTGGGCGTTTGTTGAAGTAACAGTACTCAGAATTAAAACAAGGAATATCAAAAAGTTATTCCGCAGAGATTCACAGAGGAACGCAGAGATTCGCAGAGGTGTTGATATTTTATAATTAATCTTCATTAAACAGATTTAATTTTTTAAGCCACGCTGTTTTTCTTTCTAATAACAATACTTCAAGAACCAATAAAATTAAAGCCACTCCTAAAAACCATTGAAAACGATCTTTAAAATCGGTAAATTGTTTAGCTTCAAAATCCTTTTGATTCATCCCATTTAAAATCGCAGTAACCTCTTCCACCACTTTTTTGGTATTGCTCCCGTCAATATATTTTCCGTTTGCTTTATTGGCAATTTCAAGCAACGTTTCTGTATTTAATTTTGTGATTACTTGCTCGTTATTCTGATCTCGTTTGTAATGTTGTAAAATTCCATTTCGTTTTATGGGTATTGGACCCCCTCGAGATGTTCCAACTCCGATGGTATAAATTTGAATTCCCAAGTTCGCGGCTTCATTAGCAATTATAGAAACATTCCCTTCATGATCTTCTCCATCAGATAAGATAAACAACACCTTGTTTACTTGATCTTCATCATTATAATAAGTCATCGCCATTTTAATGGCTTCAGTAATAGCCGTCCCTTGTGAAGAAACCATATTGGTATTCATGCTGTTTAAAAACAATTTCGTGGCAGAAAAATCTGTGGTAATGGGCACTTGCGGGAAAGCACTCCCTGCATAACCAATAATCCCCACTCTATCTCCACCTAAACTGTTGATAATTTGAGTGACGAGTTGCTTAGATTTCTCTATTCGGTTGGGAGCAATATCTTCGGCAAGCATACTTTTTGAAACATCCAATGCAAAAACTACATCTACTCCTGCTCTGGTTATAGTTTCTATTTTGGTTCCAATTTTTGGATTGACTAATGCTAAACTCAAACTCGCTAATACTAATGCTAAAATCAACATCTTTAGCCAAGATTTAAAAAAAGAACGGTCTGGGCTTAATCTTTTTAACGATATTGTGTTTGCGAATTTTTTCTGAGCATGCTTTTTCCAAATAAATACCAATAGGAAAATCACCACTAGTCCAACGATGGTAAATAGTAAATAAAAAAATATGGGGTTTTCTAATTGGTACATAACATGCCCGCATTGGCGGGTAACTTAATTAATTATTTTTATTTTTGGTTACTTCAATACGTCTCAAAAAAATATCGGGACACTCAGTAACCTTTTCTTAAACTTTTAAATACCTACAAGGTTTTTAAAACCTTGCAGGAAAACGCTCCATTACACAAAACTCCGAAACACCGTATATCTCAATAACAATTCAAACAATAATAGTCCAAAAGCAACTAGGATTAAGGGTCTAAAAAGTTCGTTATAGCTTTTATACTTTGTTTCTTCTATTTCTGTTTTTTCTAGTTTATTAATCTCTTCATAAATCTGTTCTAGCTTAGAATTACTGGTCGCTCTAAAATACTTTCCTCCAGTAGTTTTAGCAATTTGTTTTAATAATTCTTCATCAATCTCCACTTGCATATTTCCATATTGAAATTGTCCGTTAGGTTTAACCCCTATGGGAGACAGTGCCATCCCGTTAGAGCCTAAACCAATGGTGTAAACTTTTATTCCAAATTCAACCGCTAATTCACTCGCAATTTTTGGGTCTATAAATCCTGAATTATTCACTCCATCGGTCAACAAAATAATTACTTTTCCTTTGGCGCGACTTTCTTTTAACCTATTCACCGAAGTTGCCAAACCCATTCCAATAGCGGTTCCTCCTTCAATTACCGTGTTATACTTAATCGATTTTAATGAAGCCAGTACAATGTTTTTATCACTCGTTAATGGTGTTTTAGTATAACTTTCTCCTGCATATTCCACCAATGCTAAACGGTCGTTGGGGCGTTCTTGTATAAACCTCGAAGCCACATTTTTTAACGCCTCTAATCTGTTTGGTTTTAAATCTCTTGCCAACATACTTGCCGAAACATCAATAGCAATTACAATATCAATTCCGCTAGTTGTTTTTACTCTTGTAGATTCATCCACCGTTCTTGGACGTGCCATTGCAACAATGATAAATGCTAATGCCAACAACCTCAACACAAACAAAGCAGGACGTATTTTTGCCAACCAGTTTTTAGAAGTTTTAAATCCTTCTAAACTTGAAATAGATAATGTAGCAGTTTGCTGATTCCGTTTCCAGAAATACCATAGACCTAGCATTGGAAGGAGTATTAACAACCAGAACAACTGCGGATTTACAAATTCGAAATTACTGCCCATCTTTCTTTTTTTGTTTCTGTTCTGTTATTTCTAACTCGATAGAGCTTATAATTCTATCTTTTATAGCTTCAGAATATCTTCCATCATCTTGATACACTACCAATACTTTTTGCAGTCCGTTTCCTTGTGCAAAAATCAATAATTCGTAGCTACTCTTTTCTTTTAAAACTTTCTTTTCTGAAATCTGAACCTGAAAATCTCCATACGCTTTTACTCCTTTGATGCCTTTTTCAGTTTCAAATTCATCACGTTTTACCACCAAATTTTTAGCTCCTGCATTTTCCAAAATTGTTAAAGCAGCATCTAAGGCTTTATCCAGATCTATTTCTTGTTCTTGATTAAACTGAAGCGTACTCACTTTAATAAATAATGGATCTTTTAAACCGCCATACGAAAATGAGTGGGTTTCCTTCACCATCGCATTTTTTGAAATCAAAGAATCTGTATAGTTTCTAACTAAAACTTTTGGTGTTTCAATAATAACTAAAGGCGTTCCGTATTCGCTTTTAACCCAACGCCCTTCAGAAAGACTTCGAGTTTTATTCCCTAAGGTTTTGTCTTTTAATTCATCAAACCCTTTGATACTTCCAAAAACAACTCCTGCTATTATAAAACTTACAAAGACTCCAACTACTATTTTAATTCGTTTTCTTCGAAGTTCTTTCCTTCGTAATTTTTCTAGGTAGATTTTATTTTGAAGTAATTCCTCTTCAGTAGGTTCTGGAATAATTTCTTTGGTTTCATTAATAATATCTTCCACCACAGAACGATCTACTTTTGCCTGCCCTTCTTGTTCTTTCATTTTTGCAAACTTGATTAAATCTGCACGTTTAAAGATACTATCAAGCTTTTTAATGGTTTCAGAATCAAAGTCGAAATTTCCCGCATCACGATGTAAAACAAGTCGTTCAATTAACTCGTTACTGGTGCTTTCTAAAGCAGAATCATCTACCTCTTTATGAAGGTATCTTTTAATAATTTCGGTAAGGGCTGAATAATATTTTTTAGAATTATCATTTTTCAAAAAATGAGAATCATCCAATACTTTTAAGGCCTCTAAAGCTTCTTCATATGGAGGTAATTGTTTCTTTGCTTCTTCCCTTTTCTTTTTTCTTCTGAAATAAAGATACATCCCAATCCCTACTAAAATCAATATCGGAACCAGCCAATACAACAATTTTTTAAGATTGAATGAAGGGTCAGCTACTTCAAAAGCAGGTTTAATGTTGTACATTTTCTGTTGGGTGGTGTCTACCAAAACATTCGCCACTTCAATCGTTACAGAATCTGTATTAAAAGGACTATTATTAATGACTATTCGTTGTATTGGAATGGTATAAGAACCCGAATCAAACTGTGTTAATCCGTATTTTTTAATTAATTTTATTTTATCCTGAAATCGTGTGGTATCTATTTTATAAGATTCTATAACTTCTAAAGGATTGAAGGTTTGCCCTTCTGGAAACAATACCAAATCGGTAGAATCTGCCTCTACTTGAATGGTATAAATTATCTCTTCGCCTATTCTGATACTTGTGGTGTCTATGGTTGAAGTAACTTGGGAATTGGCAAAGAAACCGAAGAAAAATAAAGGCATAAGTAAGAGGTTCCTCGTTATCTCTAGGAATGATATTGTAACTTTATTTTTTCTAACTTCTAACATCTAATCTCTAACTTCTATTTATCCTCTCTGCTTAAAATAACCCAATAATTTTTTTACATAACTCTCATCTACACGACAACTTAATGCTCCTGCACCGCTTTTTCTGAAAGATTCTCTAAAATAATCTACACGTTCTAAATAGTGAGCTTTATAATGATTACGAACAGCTTTTGAAGATGTATTTACTAACACATATTCTCCAGATTCTTGGTCTTGCATTTGTACCATACCAAGGTTTGGAATCTGCTCTTCGTTTTTATCATACACTCGTATTCCAGTAACATCATGTTTGTTGGAAACAATTTTTAAAGTATCACGATATTCTTTAGTAATAAAATCTGAAAGCACAAATACAATCGCTTTTTTCTTGATTACATTCGAGAAATACTTCAATGCCATCGCTACATCTGTCTTCTTACTCTCAGGTTTGTATTCAATCAATTCCCGAATTATTCTTAAAACGTGAGACTTCCCTTTTTTGGGAGGAATAAATAATTCTATTTCATCTGAAAATAAAATAAGTCCAATCTTATCATTATTCTGAAGGGCAGAAAAAGCCAATGTTGCCGCAATTTCGGTAACAATTTCATTTTTAAACTGATTATCTGTTCCAAAGAATTCAGAACCAGAAACATCTACAATAAGCATTAAGGTTAATTCTCTTTCCTCTTCAAAAACTTTAATATAAGGCTCATTATATCGTGCGGTCACATTCCAATCGATACTTCTTACATCATCTCCAAATTGATACTGACGCACTTCACTAAATGTCATCCCACGACCCTTAAACGTACTGTGATACTCGCCACCAAACATATGATCGCTCAATCGACGTGTTTTGATTTCGATTTTTCGTACTTTTTTAAGAAGTTCTTTTGTATCCAATTGATGTTAATTTGTTGAAATGTTGAATCGTGAAATTGCACTCTGTTTAACCAAATAAACGGTTAAACTAGTTAACAGTTAAACATTTTAAGGTACTTCAATCTCATTAACAATCTTATTGATAATGTCTTCTGAAGTTACATTCTCTGCTTCCGCTTCATAAGTAATACCTATACGATGACGCAACACATCATGAACAACTGCTCTAACATCTTCAGGAATTACATAGCCTCTTCGTTTGATAAATGCATAACATTTTGACGCAATGGCTAAGTTGATACTTCCCCTTGGTGATGCTCCAAAGTTAATAAGTGGATTTAATTCGGCTAGGTTATAATTTTCTGGGTTACGTGTTGCGAAGATAATATCGAGTATATATTTCTCAATTTTTTCATCCATATACACTTCACGAACCGCCGCTTGCGCTCTCTTAATTTGTTCTATAGTAACTACCTGATTTACTTGCTCAAATCCTCCTTTTAAATTCTGACGAACAATCATTTGTTCCTCTGCCATTTGCGGATATTTGATTACTGTTTTTAGCATAAATCTGTCAATCTGTGCTTCAGGTAATGGGTAGGTTCCTTCTTGCTCTATTGGATTTTGAGTTGCCATTACTAAAAATGGTTTATCCAAGGTAAATGTTGTGTCTCCAATAGTCACTTGTTTCTCTTGCATGGCTTCTAATAATGCTGATTGTACTTTAGCCGGAGCACGGTTAATTTCGTCAGCTAACACAAAATTTGCGAAAATGGGACCCTTTTTTATGCTAAACTCATTATCCTTCATGTTGTAAATCATCGTTCCCACCACATCTGCAGGAAGTAAATCTGGTGTAAATTGTATCCTACTAAAGTCTCCATGTACCGCTTTAGCCAGCGTGGTAATAGCGAGTGTTTTTGCAAGCCCAGGAACCCCTTCAAGCAGAATGTGCCCTTTGCCCAACAACCCAATGAGTAGGCGCTCTACCATGTGTTTTTGACCTACAATTACCTTATTCATTTCCATCGTCAAGATGTCGATAAATGCAGATTCTTTTTCTATTTTTTCATTTAAAGCCCCTATATCTAGAGCTGTATTTGTTTGTTCCATGATTGCTTGTTTTAATTATCCTTCACGGTATTAAATTCGGAATGCTAAAATGTGAATTTCTTATGGAAATACTTGTTAACAGTTGGTTAAAAAAACTAAAATATTTGTTATTGTTCAATTCTATTAATTATTCTAATTTTTTATTGCTATTTTTATTAATTATTCGTTAAAAATGGCACATTACAAAAGTTTTGAAGATTTAGAAATATATCAACTTTCAAGAGAATTATGTCAAGATATTTGGAAATTAATAGCCGAAACTACTTTATCTAAAGATTATAAATTAAGAGAACAAATCTCAAAATTCATGAATTATCTAAAATCGTCAAAACGAAAAGGTTCAAAGTACGACTAATAAAAAATAGAAATAACAATAAACAATATCCCTTGATTAACAAACGACTTCTTATAAAAAATCTACTTGCTCATAATGATGAGAGCAGCTTCTATGATAAAAAACGGAAAATAGATTTAGGAAGTAAAGAAGGCAAAGCAAAATTTTTAAAACATGTTTGTGCGTTGAGTAATAGCAACCCTAATAACAACAGTTATATCGTCATTGGAGTTGAGGATGAAACCAATGAAATTAACGGAGTCGATTTTTTTGACGATAGTAAAATCCAAAACCTCATTAACGCCTATCTTTCCAATCCGCCGCTAGTTATTTATGAGAATGTAGCATTTCCTAACCTGTCTTCAGATAAAGTTGTGGGTTTAGTAACTATTCGTGCTACTGAAGAAATTACCTCTCTGCGAAGGAATATCTGGAAATACTGGGGCGGATCTATTTTTATGAGAGATGGAAGTATCTCGATGCCAAAAGATTTTGATATTGTTATTGAAGATGTAAATTCCGAAATTGTAAAAGCTATAGAAAACAAAGCAAAAAATAATATTGAATACACGCTGGATGGAGTAATCGATTTCAACTATAACCGCCATAAAGACCTGGATGCTAGCTACAAAGTTTTTAAAGAACAGTTTGTAGTTTGCTGGGCTGGAATTACAAAAAAGGTAAAGGAAAACTTATATTATTCTAGAGTAGATATAGAACTTATTAATGAGCAAGTTCGGTTGTTTTATTCCACTCTAGACGAAGTGAGTATCACCTTTAATGAAGATGAATTTAGAATTATCGAGTATGTACATTTAGGCCTGAACAACGCTTATAAATATCATCCCTTAGAGGAAGTGGTCATTACTTTTCAGGAAAATGGGTCTTATCAAATGGATACCGAATTAATTTTTGATCCGCCACAATTCAACAAAAAAACACTGCATCATATTTATAATGCAAACAATGCTTTGGTGGAAAAACTAAGAAAAGGAATTCCTTTAAATGCTTCAGAAAAAAAAGATATTCGAAACCTCCCTGCAACCTATCTTATTTGTTATCTGAATGATTTTACTGAGGCAAAAACAAAATTATTGGAAACAAAACCCTATTTAAAAAACATAGGAGGTGCTGTGTATGATTCTTATAAAGAATCGGTACGGATTCTTAGGAAGGTAAAGTATAGTTGATTTTTTTTGTATCTTTATTAAATATTATCCTAATAGACCTATGAAAAAAATATTTCTCCTCTTACTTGTCTATTTTCTATCTGCAACATCTATTTTCTCACAATGTGAGATTAACAATTATATTCAAGAGAATTATGAGTTGGATGCAATCTTTTTAGCCTTAAGAGATATTTTAAATGATCCTTCCGATCCAGATTACGACAATCCTTTTTTACCTATAGAAAGAACTATTCCTTATTTAGAAAAGTTATCTGCAATTTATGAAAACCCAAATAATAATGTGACTTTAGATTCATTATTTAATGACTTTAATATTCATGTTAATCAAGAGTATAATTACCCATTAGAGTTAAGAAAAATCACTTTTTCTGTAGAAACAGCTATCCCTTGGGTTGAAGATTTTAAAAATACCGGGGTTTCTGGTGTCCCTGCTCTTGATGATTTAATGTCTGATTATCTTTTCTCAATTGAAAGTTATCAAGATTACTCATCTTGCTCCTGTACTTATTTTAGGCTAGTTTCAGCACATGATTTATTAAATGGTTATGCTTTAATAGACGATTTTGAAGTCATAAATGATATTGATTATGCTGGAGTTTATGGCCCTTCTATAGAGCTAAGATTTAATTACACCGGTATTTCATATAATCTTAATGGGAGTCCTGTTGCTGTTTGTGATATTATAATATCTGATGGTCTATATAATTTTTACATTTATTCTGGAGACTGTATGTCTGGTTGTTTATATAGAAAATACTGGACCGTTCAAGTAACTGAAGATTGTGAAGTAACGCTTGATACAACAATTAATTACAGCTTATCAAACTTTTCTATTTACCCAAACCCAACGTCAGATATCATATCCTTAACAGGTGTCCCTTCTAATATTGCCAGTGTAACTATTTATAACATTCAGGGACAAATAGTGAAAGCAGAAGGGTTAGAAAACAAAACGATTAACGTTTCAACACTTATTTCAGGAATGTACTTTCTGAAAATTCAAACAAATGATGGTAGAAACTCAACTCAAAAATTCATAAAAAACTAATCGTTTATTATATAGAATTTTTTATCATCATCTAGTATTTCATTACCTTTATACCTCAAATTTAAAAACCAAACACCATGGGAATTTTCGATAAAATAAAAGAAAAACTAAGCCACGAATTTATAGACATTGTAGAGTGGCTAGATTATACAGACGATACTATCTGCCATCGTTTTGAACGTTACCAAAACGAAATAAAAAACAACGCTAAACTAATCGTTCGCGAAGGACAAGTGGCTGTTCTAATTAATGAAGGGCAACTAGCAGATGTTTATGAACCTGGCACTTATACCTTAAACACTCAAAACATGCCTATTTTAACCACACTAAAAGGTTGGAAATATGGTTTTGACAGTCCCTTTAAAGTGGAAGTTTATTTTGTAAACACTCATCTTTTTACAGATGAAAAATGGGGAACCAAAAACCCAATTACCATAAGTGATGATCGTTTTGGATTGGTTGAAATTAGAGCTTTTGGAACCTATGCATATAGAATAGACGATGCTGGAAAATTCATCATTGATATTGTTGGTACCGATAATAATTTTACCAATTTTGAAATTAACGAACACCTGAAAAGCTTAATTGCAACTCGTTTTACCGACACCGTTGGGGAAGCTAATCTACCTATAGAATTATACGCTGCCAATACTACCGAACTTTCAGAAACCTGTAAGGATGTAATGCTACCCGAGTTTTTAAGTGTGGGGATTTCCTTAGAAAAATTCTTTATTGAAAACGTTTCAATGCCTGAAGATCTTAAAAAAGAAATCTTTGAGTATAGCCGATTAGATAAAATTGATTTAGCAAAACTAACACAATTTAAAACAGCCAAAGCAATAGAAGCTGCTGCATTAAACGATGGCGGAACTGCTGGCGCAGGAATGGGAATGGGAATGGGCTTTGTTCTCGCTCAACAAATGGGTGGTTTAATGTCTCCTCAAATGGGTGGACAACAACAAATGCCAATGCAACAAGGTGGAATGATGCCTCCACCAATGCCAATTGCAGTTCAATATTTTTATGCAGCTAACGGACAACAATCTGGTCCCATAATTTTTGACCAACTCAAAACCTTATTTGCAAATCGTACCGTAAATAAGGATACTCTTGTTTGGAAGCAAGGAATGGCAAACTGGGCTGCTTTAAAAGATGTGGAAGAACTAAAAGCCTTTTTGGGTGGTAATACACCTCCACCACTTCCTCCTCAATAATATTTATTTTCCAGACCTAACAGGTTTTTAAAACCTGTTAGGTCTAAATTAGTATGGAAGAAAAAACTCCCAAAAAATCCGAACTCAAAAAAGCCTGTATTAACTGTGGGGCAGAACTGCTTTATGCGCCAAGAACTACCGAATTAAAATGTGGTTATTGTGCCCATACGGAAACGATTTCTACTTCAAAAAATGGATTTGAAGAATTAGAGCTGAGAAGTTATTTAAGTGAAATGGGAGGACAATCGCATAGTGAAGAAATTACCATGCTTCATTGTAAAAATTGTGGTGCCAACCAACATGTTGGTGAGCATTATAAATCACTTCATTGTATCTATTGTAGTATGCCTCTTATAGTGGAAGATGCTTATAAAGAAGAATGGATTGTTCCAGGGGCTGTGTTGCCTTTTCAGATAGATCAAAAAAAAGCACATCAGGTTTTTAAAAAATGGGTGAAGAGCTTATGGTTTGCTCCTAATAAATTAAAAAAAGCCACTTTAGACCCTCAAAATACCAAAGGCTTATATGCTCCTTATTGGACTTTTGATGCTCAGTTATTTGCAACCTATACTGGGCAACGTGGAGAATATTATTATGTGACTAAAACGGTAGGTTCTGGAAGTAAAAAAAGAACAACTACTGAAAGAAGAACTCGATGGTATCCTGCAAATGGAACTATAAAAGGCTTTGTAGATGATACTCTTACTAAAGCTTCCAAACAAAAAACGGGACTCATTCCTCGTAAAATTGCTCGTTGGAATTTAAAACTATTACAGCCATTTGATAGCAGCTACCTTGCTGGTTTTGTTACCGAAAAATACACCATCCCTTTAAAAAAAGGTCATTTAGAGGCTCAAAAAGAAGCTCGAATAATTGCAGAGCGTTGGGCAAAACGTGCTATTGGAGGAGATACACAAAGAGTGTCTTCTTTAGACATGAAACTTACTGAAGAGACCTTTAAACATATTTTACTTCCTGTTTATATTAGTGCCTATACATTTAAAGAGAAGCGATACAATTTTTTTGTCAACGGACAAACAGGTAATATAGCAGGGCAAAGACCGTATTCTTTTTGGAAAATTTTCTTTTTTGTGCTTGCTATCTTATTTGTAATTTTTGCAATATATTTCTTTATAAACAAAGGATATATTTGATCCTATAAAATAAAAATGTATCTTTAAAACATTAATCTCCCTGATTAAAAAAGCATTTTTTAATTTAAAAATAAGAAAATGAAAAAAATAATCATCATACTTAGTTTGATATGCTTTTTTTATAAAGCAACTGCTCAAGACTACACGCCATTACTTGAAAATGGCAAAATATGGAATATGCTTAAAACTAATGATGTTGGAAATGAGTCTGATTTTAATATTGAGGTTATGGAGACTGTTGAAATTGAGGGAATAACTTATTTTCGTATAGAAGGCCGAAACTTTTGCGAAACATTCTTAAGAGAAGATATTATAGAAAAGAAGGTATATGGTATAAGTGAAGGTGAAGAATATTTACATTATGATTATAATTTAGTTATTGGAGATATAATTTGGGTTCACGGTAATTATTGGAATGTAACAGATATTGGTTATGGTGATTTTTTTGGAATGGAAAATTTAAAATATTTTATTTTAGATGATACTTTAAAATTAATTGAAGGCATTGGGCTTGAAACCATAGGGATAGCAGATACTTTTGAATATGCATGTTTAAATCATCCTTTTTATGAATTCATTGAATTAATTAATATGAATCAACCTTTGGGTATTAATGATGTATCATTAAATAAAATTTCAATATTCCCAAATCCTGTTCAAGATATTCTACAAATAGAATCCTCAATTAATACACAAATGTCCTCATTAACTATATTTGATACTTTAGGAAGATTAGTTTTAGAACAGAACAATCCTTCAAACCAAATAGAGGTTTCTGACTTATCAAGTGGATTGTTATTTATACAAATAGAAACTGATGAGGGAGTTATCACCAAAAAAGTAATGAAACACTAATAAAAAAACCCTGCTAATTTAAAATTAACAGGGTTCTATTTTTTATAAAGACGATTTATTACAAATCAAACTTAATCCCTTGTGCTAAGGGTAATTCATCTGAGTAGTTAATCGTATTGGTTTGTCTTCGCATATAGATTTTCCAAGCATCAGATCCAGACTCACGCCCACCACCTGTTTCTTTTTCACCTCCAAAGGCTCCTCCAATTTCGGCACCAGAAGTTCCAATATTTACATTGGCAATACCACAATCAGATCCTGCAAAACACAAGAATTTTTCAGCTTCTTTCAAGTCATTTGTCATAATTGCAGAAGACAATCCTTGAACCACTCCGTTTTGAATATCGATTGCATTTTCAACATCTCCCGAATATTTCATTAAATATAAAATAGGTGCAAAAGTTTCGTGTTGTACTATCTCATAATGGTTTTCAGCTTCAATAATTGCTGGTTTCACGTAACATCCGCTTTCAAATTCTTCTCCTTCTAAAACGCCTCCTTCAACAAGTACGTTTCCGCCTTCAGATTTTGCTTTTTCAATAGCAGCCAAATACATATTTACCGCATCTTTATCGATTAATGGCCCCATATGTTTGGTTTCATCTAAAGGGTTTCCAATTACAATTTGACCATAAGCACCTACAATTGCATCTCTTACTTTATTATAAACAGATTCGTGTATTATCAATCTTCTCGTAGAAGTACAACGTTGTCCCGCAGTACCCACAGCGCCAAATACCGCACCTGGAACCACCACTTTTAAATCGGCAGTTGGAGTGATAATAATGGCATTATTCCCTCCTAATTCTAATAACGATTTTCCAAAACGTTCAGCAACGGTTGCTCCAACAATTCTTCCCATTCTGGTAGATCCTGTAGCCGAAATTAAAGGAACTCTATGGTCGGTAGTCATCATTTCGCCTACTTTATAGTCTCCGTTGATTATAGAAGAAATTCCTTCAGGATAGTTGTTTTCTTTTAAAACTTCTGCTATAATATTTTGACAAGCGATAGAGCAAAGTGGTGCTTTTTCTGAAGCTTTCCAAACACAAACATCGCCACAAATCCAAGCCAATGTAGTATTCCAAGCCCAAACAGCTACTGGAAAGTTAAATGCAGAAATAATACCTACAATTCCTAAAGAATGCCATTGCTCACGCATCACATGTTCTGGACGTTCAGACGGAATAGTTTGTCCGTTTAATTGTCTTGATAATCCAACTGCAAAGTCACAGATGTCGATCATTTCTTGAACTTCGCCATATCCTTCTTGTAAAGATTTTCCCATCTCGTAAGAAACTAACTGACCCAAAGGCTCTTTTAATTCTCTTAGTTTATTTCCAAACTGACGTACCATTTCGCCACGTTGTGGTGCAGGAACGGCTCTCCATTCTTTAAAAGCAGTTTGTGCGGTAGTAATTACTTTTTCGTAATCTTCTTTAGTGGTAGTAGTTACTTTACCAATTAATTTTCCGTCTACAGGAGAGTACGATGAGATCATTTCCCCTTCAGAAAAGAAATTATTTCCGGTGGAAGTTCCTTTGTTTATCTCGTTAACTCCTAATTTTTTTAATGCATCTTCAATTCCAAATGCGGTTGCTACAGTAGCCATATTTATATGATTTTTTGTTCTTTTTAATAGAGTGCAAAGGTACGGGTTCTGTATAAGAATTTAAAAGGATTCTCAATATGAAGTTATAATTATTTCTGAAAAAATACTAGTTACCAATAAACCGAGGGTCCGTTTCCATCACAGTACCACAGTTATCGCAAGTTCGTAATTCTTCTGAAGTATAAAATGTTTTAAAATGAGGTTGGAAATCTTTTTCTACATCCTGAAGTTCAAAATACACTTCGTGAAGTTTATGATTGCAGTTGTCGCAAAACCACATGAGTCCATCTTTTAGGTTTTTCCCTTTCCGGACTCTTTCAACAACTAAACCAATGGAGCCCTCGCTTCTTCCGGGAGAGTGTGGTGTGTTTGCAGGTAATAAAAACATATCTCCAGGACCGAGTTTCATTTCTCGTTTTACCCCATTTTCTTGAATATTAACTTGAATATTTCCTTCTAACTGGTAAAACAACTCTTCGGTTTCGTTAAAATGATAATCTTTACGTGCGTTAGGCCCTGCAACTATCATAACAATGTAGTCTTCAGAAGCAACATATAGGTTTTTATTAGCAACTGGAGGTTTTAACAAGTCACGATTGTCTTCTATCCACTTGTTTAAATTGAAAGGTTTTGCAATAGCCATAGCCGTATTTTTATCTTAGTTTAGGTAAAAATACGGCAAATAACTTTATTCTAAAAAGTAATTTTATTTGCTATAGAAAAGTTGTGTAAAGTAAAAGGTTCCATTTTCATTTGGAATTACTCCAAAACCAGAATGTGTATAACTTCCTTCTATAATATCTTTATGTGATGGGCTATTTAACCAAGCAATTACAACATCCTCTGCAGATGTATAACCAAAAGCAACGTTTTCACCAACACTAGAGGCTCCTCTGTCTTTTAAAGCAGCAGAACGAATACCAAAATTATCATGATTAATACGATCCATATCAATCATATATTTTGTGTGTTCTACAGCGTACGCAGATGCGTATTGTTGGTCTCTTTTAATTGTTGAAAGACCTAGAGATACTCTGTGTTCATTAACTAAATCAAGAATGTCATCAGCCAATTGCCAATCTGTTTCTTGAGCTAAGTTAAGGTCAATTGAATAGTTTGCTTCTTCGGTTGTTTCTACACTATCTTTTGAACAAGACGTAAAAAGAAACAAAAATGCCATAGTAAGTAGGCTAAGTTTTAAAGTTTTCATAATGCGGGGACATCAAATTTGGGGCTTGATGTTAGACCAAATGTAAGAAAAATAAATTAAAAAATAACACTTAGTCGTTTCTTTAGTGTCGTTTATCGATGTTTTAAGTGTTTTATTGATGGTTTTCCTACAACTAAATCTTTGTAAAGCTTCGAAAAATAAAGGGCTCCCGAATTATCTCTATTTTTTTGAAAATAAATTAATAAAAAACGAAATTTAACACACTTAATCGGTGTTTTTGTGCTTTTTAGCTGTGTTTTGTTGAAATTTAATTTTCTGAAGACTGTAAAAAAGACTGAAAAATGGAATTATTCTAGGATATAATTATCCATACATCTTTACAAACTATGCTTATTTAACCGTAGTAACTTTTACAAAATTTCAAACTTTGTAAAAGACGCCTGAGTTTGGCAGCTAAATTCCCCAATTACGATAAGGTGTTTTACTTAAAAGAGAATTATAATATCGTACATCGCCTGTAACTTCTTTACCTAGCCATTCTGGTTTTATAAAGGCTTCATTTTCTGAAGTCAGTTCTATTTCAGCGATTATCAAGCCTTCATTTTCTCCGTAGAATTCGTCCACTTCAAAAATGTGGTTTCCGTATTTTACTTCATAACGTGTTTTTTCAATTAAGTTAGGTTCACAAATAATGAGAAGTTGTTCTGCTTCTAAAACAGAGATTTCTTTTTCCCATTCAAAGCGTGTAGTTCCTTCTGTATTAGATATTCCTTTTACGGTAATAAAAGCTTTCTCGCCCTTAATACGAACCCGAACCGTTCGTTCTTTATGGGTATTTAAAAATCCTTGTACAATTTTTGTGTTCTTAAAAGCTTCTATTTTGAAGGCTTCTGAAAGGACTAAGAATTTTCTTTCTATTTCAACCATTAATTTTCTCTATTATTTCTCTAAGATATTATAAATTTATGGGATGAAGGAGGAACATTTCCAGAGAAAAATAATCCACGTAGATATGGACGCATTTTATGCTTCCGTAGAGCAATTGGACAATCCAGAATTACGTGGAAAACCTGTTGCTGTGGGAGGAAGTTCTAAACGCGGAGTAGTTAGTGCCGCTAGTTATGAAGCTCGAAAATTTGGGGTTAGATCTGCAATGAGCAGTGTAATTGCATTACAAAACTGTCCAGACCTCATCTTTGTAAAATCTAATTTTAAACGGTATCACGAAGTTTCAGATCAAATACGTAAAATTTTTTATGAATATACTGATTTAGTAGAACCGCTTTCGCTGGATGAAGCCTATTTAGATGTTACTGAAAACAAAAAAGGGAATCCGAGTGCAAGTTTAATTGCTGAAGAAATTCGGAAAAAGATAAAAGACAAAACAGGACTGAATGCTTCAGCAGGGATTTCTATCAATAAATTTATTGCAAAAGTTGCTAGTGATATTAATAAGCCCAACGGACAAAAAACAGTGCCTCCAGGCGAGGTAATTAAGTTTTTAGAACAATTAGATATTAAAAAATTCTACGGTGTTGGAAAGGTAACGGTAAAGAAAATGTATCGGTTAGGGATCTTTACTGGGTTGGATTTAAAACAAAAATCTGAAGATTATTTAGGAGAACATTTTGGCAAAAGTGGGCGGTATTATTACCACGTAGTTCGAGGGGAACATCACAGCCCGGTTAAACCTTCACGTACTAGAAAATCTTTAGCTGCAGAACGTACATTTAGTGAAAATATCACTTCAGAAATATTTATGATAGAGCGTTTAGAAGACATTGCAAAAGAAGTTGAAAAACGTCTTAAAAAAAGTAAAGTTGCAGGAAAAACGGTCACCCTTAAAATTAAATACAGCGATTTTACGTTACAGACTCGTAGCAAGACCTTGCCATATTTTATTTCGGATAAAGACGTAATAGTTGAAACTGTTAAAGAATTGTTATTTCAGTCCTCTATGAAAAACTCGGTACGGTTGTTGGGAATCTCCTTATCGAACCTCAACAACGAAAAAGGGAAAACCAAAAAAGAGAAGGTGATTGCGGTGCAATTAAAATTTGACTTCTGAATAATTCTGAATATATATATGTGAGAAAATTACTTAATGAAAATCTAAATTTTGTAAAAATTTATCCATTCGAATTAATCTCGTTTTTATAACGAGATCTAATTAAAAATCATTTATTAATCCTAACAACTCACATTATGAAAACAGCAAAAATTGTATGCCTCGCTTTAATTAGCACATTCGTTTTATTTTCTTGTAAAGATGCTAAAACTTCCCCTTCGGAAGTGGAATTAATTTCTAAAAAAGAAATTGCTCTTGCTGAAACTACACTAGAAGAAAACCCCAATGACTCATATTTATACATCACCGCCTCCACGGGATTGAGTCTTCGAGAATACGCTAATTTACAAAGCGAAAAACTAGCCGTGATGCCTTATGGTACTCGTGTAAAAGTGATTGCTTCAGAAGAAAAATCAACCATGAAAGTTGGAGAAATTAACGGCGGAATGGATGAAATAGAATTCAACCAGAAAAAGGGATTTGCTTTTAATGGCTTTCTTTCAAAATATTTTCCTCCTGAAAAAGGAACCTCTGCCAAAGGGTATGCAGAAGAACTAAAAGAGAATTTCCCCAAAGTCATTTTCACAGAAACAACAGGAGGAACGGCAAGTAAACCAACTAATACAGAAACTCTTATTATTCCAGAGTCTGAATGGCATGAAGCGTTTTACATTGCACAACAGCTTTTTAATTTTCCGAAAGAGTTTGTTTTTCCTTCTTCAAAAGGAAAAGAGATTCAGATAATAAAAGAAAAAAAGTATTCAAAAGATAGTTGGACTAGCGAATTACAAATCAAAAGAAAAAATGATGCCTTAGAGAAAATCGAATATGTTTATAAAAACAACGGGTTTTCGAAATTAGTTGCTATCACAATAAATAGTAATGGCATGAAAATTTCTAAAACTGAAATTGTTGAGTAAAAAGAATTTTATCATTCAGAACGAAGTGAAGAATCTCTATAGAAATAAAAAAACATCATTTTTGAGATTCTTCACTTCGTTCTGAATGACATTTTTTGTATTTTGGAAGTTCAAACAAAAATAAATGTCCAATTTTCCTCCTATCATCCTTTTTGCCATCCCATTTTTTATTTTGGCTATGTTGCTTGAATTATTTATTACCACAAAACAAAAAATAAAAACCTATACAACTAAAGATGCTTTCTCATCTATTGCCATGGGGGTTGGAAATGTGTTTATTGGCTTCTTATCTAAGGTTATTGTTTTAGCGGCCTTATATTATGTGTATGATAATTTTCGAGTTTTCACCATTCCTTTTGCTTGGTGGAGTTTTATTTTACTTCTTTTTGCAGACGATTTATCTTATTATTGGTTTCATAAAATTTCACACGAAAGCAGATTGTTTTGGGCATCTCATGTGATTCATCATTCCTCAAAACATTATAATTTAAGTACTGCTTTACGTCAAACATGGACGGGGAATTTTTACTCTTTTATATTTTGGTTGTGGTTGCCTTTATTAGGTTTTCATCCTGGAATGATAGTATTCCAAATGGCAATAAGTTTATTATATCAATTTTGGATTCATACTGAAACTATTGATAAAATGCCCAAATGGTTTGAGGCTTTTTTTAACACCCCTTCACATCATAGGGTTCACCACGGAAGTAATCCTGTTTACCTAGATAAAAATCATGCTGGAATTTTAATTATTTGGGATAGAATGTTTGGCACCTTTCAGCCTGAATTAAAAGAAGAAAAAGTAACCTACGGTTTAGTAACTAACATCAACACCTACAACCCAATTATCATCGCTTTTAAAGAATGGGGCGCTCTTTTTAAAGATGCTTTCTTTGGCAAAAAGTCTTTTTTAGATAGAATCAATTATATCGTAAAACCTCCGGGCTGGAAGCATGATGGTACTGGAAAACTCTCTTCAGATTTACGGGAGGAATGGTTGAAAAATCAGTCTACCTAAACCTGTGAAACCCGTAAGGTATTCACCATTCCCTTATCAACAATAGGCATTGCTGCAAGGTTGATAATAAAATCTTCTTTTTTTACAAATCCTTTATCAAAAGCTATTTTATTAACATCTACAACCGTTTCATTGGTACTTACAAACTTGTCATAATAAAACGCTTTTACTCCCCATAATAAATTGAGTCGAGAAAGTATGCGTTTATTTGAAGTAAACACTAAAATATGTGCTGCAGGGCGCCAAGCAGAGATTTGGAATGCTGTGTATCCACTATTGGTCAATGTACAAATTGCTTTTGCTTCAACTTCATTTGCCATATGAGCTGCATGGTAACAAATAGATTTGGTAATATATCTGTTGGTTCTAATAGTTGGCGGCTCTTGTGGTACCGATATCAAAGATGAATTTTCTACTTTTTGTAAAATTGTAGCCATTTTGCTTACCACCTCAACAGGGTATTTTCCAACAGAGGTTTCTCCAGAAAGCATCACCGCATCAGCCCCATCCATCACAGAGTTTGCTACATCATTTACTTCCGCTCTTGTAGGCGTTAGTGAAGTAATCATGGTTTCCATCATTTGGGTGGCTATAATTACTGGTATTCTTGCCCGTTTTGCTTTTAGTACTAATTCTTTTTGAATAAGAGGAACTTCTTCTGCAGGGACTTCAACTCCTAAATCCCCTCGAGCGACCATGAGTCCGTCACAATAAGGAATTAGCTTATCTATATTTTTTACTGCTTCTGGTTTTTCAATTTTCGCGATGATAGGTATTTTATACTCACTATGCGCTTCTATCAAAGCTTGTAATTCTTTTAAATCTTCTGCATTACGCACAAAAGACAGTGCCATCCAATCTACTTCCAGATTAATAGCAAATATTGCATCTTCTTTATCTTTTTTAGTAAGTGCTGGCAATGATATTTCAGTATTGGGTAAGTTTACTCCTTTTCTAGAGTTTAACACGCCTCCTTGAATTACTTTTACTTTTACCTCAGAATTTCCGTCAGATTCAATTACTTCAAAGATTAATTTCCCATCATCTACCAATATTCGTTCTCCAGATTTTACATCTTTTGGAAAATTATCATAATTCATATAGACCCTTTCATTCGAGCCTTCAAATTCATCTCCAGTACAAAAACTTAATACCTCTCCATCTTTAAGGTTCACACCTTCTTTCATAATCCCTACTCTTAATTTTGGCCCTTGAAGGTCTGCTAAAATTGCTGTGTGAGTGTTCAGTTCTTTTCCTAATTCGCGGATAATTGCAATTTTACTCTTAACATCTTTATAATCTGCATGCGAAAAATTAATTCTGAAAACATCAACGCCCTCTATAATCATATTTTTTAGTACTTCTCTATCTGAAGAGGCTGGTCCTAAGGTGGCAACTATTTTTGTTCTTTTTTTATTGGGCATTAGTTAAATATTAAATTATGTTTTGATTTTATTTTATCGGTATCTATGCTATATGCTGAAATTACTTGTTCAATTTTATTGATAGCTGAAATTAGATTTCTTGTCGGAACTTTTTCATAATCTGAATGAATCTTTAAAAAAAAATCTACTTTTTTAAACTCATTCAGTAAAAAAGTTGTTACTGTTTTTTCTGAAGAAATTTCATCAAACAAACCTCCAGAACTATGAACTTTAGCAGAGAATGATTTACTTTTATTCGAAACTAAATTATAACTATTATAAGTCATTACATCTTCGTATTCAAATATAGGAAATGTAACCACTAAACCATTATTTGAAAAATCTATATCCAAAGGTTTTCTTACTAATTGCAAAGGTACATGTTTGTTTAGCATATAAGCCATTTTATAAGCTTCTTCGCTGCAATGTATCGCAATTAATGAAAATTCATTCGAAAAATCATCTTCCAAAACTAGCTTATGAATTGCCATTTAATCAAGCTAAAAAATTAGTAATTATACTATAAAAAAATCTCTTTAAAAATACAAAAAATGATGGATATAGGTATTTAGAAACTAGGATTTTAATAGAAATAATCTAAGCCATTTCGCTGTCTATTCTTCTTTGCAACTTATAATACGCTCTTTTTGCAGCGCTTTCTTCTGCTTTTTTCTTTGAAGTAGCACGTGCTTTTGCTACTATTTCATTCTCTAGTTTTAATTTTACCGCAAAATGTTTAAGAGTGTCATTCCCGGTGTCTTCATACACGTTAAACTTAAAAGGTGTTTTGTTTTTTTGACACCACTCAATAAATAAACTTTTATAGCTTATTATTTTACCTTCCAATTTTTGAATATCCACATAAGGTTTTATAACCCGTTTGTATATAAATTTTTCGCAATATTTAAATCCTCTATCCAAATAAATAGCGCCAACTAAAGCTTCAAAAACGTTACCATGTATGTTTTCTCCAAATTGGTTGGTTGGTATTGCAGATCTTACTAAACGTATTAAATTTAGATCTTTCCCTAACTCATTTAAATGCTCTCTACTTACTACTTTAGATCGCATCTTGGTAAGATAACCTTCATTACCACTAGGCACTTTTTTGTATAAATGTGAAGCAATTATTGTACTGAGAATAGCGTCTCCTAAAAACTCCATTCTTTCGTAATTTATAGCATTTCCTTCTTTACTTTTTTCGTTCATAGAACGATGGGTAAATGCTTCAACAAATAGTTGAATGTTTTTAGGCCGATACACAATTATTTTTTTAACGGCATAAAAAAAAGCCCCATCCTCTTCAGTACGGGGTTTAAATATGTTTTTAATTGAAGCCATTAAAAATTAAAGTACTCAGATTTTTTTGAAGAGAACACAAGCATTATGCCCACCAAAACCAAAAGTATTACTCATCGCAATAGTAACTTCGCGCTTTTGAGCTTTGTTTAAAGTAAGGTTTAATGAAGGGTCAATATTTTCATCGACAGTAGTGTGATTTATAGTAGGAGGAATGATTCCGTTTTGGATGGATAGAATAGAAGAAATCGCTTCTATTGCTCCTGCTGCCCCTAATAAATGACCTGTCATTGATTTTGTAGAATTGATATTAATGTTTTTAGCATGTTTGCCAAAAACTTTAGAAATAGCAATTAATTCTGCAACATCACCCAAAGGTGTTGCTGTACCGTGTGTGTTAATTGCATCAACTTGATCTGGGGTCATTCCAGCATCATTAAGACAATTAAGCATTACTCTTTCAACTCCAATTCCTTCAGGGTGTGGAGCTGTCATATGGTAGGCATCACTAGACATTCCGCCACCAGCAACTTCAGCATAAATTTTTGCTCCCCGTTTTTTTGCGTGCTCATATTCTTCAAGAATTAGCGCCCCTGCTCCTTCTCCTAATACAAAACCATCGCGAGTAGCATCAAAAGGTCTTGAAGCTGTCTCTGGGTTTTCATTACGAGTTGATAGGGCGTGCATCGCATTAAAACCTCCCATTCCAGCAATAGTAACTGCTGCTTCACTTCCTCCTGAAACTATAATATCACATTGCCCTAATCGTATATAATTAAAAGCATCGATAAGAGCGTTTGCAGCAGATGCACAAGCAGAAACTGTTGTGTAATTGGGACCCATAAATCCATATTTAATAGAGATGTTTGCCGGAGCAATATCTGCTATCATTTTAGGAATAAAGAAGGGGTTGAAACGCGGTGTTCCATCCCCTTCTGCATAATTTAATACTTCATTTTGAAAAGTCTCTAATCCTCCAATACCTGCGCCCCAAATTACACCAACTCTAAATTTATCAACCTCCTCGAGGTTTATTTTAGCGTCTTTGATTGCTTCATCAGCTGAAACAAGTGCATATTGAGCAAACCGATCAAGTTTTCGAGCTTCTTTTCTATTGAAATGTTCTAATGGGTCGAAATTTTTAAGCTCGCAAGCGAATTTTGTTTTGAACTTTTCAGTATCAAAATAAGTAATATCAGCACATCCACTTTTCCCTTTTATTAATGCGTCCCAATATTCTTCAACATTGTTACCAATAGGGGTAAGTGCGCCTAAACCTGTTACTACAACTCGCTTTAATTCCATAAAGAAGTAGTTTTATTTTGCTTCTTCTATATATGAAATTGCTTGACCAACTGTAGCAATATTTTCAGCTTGGTCGTCTGGAATTTGGATATCAAATTCTTTT